>CAUJDU010000118.1 GCA_963169585.1 Actinomycetota bacterium | reverse complement strand
ATAATCAGCGAGCAGAAGAAAATATTCAACAAAGCGAAGATTCCTCTCCTGAAGATCTTATAGAAAGCGGTATCGAGCTTATAGATAATGAGGTAAAGGCTGAACTGATCGAGAAGTTGTCGAATATTGATCCTTATTATTTTGAAACAATTATTTTGAAGTTGTTAAATAGGATGGGCTACGGCGATTTTATTGGTACACCAAAATCTTCTGATGGAGGTATCGACGGAATAATTAATGAGGATGAGCTTGGCCTAGCAAAAATATATATTCAAGCTAAGCGTTACCAGGAGGGTAACAAGGTTCACGAGAAGGATATTAGAAACTTTATCGGGGCGATGAGTGGTGACACTGATAAAGGTGTTTTTGTGACTACATCTTCATTTGATGCTAAAGCATTAGAGAAAGCTTCGCAGGCGCGACATAAACTAGTTTTGATCGATGGCAACAAGCTTGTTGATCTTATGTTCAAGCATGACATTGGTGTTCAAACAAAGCAGACATATGAAATAAAAAGTATAGATGAAGATTTCTTTATTGAAGAATAGTGCTCTAAAACAACACCTAGATATGTAATTGATATAAGCAAGCTAAATATTGAAGGACCTATTAAAGAATGCAGTTTGTATATTAAATACGTGTTCTCGTGTTTGTGTGCAGGTACCATCGAGGTTAAGACAATCTTATTACACATATGGTTTACACTTGTTTTATGCGTATAGTTTCGTGGAATCTCAATAACCGTCGTAATAGTTCTGGCCAGTGGGAATATCTTGCTGGTCATGATGCTGACGTGTTGTTTTTGCAGGAGGTCCATCATATTCCAGGTGAGGTTTTAGAGGTTTATAGTTGTGTTTCTTCGCCGACTGTTTCTGTGAATGGTAATAGTGTTGCCCGTCAAAGCGTAGTTTTGGTTCGAGGAGCGATCGAAGATGAGCTTGTTTTTAGTTCACGAAACCATTCTTGGGTAGGCGATGTGTTATCGGGTGTCGCTGGTTCTTATGTTGGTGTGAAGGCACGTTTGTTTGATAAGAGTTATAACTTGGTGTGTGTTTATAATCCTTATTGGCCGCTTGGTGATCGTATTGATAAAGGTGTTGATGTGAGTGATGTGAAGCTTCAGTTGGGTAAGGGTATTTGGGCTTCTGATTTGTTTTTGGATTGTTTAAGTTCGGGTGCGATGGATAATGGTTTGCCTTGGATTATTGGTGGCGATTTTAATTTGTGTGAAACGTTGGATGTTCCTCAGCCTCGCGGTAATAGAGAGTTTTTGGATCGTATGAACGATGCCGGTTTTTATGAATGTCTCCGTGGGTTAAATTCTGGAGAGCTGGTACCAACTTATGGTTTTGTGGATGGTGCTGGTGTTAACCAGCTTGATTATCTGTATGTCTCAAAAGATTTACAACCTAAAATATCTAGCTGCAAGGCAGGTGACATCGAAGAGATTTTCGGCGGAAAACTTAGCGATCATTTGCCGATAATCGGCGAGATTGATGTTTAGGGTATGGCTCAGATTTTCGAATCGTTCAAAGTTGTCGTAATCGTTGTGATTCAATTATCTGGGCTTAGGCTCGTATCAGGTCGGTCGTACCGTCCACTAGTCCCAACTCGATGGTTTCATCTAGTTAAATGGATTTTGATCATTTGTTGGTTGTGTATGAGTCGTTATATCGCTAAGGGGCCATTAGAATCAGAGAAATGGTATGAACCGGCCATTATCGAAACTTTTAGGGGTATAAGTAGTTGAAAAATTGAATAAAAACTATTCCAAAACTATTAAACCTATGCGATAATCGTTACATGGCTATTAATCTGCGTGGTGTAACGCAACGAATAATCGAATCTTTGGACTCTTCACCGGTGGTGATTCTAGAGGGTGCAAGGTCTGTCGGCAAGACTACTCTAACTAAGATCCTTCTTAACGATGGAAAATTCTCAGACTATATTGACCTATCCTATGCTTCAACTCTAGAAGTTGTTACAAACGATGGGGATCAGTTTGTAGACGTTGTGGAACTTCCAGTCGCTATCGACGAGGCGCAACTTGCCCCTAACTTATTGTTACCAATTAAGCGGCGGGTCGATAACCTCCAACAAAATGGTAACTTTTTGTTAACTGGTAGTTCCAAGCTGAGGCGAGATGAGTTGGGCGGAAGTGACCCATTGGCTGGTCGTTCAGTTTCTGTTCGACTTTTGCCATTTACTCAAGGCGAGATTGAAGGCCAGCCGATTGATCTTGTCTCAAAGCTGTTTGACGGTAATTTTGAGCATTTTGAATCTTATGCTGGGACTACAAAATCAGAACTAGCAAAACGTATCTCGCGAGGGTGCATCCCTCAGCTGCTAGAAAGTGGAGAAGTTTGGGAATCGCGCATGCGAGAATACATAAATACTTCATTGTCGTATGGGGTGGGTTCACGCAGATTTGATCGTTATAAACTCCTCTCTTTTTATCAAGTAATTGCATCAAATGCTTCTCTTATCAACCTGACACGATTGTCCTCTGAGCTTAAAATATCTAAATCTACTTTAACTGAATACCTTTCAAATTTGCGTGATTCTTTCCTAGTCGAATCGCTCCGAGGATATAGTAATAGTGTTTCTACGACAGCTAAAACGGCTCAAAAGATTTTTGCGATTGATACGAGCGTAGCAACATGGGCTGCTCGACTTAATCGTCAGAGCTTGCAAGAAAATAATGAAGCATTGGGGCACTTAACTGAGCAACTTGTGTGCCAAGACCTAATAGCACAGTCCGAATGGTCTACCGACTCTGAATATTCTGCGTATTATTGGCGTTCGAACAACAAACAAGAGGTTGATCTTGTTCTTGTTGATTCTCAAGATAGAGCGGTAGCAATAGAAATAAAAAGCTCGAGTGAATATTCTCCACGTATGGCATCTGGCGTACGGTCATTCCGTAACGCCCATAAGAATTTTCACCACGGATATGTTTTTTATGCGGGAGATCGTGTGGTAGTTGAACCAGACGGGATCAAGGCTCTGCCCATTTCGACGTTATGGACCAAGAGTGGAAGCGAGCGTTCTGTCATAAATGTAGTGAAATCTATAAGTAATCCAGGAGGGGATATGCCGGGACAGCCGATACAAACAGCAATTTTTTTAAGCTACGTTCATGCAGATGATGCAGCCGTAAATGGGCGTATTTCACAGCTGGGTCATGATATCGAAGAACGTTATAAGTTGTTGACTGGCGAGGATGACGTCCATGTTTTTGTCGATAAGAATGATTTGCGATGGGGTGAGGAATGGCAGAACCGTATCGATAATCAGCTTGAAGGGACAACTATTTTTATTCCTGTTGTGACTCCTAGATATTTAAAATCTCAGGCGTGTCGTGATGAAGTGCAGAAATTTCTAGCTGTCGCTAAAGCTACAGGAAACACAAACTCTTTTTGTCCTCTGAGGTATGTCGATACACGTGAGCTAGACGAGACTGATCCTGTTGAAGCGGCAATATCAAAGCACCAACATAAAAATTGGAGTTTGGGAGGTAATTATGCCAACCCAGATCCTGCTTTGTACGAATCATCTCTTAACACCATGGTTCGTGACATTATCGGCATTGTCGAACAACTGCCAGCTGATGAAGCAAAACAATAATTGAAACTATTCGATGCTAACCCTGTAGCTGACGATGACATGATGACAGTCTTAGGGGCCTTGGAGGAAGAAGTGTCAGGCTTAGAGGGTAAAGCTCAGAAAGTTACGGATGGGATTACTGTTTTAGGTGAAAAATTTGAGTTGTATTCACCTCGACTTGAGCAAGCTTCAGACAAGGGAATTAAGGGCTTGAAAAAAGTACTTGATGAAATGGGGAATTTACTAAATGAGGATATGGTTTATCTTCAAGAAAATGTGGTAGAGCTGAAAAGTAGTATGAAAAAAATAGATGACAGTATTGATTTTCTTATTAAAGAACGCAACAATGAGAGCTTATTTACTGATGAAATCGATGAGATCTTTGTTACTCTTGAATCTTTAGAGAATGAAGTTGACTCGATCGATGAGTCATCTTTGAATCAGATGCTTATGGTCATACGATCTTTGGGCCGCTTTTCTAAATCATTTAGGGAACCATCTAGAATTATTGAAGAGGCAATGACTGCTGTTTTTGATCTAGTGAAAATGCCAGTGTTATGGCAGAAGAAGGTGCGTATAGCTCGAGGTGAGTCGTAAATACGGCTGAAAGTATTAAGTTCATACGAAGGGTAGCAACAATTGCTTTGTAATGCCCATATTTTCAACGTGCACTATTGGCCCTTGTCTCGGTTTAAACTTTAGGTTGGCCGTAACTTTTTTTGAAGGGCGTTCATACAGCCACCTCTCAGCATTTTGTCCGATTAGTCGACATAAATCTACAGTAATGATCTCGTCAAGTGGAACGATTGAAACGAGCTTGGATGGTTTATGCACGTGTTCTTTAGCTAGATCTGGATGGTATAGCGCAAGGCACCTGCACGGGCTAAGAGGGAAAAGAATTAGGTCAGCAGTGTAAAGCCCGACAGCTTGTCGGGAGTCTTTATCCTCTTTGACAAGAATTACAGGTTCGTCGCAGGTTATTAATGTTGCGGGAGTTTCATATAATACCCACGCGCGGTCACGTAAGTGAGCTGCACATTCTTCAGCAAGTTGCATGCTTAGGGCTGTTGATATTGGTCCGTTAATACGAATTTTGCGGTCTTCATCATGAATTATTGGGAGCTTTCCAATCGCAATCCTTATGGTAAGGTCTGCAATCTCTTGGTGTAACTTTCTGGGTCGAACTCCACGTAAATATTGAACTGCTATGAATTGTGCGAGAGCAGTTTGATGGGTTGGTGTAAATGATGCAGGTTTATCAAGCAGTACCGAGATGGCGGTGTTACCAATTCTTTCTGTTTTTGATAGAAGGGTTTCGATCATTAGAGGAGGTATGCCAGTTGCTGTAATTCTCTCTGGCAGAGTGTAGAAGTTATTGATTTTTCCGGCATATTTTGGCGAAACAGGCTTTGAGTTGCTTGGTTTTGTTAAGTCTGTAACTCGTATTAGTCCATTTTCTTCCCATCTCCTTAGGTAACTTTCTGCAGTTATATGTTGCCCTTTCGCTTTTGATTTTTGAGCTTCTACCGTCCAAGTTTCATATAACTCATTTAGTTCTTCCTCGTTTCTCTTCTTTATGTTTTTATGGCCATTCGAGTATTGTCGTTGTTCCGATTTTCGTCGCTTTCGTCGTTTTGATGCCATAGCTACCCCGTAATTTGAAATATGAAGTTATCTTTGCATAATTTATCGAGTCCATCTCCTTGTAATAGGGGTGAATGTTATTAGTGAGTCGTTCGTTTCTCAACAACTAACTGTAAACTATTGGTGTGGCAAATATCGAGGAAATAGAAGCAAAAGTATCTCAGCTTTGCGAATCAGCAAATTTCGGTGATGAGTTTATATACGAGCTGATATTGGCTTATGGGGTGCCAAAAGCAACGATTGCCCGAATCAAAAAGGGCAATACGAACCTGATTAATGATGATTCTGGGATTTTATGGAAGAAGAAGGTCTATTTTAAGCCTTGTGTGGGTGAATCGCTTCATCTTTTCGTTGATGATGCAAAGGATAATCCTGAAATTACGAAACATCATGTGCGTTTTATTATTGCTACTGATGAGGTCAATCTTGTAGCTATTGATACAAAAACGGATGAGACGCTTGATATTTCTCTTAAAGATCTTGCGAAACATTTCACGTTTTTCTTGCCGCTGGCAGGTATGGAGAAATCACAAGTAAAAACTGAAAATATTGCTGATCGTAAGGCTGCCGAAAAAATGGCAAAACTTTACGATGAAATCCAAAAGTCGAACCATCTTGAAGATAAAGATGCGCTCCACTCACTAAATGTATTCTTTTCCCGTTTGCTCTTCTGTTTTTTTGCTGAAGATACTGATGTTTTTCAAAAAGGCCAGTTTGTCAATTCGATTTCTTCTCATACACAAGAAGATGGTAGTGATCTGAACGTTTATCTGGATCGTCTTTTTGAAGCATTTGATGAAGAAGATAAGTCTTCTTTCCCTGAATATATTCGTACATTTCCGTACATTAATGGTGGACTTTTTAGTCGGCATTTGTTAGCCCCAACGTTCACTGCGAAAGCACGCCAGTTGATTATTGATTGCGGTGAACTTAATTGGTCGAAGATTAATCCTGATATTTTTGGTTCAATGATGCAAGCAGTTGTTCACCATTCTCAGCGCGCTTCTCTGGGTATGCACTATACGAGTGTTACCAACATTATGAAGGTGATCGATCCGTTGTTTATGGATGATCTTCATCAGGAGTTTGAAAAAGCATTTGACAGTGAAAAGAAACTCGAGAAACTATGGGGCCGCATTTCTGAGATTAAAATCTTTGATCCTGCGTGTGGATCGGGCAATTTTCTTATTATTGCGTATAAAGAATTTCGCAAACTCGAACACAAAATTATTGCGCGTATTCAAGAACTTCAGCTGCAAAACAAAAAAGCAGACGTTGGTATTGCCCAGCAGTGGTATTTAGATTCTAAAATTAAGCTCGAAAACTTCTATGGAATAGAAATAGAAGAATTCGCCCAAGAAGTAGCAATACTTTCATTGTGGATAGCTAAACACCAGATGAACATAGAGTTCCGAGAACTCTTTGGCCCAGCAATCCCATTAGTTCCTCTTAAAGATGCAGGAAATATCGTGTGTGCAAATGCCGCACAAATTGAGTGGAACGATGTTTGTGAAAATGATGGAGAAACAGAAATATATTTGATAGGTAATCCACCATATGGTGGTTCGCGAAAACAAAATATTGCACAAAAGAATGACATGGATCATGTGTTTAGTGGAACGCTAAACAAATACCGCGATCTAGACTATATCTCGATATGGTTCTACAAAGGTGCTAAGTATATAAGTAGATCTGAATGTCAACTTGCCTTTGTGACGACAAATTCGATTACTCAAGGCGAGCAAGTTTCAATGTTTTGGCCATATATTTTTAACAATGATGTTGAGATTGGTTTTGGACACAGGTCATTTAAATG
>CAUJDU010000117.1 GCA_963169585.1 Actinomycetota bacterium | reverse complement strand
ACCGATCACATGGTTGCTTAACTATTCGAGAAAATATTCTTTATGGATGTTCCAATGGGGACTGGCTTGTTGCGCAATCGAAATGGGTGCAGCACTTGCTTCACCAAGATATGACATGATGAGAATTGGTGTTATTCCTTTCCCTGCATCTCCTCGCCAAGCAGACATCGTAGTGATCTCTGGTACAGTAACAGACAAAATGGTTCCTGCAATTCGCAGACTGTACGAACAAATGCCAGATCCTAAATATGTTATTTCTATGGGAAGCTGTGCAAACTGTGGTGGCCCATACTGGGATTCATATTCAGTGACAAAGGGAATAGATCAAATAATTCCAGTAGATATTTACGTTCCGGGATGTCCTCCAAGGCCAGAAGCACTTATCCAAGCGGTGACCTTATTGCAAGAAAGAATCCAACAGGAAGGAATTGGCAACAAAGAGTTGCAAGCTCGATTTACAGGAAAACCTATATTGGGTCAGCCAACCTATCCTGTCCCAACATCAAACGAGTTCGGAATTTCAACTACAAATCCTGATGTGCCAGTGGAAATAACCACAAAATCGAAAGCGGATGTCAATGCCTGACGAATTAGTTCCTTCAGATGATTCTTCTTCGCTCGACGCTTCGCGCCCTGCGGGACGCGACGAGCCTGTAGTCTCGACGCTCGCTGCAGATGTCTCGGAAGAAAAATCATCAGAAGCAAATATTTCGAAAGACCTGTTGGATTTAGAAAAAGAAGTTAAGAAAGTCTTTGGTAAAGAACTAATAGAGTCGGAAATAAATTATGGCGATCTAGTGATCCGTGTAACAAGAGATGGTTACGCAAGAGCAGCATTAATTTGTAAAGATACTTTAGGTTTAGATTACTTATCTTTTATTGCAGGTATCGATTGGATGCCGATGCCTTTAGAAGCCGAAGAGGGTTCGGGTGATACTTCTCAGCCAGCACAACCACGAGAGATGACTTTTGGTGTTGGCGGTTCAGCCGGTCGGTTCCAAGTTTTTGCTCATGTGCAATCAACTTCTAAACATGTTGGTTTAACAATCAAAGTTGATGTTGACGAAAACGAAATGGCAGTTTCTAGTTGGACCGATGTTTACGCAGGTGCAGATTGGCATGAGCGTGAATGTTGGGAAATGTATGGAATTGATTTTGTCGGTCATCCAGAAATCCGTAAATTATATCTACCCGGAGATTTTGAGGGTAATCCTTTACGAAAAGATTTTCCACTTTTAGCTAGAGTTATAAAGCCTTGGCCAGGACTAGTTGATGTAGAGCCAATGCCAGGAGATAACGAGGAGAGCCAAGACGATGAGTGATTCCCCGGCTATCGATATTGATCCACAAACACTGAATTTGTTGGCGGATTCTCAATTGAATCTTGAACTTGATAATGGTGACATGATTTTGAACATGGGACCACAACACCCTGCGACACACGGAACGTTACGTTTAGTCGTACGCCTTGATGGTGAAAGGGTTTTAAGTGCAGATCCAATTATTGGTTACATGCATAGAGGTTATGAAAAACTTACTGAGTATAGAACGTATCCACAAATCACAACTTTGATAAATCGTATCGACTGGTTAAGTAGTTTCGCAAACGAAGTACCATTCATCCACGGTGCAGAGAAACTGTTGGGTGTTAAAGCACCTGATCGTGCAGAATATATTCGAACGATTCTCACAGAACTTTCAAGGATCGCTACATTCCTATTGTTTTTAGGAGAGATGGGTTTGCAAGTTGGTGCGATTACACCCGCTTTTTATGGTTTCCGTGATAGAGAACATGTATTGAATTTGATCGAATCTGCAACTGGTGGCAGATTTCATCCAAACTTTAATCGCATAGGTGGACTCTATAAAGATTTGCCTTGGGGATGGACTGGCGAATGTAAACGCGTACTTGATATTTGTGCGAAGTCTTGTGATGATTTTGATCGGCTTGTAGCAGGCAATGAAATATTTGAACAAAGAACTAGGGGTATAGGAATAATCACTCCAGAGGTTGGCCTTAGCTATGGTGTATCTGGTTCAAATATTCGTGCTAGTGGTGTTGATTGGGATTTACGGCGTGATGGCGAACCATACTTAGCTTATAAAGATGTTGATTTTAAAGTTTGGACGCATCCTGATGGAGATTCTTTCTCGAGATATTGGGTACGACTACAAGAAACTCGTGAATCGATAAATATTGTACGCCAACTTTTAAATAAATTACCTTCAGGTCCTAACATGGCAAAGGTTCCTAAAATTATTAAAGTGCCTGAAGGCGAAGTCTGGGTGGAGACAGAAAATCCGCTCGGCCAAATGGGTTACTACATTGTTTCTAAAGGATCGACTGGTCCGTTTAGAACAAAAATACGTACAGCAAGTTTTTCTAATGTTTCAATTTGCCCATGGCTTCTACAGGGAATTTATGTTCCGGACGTTGTTACAGTCTTAGCAAGTTTGTATTTCATTCTGGGAGATATTGATAGATGAGTTCTTTAGTGTTAGCTGTCGATATAGGTTGGGGTGCAACTACTGCAATTAAAACTGCGGTTGTTCTTGCAATGATTCCTGCGGGAGCATTAATACTTGGTTATGTCTTTTTATTAAAGACTATGAGTCATATGCAAAGTCGTCTTGGCCCTATGGATTCTGGTGGGTTCCACGGATGGTTCCAACTTTTGGGTGATGGTATGAAGTTCCTTCAAAAGGAAGACATCATGCCAGAAGATGCAGATAAACAAGTTTTTGCGATGGCTCCAATTGTTGTGCTGATGTCAACATTTTTGGTTTATGTAGTTATTCCTGTTGGGCCAGAGTTATATGTTCGGAATCTTGATGTTGGTATTTTTTATGTGTTGGCTGTTTCTTCATTGAGTGTAATTGGTGTTCTTATGGCTGGTTGGGCGAGCTCTTCGAAGTTTGCACTTCTTGGTGCCCTTCGAGCGGCTGCACAGCTTATAGCTTACGAACTTCCTCTTTTGCTTGCAGTTGTTGGTGTAGTAATGCAAGCAGGCACAGCATCAATGAATGGAATTGTCCAAGCGCAAGTAGATGGTGAGATTTTTGGTTTCTCTGGAATAGGTTTGCCATTCATCCTTACTCAATTTGTTGGTTTCTCTTTATTCATGATTGCAAGCCAAGCAGAACTTACACAACCACCGTTCGATATGCCTGTGGCCGAATCGGAGTTGGTTGGTGGCCACATGGTCGAATATACCGGTTTTAGGTTCTTGTTTTTCTTCATGGGAGAATTTGGTACAGCATTCGCATTCGCAGCTATTAGTGCAACTTTATTCTTGGGTGGTTGGACTTTGCCAGGTTTAGATATGAATGCTGAATACATGAAAATTGCTGGACCAATCATTTTGTTCACCAAAGTTATGTTGATTTCATTTCTTATGTTCTGGGCAAGATTCACATATCCACGATTTAGAGAAGACCAACTGCAAAAACTTGCATGGAAATTTTTAATACCATTATCAGTAGTTAACATTCTGGTAACTGCTGCGTTCCAGGTTTGGGTGTAATTATGAAATTTAAACTGCCCGGTATAATAAAAGGTTTAACCGTTCCATTTAGAACAATGCTGCAACCTGCTGTGACGGTTCAATATCCTCACGAAAAAGAAGAAGTAGCACCTCGTACACGCGGAGTTATTGCGCTTAAAGAAGAGAACTGTACTGCATGTATGCTCTGTGTTCGATCTTGTCCGGACTGGTGCATCTATATTGAAGGGCATAAGACAAAAGCACCACCTCGTCGTGAAGGTGGAAAAGAAAGAAGTGTAAATATCCTTGATCGTTTTGATATCGATTATGGACTATGTATGTACTGTGGTATTTGTGTAGAGGTATGTCCTTTTGATGCGATCTTTTGGTCGCCTGAGTTTGAATACTCAGAATTTAGGATTGCGAATCTTCTCCACGATAAAGATAAGTTAGGCGAATGGATGGAAACAGTCCCTGAAGAAGAGCCGTTAGAATCTGGTGCAGTCCAACCGAAGGCGAAAAAATAATGGTCGCGCAAAATATTGCATTCT
>CAUJDU010000116.1 GCA_963169585.1 Actinomycetota bacterium | reverse complement strand
TCAAGGGCATTTTGTTTATCTTGTACCAAAAATAGCTGTCCCCAAGCGCAATTGAGTGGCGCCGCATTCAACGGCTATCTCATAATCATTGGACATTCCCATAGAAATAGTTTCTAATCCTGCATCCTTAGCAAACTGTGCCGCTTGAATGAAGTGAGGCCGGGGGTCTTGCCCTAAAGGAGGAACCATCATCACACCAGAAATTAGAGGACCTACATTTTGTGCATAAAGCATGAGATCTAAAGCTTTATCTAAAACTACCCCTCCTCGATTTTCATCTCCATCTGCACTTAGCTGGATCAAAAGCTTAGGCTTATGTCTAGATTTAGAAATAATATCTAATTGTTCTGGCTTATCTACAGAACAAATAACATCTGCCTCATCTGCAATTCTGGCCATTTTATTTCTTTGTATTTGTCCAACAAAATGCCACTTAACCTTCTCAAATTTTTCGGTAGAAAGTTTTTTCTCATGCAACTCTTGATATCTATTTTCTCCAAACTGGGTTAGACCAGCATCAATCGCATTCCGTACGGTAGCTATTGAATGAGTTTTTGTTATTGCTACAATTTCTATTTCACTCGGTTCTCGATTGGCTTCAAGACAAGCGACAAATATTTTGTCATTAATTTCTTTAATGTTATTTTCTATCTCTATTTTTGAAACTTCTTCACCAAAATTTATTTCAGCCACGCAATCACCGCCTGTCGTCCTGTTATTCCTTCACGCCGATACGAAAAATAATCGGTTGATGCAAACGTATCTATATCTAGGTTTTCCGATATAATGCCTTGCTCAGCCAAAATATGATTAATCGCACCAACTAAATCATAAGCAGGTTTAGAATCACTAGTTTCACCCTTAACATGAGGGCCTTGCTTGTGTGCGATCTCATCTAAAAGATCCTTATCGAACTCATAATGTTGCTGGTGAATACAAGGACCCAAAATTGCATTGAATTTACCTTTTGGATCAATATATTTTAGTTCTTCTAAAGTGGACTCGATGATCTCGGCATTTATTGTTCTCCAGCTGGCATGAACTACGCCTATAGATTTATCGGAATATATAACAAGTGGTCCACAATCCGCGGTCATGCACACCAAAGGCTGATTAGTTAGTTGAGTAACGCTTGCGTCAGCCTGAGGTGGATTTTCATTATCATAGTTAAAGCTGTTACCGATACTGATTATTTTATTTTTATGAACTTGATCCAAAAATATCCAATTATTTACTGGGGCTATTGTTTTCGTTTCACAAATCTGTTTATAAAGCAATTCTCTATTCCTGATAACATCTGCCCTATCGTCATTTACATGATTACCAAGATTTAAAGAATTATAAGGTGCGCTAGAACATCCACCATGACGGTTAGAGAAAACAATTTCGACATTTCCTCTTGTGTAAGATTTAAAGCTTTGAACCACTTATTTAGTTTAATGTTGTAGCTAAACTTTTCTACTACTAAAAGTCCCCAGCCAGGCAAACTACATTGTTAATGCTTTCCATCACAAGTCTTCGGCAATCCACATTCAGACGATCTAATTGTTGAAAAATTGAATCGAGCAGATCTTGACATGCTTGTTCCACTGGGGCCGTTTTGTCTTTCTCAAATCTAGCTATTTCGTTGACCATTGACTGCAATGAAGATACATCTTCACCGTAACCTTCGATCAATGCATCTCGTATAGCTGTTAGGCACTCGACATCAAATTCAATCTCGCTAAAAAGACGATGAAAATCCATTTCACTTAGGTTCCTATTACCTTGCAAAAAAGACTGGGCTATATCTCGCACTTTGATAGGTTTATTCGCATCCATGTGATCCCCCGATTGATTGAAATGAGAACGAAACTGTTTAGATTCTAGTAATTATTTTAGAAATTCTGGAACGTCAAATTCGTCTTCTGTTTCATTTTCTAGTTCAGTTAAATCAAGTGCTTGTGTGCGGTCAGGCGTACGAGTTAATTCTTGTTCTGACTCAAGAAGACCAAGAGAAGAATTTGAATCTCTATTACTTCGTTCAAAGCGATCGAAGCCTGCAGCAATAACTGTCACTCTAACTTCGTCGCCAAGAGTATCGTCTACTACTGTACCGAAAATAATGTTCGCGTCTGGATGTGCGCTTTGAGCAATAATCTCTGCAGCTTCATTAACTTCGTGTAGTCCTAAATCGCTAGGTCCAGCTATTGAAAGAAGAATTCCTCTTGCTCCATCGATTGAAGCTTCAAGCAATGGAGAAGAGATTGCACTTCTAGCAGCTGCTAGCGCACGTCCTTCACCCGACGCAAAACCAACACCCATAAGGGCAGATCCTGCATTAGTCATAACCATCTTCACATCTGCAAAGTCTGTGTTGATCAATCCTGTTTCTGTGATTAGTTCTGTAATTCCTTGAACACCTTGCAATAAAACTTCATCTGCCATCTTGAATGCGTTAAGCATTGTTGTCTTCTCATCAGAAACACTAAGAAGTCGTTCGTTCGGGATAACAATTAGGGTATCTACTTTTTCTTTTAGTTCTTGAATTCCATTTTCTGCTTGAACACTTCGTCTTCGACCTTCAAATTCAAATGGACGAGTAACAACTCCTATTGTTAATGCACCAAGACTCTTTGCAATTTCAGCGACTACAGGAGCAGAACCTGTTCCAGTTCCTCCACCTTCACCAGCAGTGATAAATACCATGTCTGCACCCATAAGTACTTCTTCGATTTCATCTTTGTGATCTTGCGCAGCCTTCTTTCCAATTTCTGGATCACTTCCCGCACCAAGACCTCGAGTTAGTTCGCGTCCTATATCTAAACGAACATCTGCATCACTTTGGATTAAGGCTTGAGCATCTGTATTGATACCAATGAACTCAACGCCCTTAAGACCAGCATCGATCATTCGATTCACAGCATTACATCCACCGCCACCTGCTCCGACGACTTTGATTACTGCTAGATAGTTCTGTGGTGAACCTGACATGATTTCTTCCTCTCGGATGCCAACGCATTTTGCGCTGCTTGTATGTTTCTTCCAAACTTTTTAAGTGTAACCGTAAATCTTAACCTCAAGGTTAAGATCAACATCTACAATTTCAAGCTATAAATCGTACCCCTTTTTCACCAGTATGGTCAATTTTGTACTCTCTTAATTTTCGCCTAAACCTTAAAGTCTAAACCTATACTTTAAGTTCAGGTGAGCCTGAAACAGGTAGAGATGGCACCGAAACGTCAATATATCTAATATCGGAACGCTTCTTGGCTTGCAGTATTGACCAGGTAATAGCTAGCTTGGTTTTCAAATCTGAGCTATCCCCTAGCTCAACGTTTATTCCGGCAGTAAGTTCTAGTGAATATTTTGAATTTTCAACTTTTACCTGTATTATCTGATTTTGAATTTCACTTGGAGCTTCTCGCATCACATTGACAAAAGTTTTATCTGAAATTGACCGTGCAAACTCAATTGTATTCAATCCAGCAAATGAAGGATACCCCGGTAATGCGTCTTCGACTTTAGAAAAGACGAAACCTTTCTCATCTACCAAAGCAAAACCTCTATCTGTTTCGATATATCCCACGGGCTGACGTTTAACAATTGCAATTTTCAATGTATTTGGCCAAGATTTTTCTAAATTAACAGATGCCACCGACGAAATCTGTTCTATATTTTGCTCTATCCCTACAAAATTATTTCTATACATCGGTTGACCATTAGCTGTCTTAATTAGCTCATTTAAACGCATTCTTTCTAGACGGTTAATTGGATCTTGATCTGTACTGGATATTTCAATTTGCTTGACGGAATAAAGAGGGCTTTCAAGCAATCCGATAGAGATAATTGACAACGCTAGCGCAATACAAGCTGTAATAAGAAGCCATTGTTTTTTGCTACGAGATTGTGAAATGAACTGTTTTTGTCGGCGCTCTTGAAAACTATTAACAACAACTTCATCTTTACCACTTAACCCATTTGAGACTTCTAGAACACCTACTTCAATGGGTTCTTCAAGTATTGCAGCCTCGCCCAGAGCGTATTCTTCGACAATAGAAGGTCGTTCTACTTCGTCTATGAGTACAGCATAAAGTATCTCATTGTCTGAGCTATTTTGTGTATCGTCGAGGTTATCGTTGTTACTCATCATTAGATATATATCGTACTTCTGTTTTGAGCTCGTATCCGGTAGTTTCAAATACAACCTTTTGGATATGGACGATAACTTCGTTTACGTCCTTGGCTTTCCCGTCTTGTTCTGCTTGGATAAAGTTCGCATGTTTATGAGACACACTAGCGCTACCTATTCTAAATCCTTTTAACCCACATTTCTCAATAAGCGCACCTGCAGAAATATCAGATGGGTTTTGGAATACGGATCCTACATTCCGTCCTCCCGGTTGGTTCTCCCTTCGCCAAGCAACAATCTCGTCAAGAGAGTCTTTTATTTCCTTTGAAGATTTTTTCTCTCCAATAAATTCAGCTGATACGATTAGATCGGTCCGAACAAAACAAGATGACCTATATCGAAAATTGCATTCAGCAGTTGCATATGTTTTCCATGAGCCAGTTTTTAGGTTTAAAACTTTTGCGGATTTTAAGACCTCACTGGTTTGTTTTCCGTGCCCGCCGGCGTTCATAGCGACTGCACCACCAATGGTTCCAGGTATGCCAACAAAAAATTCAAGGCCCCCGATCTCATGTTGTACAAGCTTGCGAGCAAACATAGGTAAACTTAGCCCTGCTCGAGCTGATACTTGTATGCCTAAGTCAGGTAAATGCTTTACTTCCCCTATTTGGCTAAGGTCATTTTCCAAAACAAATACATAACCATTAAAGCCTTTGTCATCGATCAAAAGATTCGACCCGTTACCTACTACACAAACATTTTCTTGATTTAAAACATCTTCATAACCGTTGGAAATAACTTCGGCAAGGGAAAGCAGATCATTATCCGTTCTTAATCGCACACAATATGAAATTGGACCTCCGATTCTATAAGTCGTAAATTGAGATCCCAACAGATCGGTATCAACCTTAATATTTAGGCTTTTAAGCCTTTGGATAAATCCTGTTGAAGTCCTGCTATCCATTTTGAGACCTAGGAATTACTCACCGTTAAATCATGAGAAGATTGAGATAAAGACTTTTGTATCACATCACTGTACATGGTTACATCACCTGCACCCATTGTTAATACAATATCTTCAGCTAAGGCATGCTCTTGGACAAATCGAATTACTTCATCCAAATGTTTCACAAAACTTACTTGTTGATGACCTAATCTTTTCATTTCTTCGACGATTAAATTTCCTGACACCCCTTGACGAGGAGCTTCCCCGGCGGAATAAACATCACACACTGCGACAACCTCTGAATCCATCAAACTTTGTGCAAATTGCTTATATTGCGCTTGAGTTCGCGAATACCTATGGGGTTGAAATATCGATAAGATCTTGTTAAATCCACCATCTTTTGCTGCTGCTAAGGTTGCTTGAATTTCACTAGGTAGATGTGCATAATCATCAACAAAAGTAATACCTTTTGTTTGTCCTCTAAATTGGAACCGTCTAGCAACACCGCCAAATGTAGCTAAACCATTAATGCAGTCAGAATAAGAAACGCCAAATTCTCTACAAATAGCTAAAGCGCATAGTGCATTTTTTATATTGTGTATACCAGGGACAGCAAGCTCGACTTTAAATGATTCTCCACTTTTATGTTGAACTTGAGCACATATCCCTCCTCTAGTTGCTTCAATAATTTCATAGGTATAATCAGCATCAGATTTACCAACGCTAATAACTTCACGTTTAAGCTTTGGGCTTATCGAAACTTCTTTCGAATTGGGTTCATCCGTACAAATGATTACTGGCCCATCAACATTGTTAATAAATTCCAAAAATGAATCTTTTAGTACGTCAAAAGTATCGCCATAATTCTCCAAATGATCCATTTCAATATTTGTGACTATTGCACCCTTTAATGGCAATCGAAGGAAGGTTCGATCACTTTCGTCAGCTTCAACAACTAAGATAGAACCTTCATTATAAACAGCGTTAGTTCCTATCTCATTTACATCTCCACCAATCATAAAACTCGGGTTTAAGCCACCTGCCCGAGCTATGGCAGCAACCATTGAAGTAGTTGTTGTTTTTCCATGACTTCCTGATATACCGACCGTATTTTCGATAGCACAAATAGCCGCCAAAATATCCGCACGACTGACGACTATTATGCCAAGTTCATTTGCTTTTAGAACTTCTTCGTTAGTAGTTATATCAATTGCGCTAGAAATTACTACTAACGAAACATCTTTAGAAATTAGATTCTTATCGTGAGGAATCGATACTTGGATTCCAAGAGCACACAACCTTTCGGTAACATGGCTTTCTTTTAAATCAGATCCACATACATCAATTCCCATACGATTCAAGACAATAGCGATAGCACTCATTCCCGCACCACCGATCCCAACAATATGAATTTTCTTTATTTTGTCAGATCTCAAATCAATTTGGATAGGCTCGCTGCTAACTCTACTCATTATTTTCCTGTCTTAGTATTAAGCAATTTATAGTGATCGTTTAAATAGGTAGCTATTCTAGATTTAGAATCTAAATTAAACACATTAGGAGTATGTTTATCAGCTAAATCAAGCATATTATTAATAGAATCAAAGAGGATATCCTCATTTAGATCTTGCTGAACGATCAATGTTGCCAATTCTTTGTTTTGCAGATATTTTGCATTTAAATATTGATGATTTCCTGGGGCACTCTCAAGAGGAATAAGAACGCAACCGATCCCCAGCGCATCTAGTTCAACACAAGTTCCAGCACCAGAACGAGCAACAACACAATCAGCAAGCGCATAAATATCAAGCAGGTCATCTCGATATGCGAATAACTCAACATAATCTAATATGTTCTCTTTTATGTAAAGATCTTTTGTTTGCTTATAATTCTTTTTACCAGAAATATGAATAATTTTGTATTTGATATTGTCGCTGTATTTTGAAATCATACTCACAACAACTTCATTCAAAGCAACCGATCCGAGTGATCCTCCAGTAATAATAACCTGTTTTTTAGGATTATTTTTAAAATCTATTTTTTCCCTAGTCGTAATAGCATCCACAATTTTTTTATTAAGTGGAAGTCCTAAATTAACTGAAGTCTTATTTGCGCCAAGCGTTTCAGGAAACGTCGTTATAACCTTTGCCCCTAGCTTTTGTGCAAGAGTATTTGTTCTACCTAAAACACTATTTTGTTCATGTACGACCCTGTTAATACGCAGGATACTTGCAGCTGTTATCGCTGGGACTGACGCATATCCGCCCACACCAACTACTAATTGAGGCCTTCGAGCAATAAAGATCGCTAGCGCTTTAACTAGGGCAAATAGCAAACCAATGCTGTGTACTATATTCTTCAAAATTTCCCTACGATTTAACCCATGACCTGGGAAAGTTACGAGTTCATAACCACTTTTAGGAACAAGCTCATTTTCTATAGTCCGTTTAGAACCAAAAAATAAGATTTCATTTTTTTTAAAACCGAGATCAACTAGACCATCTGCAATTGCTATCGCAACATAGGTGTGTCCACCTGTTCCACCTCCGGCTATAACAATCTTTGATTTCATTCTCATGAAAGTCCGTTCCAATTTAAGTTGCTAGGCTCTGGAATATCTAGCAATATTTGCTAAAACACCGGCAGCAGCCATAGAAATCAAAAGAGAAGAGCCACCAAAACTTAAGAATGGCAGAGTTATACCTGAAACTGGAATTAAACCAATTACTGCCATCAAGTTAACTAATGCTTGTCCACCAATCCAAGCAACTATACCTGTTGCCATTAGTGCTGAGAATCGATCTTTACAAGATAAAATAATTTTTATCCCCAAAAGTATAAAAGCAATAAACAAAGACAAGACCATCATTGTTCCTACAAAACCAAGCTCTTCTCCTACAATTGCAAAAATAAAATCTGTATGAGCATTAGGTAAAAAAAGCCATTTTGCTTTACCTGCACCAAGTCCGACTCCAGCGCTTTGACCACTACCTAGAGCTATAAGACTTTGTGTAATTTGATATCCACTATTTGATGCATCCTCAAAGGGATTCATATAAGTAAGGATTCGTTCTCTCCGATAGGGTTCAATCAATACGACGATAGCCGCCAATGCAGCAAATGGTGCAGCTACTTTCCCGATAAATCGTAATGGAACACCAGACATGATCACTATTGATGCAACAATGAAACTTAGAACAGCAGCTGAATCGAAGTCAGGGGCGATAACAACCAAAAACATCATTAACATAGATGTCAGAATTATTGGACCCATCACTTCTTTGAAAGATCCCATTTTTGTTGCACGACGAGTGAGTATGTCGGCAACAAAAATTACAAGTGCAAACTTTGCTAATTCGCTGGGTTGGAATCTCCATGCACCTATACCTAACCAGCGTCTTGAACCTGCAACTTCTATACCTATTCCAGGAATAAGAACAATAAACAACAAGATAAAAGAAATGATCATTATCGGTGTTGTATATTTTTGCCATACCGTATACGGGATTCTTGACATAATAATGAAAGCACAAGCTCCTAAAGCCAACCAGATTAGCTGTCTTTGGAAAAAGAACCATGGAGACCCATAATCACTTATTGCTGTAACTGAAGAAGCACTGAGCACCATTACCACGCCGATAATGTTCAAGACAGCAACTAAAGTTAAGAGGAGGATATAATTTGCATTCCTAGGTGGGCGTACAATGTCTGAATTGCGAAAAATAAATAATTTTTGAGCAAATGAAAAATTATTCCACTTCTTCACGGTTTTCGTATTATTATTCGCCATTGCCATCCTTGTATTCTACTTCTTAAAACGGCTCAATAAACAGATGCTCTGGTTTTTGCTCGTAGCAACATCTGGACTGAGCCAGCACAACGCAGCGAGGCAAGCGTAGCGAGAGTGAAGGCCAAAGTATCTTCTATATAGGGACTGCCCTACACTTAGGTGGCACCGCCAACACGGAGGAAATCTGCATAGAAGATCCCTATTCCCATCGCAACACTTATCCCTGATAATAACCAAAAACGGACGATTACAGTAGTTTCAGGCCAACCTAATACTTCAAAATGATGATGTAACGGCGCCATTTTAAGAATTCGCTTTTTGAACCCACGATAAGAAATGATCTGTGCAATGACACTAATAGTTTCTATGACATAAATTCCACCAAGGAT
>CAUJDU010000115.1 GCA_963169585.1 Actinomycetota bacterium | reverse complement strand
AATACTTTTCCTTGCGCAAAAAGTTCAGCGATAACAGATCTGGATATATGTGTTTCCAATGCAATAGCTTTATCGGCACGAAGATCTTCTATCCCTTCAGGTATTTCAAAAATTAAGGTATCGTTACTGCTCATTTTTTCTTTCCCCAATAAACGATGAGATAATTAGAATAAAAGCACCAATAGATATTGCACTGTCGGCGATATTGAATGTTGGCCAAGATCCGATTTTAATAAAGTCTGTAACTGCACCATGTCCACGATAAGGGTACTGTGTAATCCGATCAATTATGTTTCCGAATGCCCCAACCGCTATCAACACATACGCCAAACTCATAGATAAGCGTTTTGTACTGAATGCTAGATAAATCAATATAGCTACTACTAGAGTCGCGATAATAGTTATATAAATTGTAGAGTTTTCAAACAATGAAAATGCACTTCCGGAGTTATAAGCAAGGGCAAATCCAATTTTCGTGTCGCCAATAAACTTGGGATTATCCTCTAGCGTTGTCCTAGCCCAGTGCTTACTTACCTGATCGATAGTCAATATACAAAAAGTCAATATTAGAAATATAACTACTCTTGACCTAGCAAAAATTAAATTATTTTTGTCGAGTAATTTCACACCTAGATTGTACTATCGACGTCTCTCACTTCTTGATTTGCAATCTACGCATACTTCTGTCCAAGGCAATGCCTCTAGTCGAGCAACAGGGAGTCTTCGGCTTGAAGGAACACAAACTCCATATGTTCCGTCTTCAATACGAGCCAATGCACGGTCGATCTGCTTTACAGTATTGTGTGCTTCAGCACTTAGAAATAGTGTTCGTTCTCTTTCGACTGCCACAGAATCTCCTTCACCAGATTCTTCATCGAATTGTGTATCACCAGCTTCTCTATCAGCAATAAGTTCTGCTGCTTCTAATTCCAACTCGTCTGCTTGAGCTAAGTGTTTAGCTCTTTCTTCAAGAAGGAGATCTTTTAGTTTTTGTAATGTTTTTGGATTTAGATTTGGTTTTTCAGATTTAACTGGTATACCAGAAATTGAACATCTGAATACTGATGATTTCTTTGCAGGTTCAATAGATTTTGTAGCCTTAGTTGTAGTTTTTGTTGATACTTTAGCCTTTGGTGGAGTCTGTGTTTTAGGCACAGCTTTTGCTTTAGTCTCAGTTTTCTTAGCCGCAGTTTTAGATGTCGCCACTTTAGTTGCAGTTTTCTTTGGCTCAGCCTTTTTCTTTGCACCCGAAACAGACTTCTTAGCTTGTGCCTTAACGGGTGTTGCTTTAATTATCTTTTTTTTCGCTGTAGCCATTTTTATCTCTTGTGTTCTCTTTAAGAAAGTCTTTGCTTTAACCGATTTGTATTATTTATCAAACAAACCTTTGAACTTGTCATCGTCGCCATCTGATGGCCCTAAAGGAGCATCATCTGCAACGGCTTCCCGTAGTGATGCAAAAAAGTCATCATCATCAAGATCTCTCTGGTGAGATGATTTCTTAGATCCACTAGGGTCAAATCCGGAATGTGAACTTGAAGAATCTAGTTTCTCATCGGCTGAATTTACGACTTGTGGGCTCTCATCAGCATTTTCATCCCCTGCTGGAGCTACAACAGGCGATGCATCTACAAAAGCAGCAAATGGATCCTCTCCATGGTAATTTTGACGTGAGTCTGTGATTTTATTAGATTCGTCTACTTCTTCGACGAGATCTGCCTCAATTACGCCTTCAATCACGTCTTCATCAATCTCAGCTTCTAATACGTCTTCTTCTTGTGCTGGCGCTACAACTGGACTATCTTCTAGCATCTCATCAAAAGATTCTGGCGCTGGCTCTTCTTCAGGTTCTTCATGGCTAGATGCGATAACTTGTGGTTCTTCACTTGGATTAGAAGATGGTGATGACACAGTAATCTCATCAATAATTGGTAAAGCTGGGATATCTCCAACGTTAATACGTTCTCTAGTTTCGAGCCTTACCAAGTCATCTTCAACAATAGCTTTTAATTTAGACCTGTGCTCTTCATCAAATCCTTGCAGAACTTCAATGTCACTTAAAAGTTGAGCCCTTTCATTAGTTAATTTTGCGACAAGTGCAACAAAGTTGTCACGTTCTTGTGCATGAATTGAATCGGCTTGGTCTTGTGCGCTTTGAACAAGGACTTGGGCTTCTTGCTTTGCTTTTTCTACTAATTCGTCAGCAGTTTTTTGTGCTTGTTCAACTTGAAGCTGAGCTTTTTCTTTCGCTTCACCAGTTAACAATTCTGCATTCTCTTTTGCCTTCGAAACGAGTTCATTGGCTTGTTTTTCTGAATCTGCAATTAATTGTGCAGCTTGCTCATTTGCCGTTTTCAAAGTTTCATCAGCAGTTTTTTGTGCGAGAAGAAGTGTCTTGTTTATAAGCTCCTCTTTTTCTCCCAATTGAGCAACCATCAAATTCTCATCGATACTTGAGGCTGGAGCTATCGTTTCTGGTTCAGGAATAGGAAGGTCGGGTTCAGGTGGAGCAACTGGCTGCACACCAGCGAATGGATCAGATACAATATCTGTACGACCTTCTTCTCTCAATCTTTCAAGCGCTTCAAAAAGTTGTCGGTTCTCCTCAATTAGACCTTCAATGGTGTCGGCAGCTCGTTCCAGCAAGGCGTCAACAACATCTTGGTTAAAACCAAAGGCTTTAGACGGAATCTGAGCTTCTCGGAGCTCACGAGGAGAGATCTTCATGGCTTGCAATATTACACCCAAAACGGGTCAAAGTTGAGTCATAGCCAAAATTTTGTTGAGTTAAACGTTAAAGCCACTCTTAGAGAAGAAACGACTAGTTAGCTAACGCTAGAAAAACTGTTCTCAAAATCATAATAGCGAATATCAAAACAATTCCTGAGAGGTCTAAGATTCCAGCTGGGGGAATATATTTTCTTAATTTATGTAATATAGGCTCAAATAATTGTCCAAGAATCCCTCGGACTTGAGCAATAAATCCGCCCGGCGCCATTGGGAAAAAGCTTGTTATAAAATAGATGACTAATAAAAGTTGCAATAAAAGAAATATGTTAGCTAGAAGTGAAAAAATATAAGACATATTCCTACTCTAGTTCAATTATAAAAAATGCTTACACTAAAACTCTACGAAATTGAATTTTTTATAAATCTTTCTTTTTCTTCAGCTGAAACTTCAACGTTGTTCGGAGTCAGCAAGAATACATGTTCGTCGACCCTTGACATTGTTCCGTCTATAGCAAAAGCTAGACCGCTTGCAAAGTCTATAAGTCGTCTTTGGAGTTCACGAGGTAAACCACCTAAGTTCATAATTACAGGTCGACCAAGTTTTAGCCGTTCTCCAATTTCTTGTGCATCGTTGAAACTCTTAGGTTCGCAAACATGGACACTAGGAGAAGCTGGTGCTGTCATTGGCATAGTTCGTATAGTTTGAGGCCGAACTGGTGCTTCACTTGCAACAGTACGTACGGTAGGTGCTTCTCGGCGAGGTGCTTGGGAAGGCATCACGGGTCGAGTTGCGCGAGGCTCATCGTAGTTTGCTTTAGCTCTTTGATTTGATGGAAAGTCTTGTTCTTGACTTAAGTCGTAACCCAAAAATTCTGCGTCGTCTTCGTCATCCTGCAGACCAAGTGCAACCATTGCTTTTCGCCACATTTGTTTCTCCCCTTAATAAATCTCTAACGGCCACATATTCTAGCGTCAAATTAGCCCAGCATGCACCAATCAAGGGCATTTTGTTTATCTTGTACCAAAAATAGCTGTCCCCAAGCGCAATTGAGTGGCGCCGCATTCAACGGCTATCTCATAATCATTGGACATTCCCATAGAAATAGTTTCTAATCCTGCATCCTTAGCAAACTGTGC
>CAUJDU010000114.1 GCA_963169585.1 Actinomycetota bacterium | reverse complement strand
GCTTCTTCGAGTTCTCGTACAAGGCTTTCTTTATGTAATAGTCGATCTTGCATTTGTGTTTCTTGGCCTGCATGTTCAGCACTTTTTCTTATGGATCCAATCTCTTGATCTAAATGTGAAAGTTTTTCTTCTAGGCTTTGTCTATTAGATGTAGTGGCCTCGATCCTTTCAGTTATTCCTATCGGATCGAACTCTCTAAAGTGTAATTTTGCATTATCGATACTAGAAAATTGTGATATTAGACTTTTTTCTAATGTCCTAGTTTCAGATTCTGTTTCTAGTAATTGTTTATTGAGTGCCTCATTTTCAAGTGCTAGCTCTAAGAGGTTTTCTAGCCAAGCTCTTGCATGTGAAATGGTAGTTATTTGGTCTTTACGTTCGTAGTACGCATTTGAGGATTTTGCTTGGAGAGAAGATATTGAATTGAAAAAGTTTTCAAACCAGTTAGTTAAGGCGTCTGCCCTTGAGTTGATATCACGTAAGTTGTGCTGTTGTGTTTTATATTTTGCAAAATCGTTTATATATAGCTCAATATGTATTGGGTCTAAGTTCTCTTCAAACCCAAATGCGCAGATTTTGCTAGTGAATACTTGTTTAGAAGATATCCTTTGTTTTTCAAGGTCTTCTAGCGTTTGGACATGTTTTTCGATTTGTGTTTCTTGATGTTTTATTTGAGAGTAAAGCCCATCTAATTCACGTGCGATATGAGATTCTTCTATTGTCTCAATAGGGTTGGGTAAAAGAGGTAACTTTTCATCGGTTGTATGTGGTTTTATAAGTTGGTTAGCTAAACCTATTGCAATGAGGATAACCCCTGATGCAACACCGATTAGCTGGTCTGCAAGAATAGAAATCGTACAAGCGGCTACTCCTGCTGCGATAGCCATAAAAGAAATTAGAGATTTTTTCATGTTCCGCTTGGATATATTCTGCTTAGCTGGGATCTGGTTAGTTTTGTCTTGAGGCTTTTCTTTATTTAAATTCTCCATTTGCGCGGAAAGGTCATCGACTCGACTTGTAAGACGTATTAGTTCAGCATTTTCTTTGTCAAAAGCATCTTGAGTACGGGAACGGTCTTGAATAAATTGAG
The DNA here is from genome assembly GCA_963169585.1 of Actinomycetota bacterium. Classification (GTDB taxonomy): domain Bacteria; phylum Actinomycetota; class Acidimicrobiia; order IMCC26256; family JAGPDB01; genus JAGPDB01. The sequence continues at coordinate 2,780 of CAUJDU010000114.1, read as the reverse complement.
TATTTGCTGACTTTTCAAGTTCAAGTGATGTAATGAAACTATGTGAATTTAGTTCATCGGTAACGATTTTGGGATCTAAGGTTTTTTTGAGATTTACTTCTATCTCGTTTAGTGAGTCTTGTAGTTCAGATTTTTCTATTAATAATTGATTTAAAACTTTTTCGTCACCGACATGTTGCTCGCACTGGTTCAGCAATTCTCTTATATTAACTATTTCACCAATAAGCTCGTCGTGTATCACTACGGGTTCGTGGTTTGAGAGTGTCATATAGTCTTGAAAGGTCTGTGCATAATTTTTGGTAAGTGATAAATTTGTTAACTCTTCATTGATAGAATTAAGTTTTGATTTTAACGATTGATGTTCATCCTCGAGAGACTTAATATCACTTGTATAGGACATGGATGCTTGTTGCTCTCTACGAATTTGTCGGATTTCTTTATCGACAGCATCAATTTCTGTTAACAACATATTTATATGACGGTTTCTTGCATTAGGAGCATCAGAAAAGATAGCCTCTTTTTTCGATTTTAGGTCTGCAACTAGGGCTGAAAGAGATATCCCTGAACCTGTTTGTGCTGCACTTAAAAATACTTCAGCAGTCTTATCTTCAGATAGAAGATGTTTAGATTTTGAGTCGGATAGTGCATCGAGGTTTAAAGAAAACACATTCCTATAATGATCCAGGGAAAGATCGTCGCTAAGAATATGGATTAAATCGTCTAGCACTAAGTTTGTTCCAGATAAGGTGGTTATTGGGGTATTATCGGACAGTTGTTGAGTGATCGTTAACGCTTCAACTCCATTATTAAGCGTTAGTGATCCTTTTAGAATATTCGTTACGGTTAGGAATTCTTTTTTTCTAGCTTGAGAAGATAGATTCAGGAATAAAGGACTTTGAGCAAAGATCATCCATTCTATGAATTCTTTAACCCGTGACTTTCCTGATTCATTTGGTCCAAAAATAATGTTTAGTTCCGGGCTAATCTGATTTAATTGGATTCTTGGTTGAGATTCGTAGAGGATTTCTAATTCAGATATTTTATAGTTTGCCATGATTTACTTCTTATAGCTTTTTGTTAAATTCGATTGTTCCATATAAGTTTGCTCAACAAATTTTCTTACTTCGGACTCTAGATCAGCGTTAGTAGTGGTTGTTTCGATAAGGCTAGATATTCTTTCGTACTTTTTCCCATACATTTCTTCTAATGAAGGTTGATCTATGTTTTTGAGATCATTGCTTAAGATCTCAAAAAAAGTATGGCTTGTAAAAATATTCTGATTATCCGTAGAGCTAGTTGCTTCAAGTTTAGTGACAATAAAATTTGAGCGTTGTTCATTTATCAAGTCCCGGAGCAAGTTCGTATCTACGATTTCATTATGTCCAGCTAGATTTATATAGAGCCGAACTAAATAGAATATTGAATAATCTTGTGTTTCTTTAGAGATTTCATTAGAAATGTGACTTGCAAAGTCTTCGAAGTGTAGGTCTTGGCTAACCTCAATATCAATCCTTTTATAGCGAACAGAATCTGTGGTGAAAAATTCATATTCGATTGCTTTACTTTCTGGACCAATTCGAGCAACGACACAACCTTTAGGGGCAGATTCACTTGGTTTAGATGAAAGAGCTTGAGTATTTCCGCTATAGATAATGAATGGATGTTCATTTAACACTGAGCGCTTATGAATATGTCCGAGCGCAAAATAGTCATATCCTTTGGCACTTAGTGTTTCTAAGTTGGCTGGTGCATAGTTAGAATGGTTCTCGTTTCCTCCAACATTGGTATGTAATACTCCTATATTTATTGAGTCGTTAACCTTTGGAGGAAAAAGTTCAGCCAAATTTCTAGATTCTTCATTATTTTGGTAGCTGACACCATGAATGCTGACTTGAATTCCATCTATTTCTAGTGTGTGAGTTTGTGGCGCACGAGAAGAAAAAAGGTGAACATTTTCTGGCCATGGTGCACTCAAATCTGAAATAGTGCCAAGTGGGTCATGGTTTCCAAGAGCTATAAATACTTGGATCGAATTGTCAGATAAAGTCCGTAGAAAGTTAGTAAAAGAACTGCGCGTACGAATATCACTTGATACGCCATCGCGCCGATTAAAAACATCGCCAGCAATTAGAACAACATCTACCTTTTGCGAGATTGCGATATCAGCAATATTGGTTAAAGCAAGTAAAGGTGCATCGCGTAGCTTTGTTATCTCCTCTTTGCTTAAGTCGGCGAGTTGTTTAGCGTTAATAGAGTCGCCTAGAACAGCATCAAGGTGTAAATCAGCACAGTGCAATATGGTTAGTTGAGAATTGTCCACGTGTATAAGCGTACTATCTGGGTGTGACAAAATCGATTGTGGTAGAGGTCCTAGGTCTGCCACCTGGCGAATCGTTACACGAAGTGTCCGATTGGTTAGGTAAGACCTCTGTAGCCGAAGTGTTTCTTGATGGTTGAAACTGGACCAAGTGTCAGGCGACGCTGTGAATATATTTCTGGTAGGTTAACTAAATCGTAAATAACAGGGGGATACGTTATGACTGATGTTGCACATTCTCAACCAAATGGAGCTGACCTCATTGGCCAAGTAAAGAAAGTATGGATCGATCAGGACTTATGCACTGGTGATGGGCTTTGTGCCGAAATAGTTCCTGAACTATTTCAGATGGGTACGCATGGTCTTGCGTATGTAAAAGACGAAGCTGGCCATTTAATGGATGAGCCCGGTGGGGCCAGATCCCTAGCAAATATTCCTGAAGGTAAACAAGGACTTGCACTCG
>CAUJDU010000113.1 GCA_963169585.1 Actinomycetota bacterium | reverse complement strand
GATAGGTTTCTCACAAGGAGTGCGACTACAAAAATGATGATGAGTCTCATCATAAATCCCGATAATGCACCTGCCAAGATGGCATTTGGTGAGATCTTTGCGCAGGTAGATGTTATTTTGGCGGCTAACAGCAGATTTAACACAATTAACACGCCAGCTGCCAATACAGCAACGCCGGCCTTTGGGCCCATTGTGATAGCTAAAACTAATGCTGCAGGAGCGAACAATAGCGGACTACGTTTTGCCATATCGCGAGCAATATTTAGTTCTACATCATCAACAGGATCGAGGCTGTCTTGTGGGACTTCTTGCGACTCAGTCATCTTTCCCATACCCTTTTGGAACGATTAATTCATCTGATACTTCTTCTTGGACAGGTGCGCTCACACGATTTTTCTTTTCAGTCCAGACTTTATCTTTCTCAAGTTTTTCTGAGGTCGCTTTATAGCGATAATACGCACTCGTAAAAGTACCAACAATTCCTACACCAGCGAAAACCAATGTCCAGATTGGGGTGGTATCAAATCGGCTATCTAATAATCGTCCTACGACGATAAATATGATCAGAGTTATTACCAGTTCTAGAGCATTAATAGAGCTTTTTGGATCAGTGGATCGTTTCTTGTTTGATTCAAGAAAACTTGCAGCGTCAGGAAAAAGTTTCATCACCCATGATTCTAAAACAATATTGCTAGATTCACAGAATCACTGAAGCACTTAGCTAGCTTTGCGGCAAAAAACCTCCAGCTTGATGCTCCCAAAGACCCGCATAAATACCTCTAGCTTTTACTAGTTGTGCATGGGTACCATCTTCAATCATTTGTCCATGTTCAAAAACAATAATTCGACTCATATTAAGTAGCGTCGAAAGCCTATGCGCGATAACAAGGGTGGTTCGTCCTTTCATCAGTTCAGCAAAGGCTGCTTGGACATACCCTTCTGATTCGGAATCTAATGCGCTTGTTGCTTCGTCTAAAATAAGAATTGGGGCATTTTTTAGCATCGCTCTAGCTATTACTATCCTTTGACGCTGACCACCCGAAAGATTAACTCCACGCTCCCCGACGATTGAGTCAAGCCCTTTTGGTAATTCATTTATAAATTCAAGAGCATGAGATCTTTCAAGAACATGTTGTATTTCTTCATCTGTAACATTTTCAGAACCATAAGTTATATTCTGTACGACACTTCTATGAAAGAGCATGGGTTCTTGAGCAACGTACGAGATATTGTTACGTAAAGATTCTTGCGTTATTGATCTCGTAGATATCCCATCTAGTTTGATATCGCCCTTTGTTGGATCGATAAAACGCATAATCATCTTTACTAATGTTGACTTCCCTGCACCAGATCTACCAACTATACCTACTCGTTCACCAGCGTTAATTGTTAGGTTCAAATCATCAAAAACGTACGTGTCTAATTTTGGATACTTAAAACTTACTCTTTCAATTTCGATTTTTCCTCTAGCTTTAACCAGCTCATCTGCATCTTTTTTGTCTTTTATTGATATTTCAGCTTCGAGCATCGGGACAATCGGTGCAGCATCGCCATAGTAAAGCGTCAGCTCGGACAGGCTATCTCCAAAGGTCCAGATATTAGTTAAGAATGTCATTGTCAAGGTTGTTGCTAAATACAAGTTTGATATATCTTGATTAGAACCATTAGCAACTACTATTGCTACTATCACAGCTAAAGTTCGAAGTGAACGGTTAACGCTGTTAGCAATTAATGAGTCTCTTATAAGCGCCCTGTTTGCGTATCTCAAATTTTTCTCTAGGATTAACTCTCCAATTTCTGAAATTTTTTCTTGCTCCAATACCTCACCTGATTCTGCTTTTACTGCGGCGATATTTGAAATTGCATCTGACATCGCACCATACATACGAGTTACTTCTCGAGAAGCATCAGTTGCTAACTTCATTTGCGTTGGAAGAAGTTTTAAAACCAATACCAAAAACAATGTTCCAGTTAACACTAAACATATGAAATATAGTGGGAGTCTAGGCAGCATAAGCACACCTGTACCAATAAATACAACCAGCATAGGAAGGATAGAATAAATCCAGATTGCACTTGTTCTTCCAAAAGCGTCTGCTGTTTTAGAAATTAAAGTTACTGTTGTACCTACAAATCTATTTTGATGGAAACTAGCAGAATGTTCTAAAAGCCTATCGAAAATGATTTTTGAAATAGCTACTCTTGACTTAGCATCAAATCTTTCCTCTGAGAATGAAGCAACTCGTCTGAGTAGAAGACTTACAATCTCTATAGCGATTATCGTATAGATATAGCCCCTATAGGAATCAAAAGAAGCTACCTGATCTGTCGACAAATCAACCAGTATTTTCGACACTAAATATGTAAAAATAATGTCACCTAACGTCAAAGAAATAATTATAGATACACTAGATAAGGCCATGATTGGCCAATACTGCTTAGACCCTTTCGCAAACAGCTTTAGTAAATATTTTCTATGTTGTTTTGCTTCTAGATTTTTCTCGGACATCTAGATATTGTTCCACAATACCGTCATGAGTTTCTCATTATTTTTCTTAGTTATCTAAATATATCGTTTAGAAGCTCTTGCTTACTCTCGCTCCGCTTCCCTCACTCGCAAGCTCGTTCAGTCCAGATGTCGCTACGAGCAAATCAATAGCTCCCAAAGCAAATGTAACTACATAGCCTTCGATTTTGCTTCGTTTCTAGCTTTTCGGGCAGCTTCATCTTCACGCCTTACTTGACTTCTAGACGGTGAAAAGAAAGCATACAATATTAAAGCCAAAGCTGGTATTGCGAATGGAACGAGGGCATTACCTGCTCCATCAGTATATGTAGGGATCAGAACCAAAGCACTTAAAAGTGCAGTCCATAGCCAAAGTATAACGACTGTTCGCCTTGGTCCATGCCCTAGCCTCATCAGTCTGTGATGCATATGGTCTTTATCCGCAACCGATATTGATTTACGTCTTACTATTCGTCGAAAAAATGAAAATAAAGTATCTGCAAGCGGTACCCCTAAAATAACGAGTGGAATAAATAATGGGGCAAAAAAGAAGTATGTTTGTCCTGAAAATTGATCTGCAACACGACCACCTACTGATACCGTACAAGCTGCCAACATCAAACCTAAAAGTAACGCTCCAGAATCGCCCATAAAGCTCAACGGTTTAAAAAAATTAAATGGTAAGAAACCCAGACATATTCCAACAGTAATAATTGCTATAAGCGGACCTAAATTACTTGATTCAAGTAAACCAGCATCAATAAGTCGATTTGCATAAAGAAATAATGCAGCTCCTGCAATTAAACAGATTCCAGCGGCAAGCCCATTTAATCCATCGATCAAGTTGATCGCATTAGCCATAACAACAACTGTTAGAACTGTAAATACTGGAGCTAAATCACGCGACAAAACTATATAATCAAAACTCGCAAAAGGAATACGAAAATACAACAAAGATAAACCGAAAAGGCTCATCACACTCCCCGCTAAAACTTGACCTGCAACTTTTGCTGGTGGAGAAACCTCTCGAACATCATCCACAAATCCTACAGACGTAATTATCCCAGCACCTAACAATAAAGCTAAAGGCTCTGTTGAACCTCGGAACATATCATCAAACTGATCCATAGACATAGCAACTATCAACCCAACTAAAAGTCCTAGAATCATTGCAATTCCACCGATTAAAGGCATCGGTTTCTCATGAACGCTTCTTGCACTTGGATATGCTATTGCACCGATTCTTGGAGCATATTTCGATAATAGCCATGTGGCTAGAAGTGTTGTAACGGCCACTGCACTAAGGACAATAAAATAACTTAACATTAGATCCCAAGCATAGACTCCCTACACGCTAAAATCTTTATTAACCTATGAAGTACGATTTTCCAACATCCAAGTCAACCTATATTTTTCGCGGAATAACGAAAGCATGTCCCAGATGCGGAAGCAGAAAGACACATACTAATTACTTCAAACCACGGACCAACTGTCCAAACTGTTCCCTAAAATTCGAACGAGAACACGGCTATTGGACAGGTGCATTAGTTGTAAATATGATCGTTACTGGTGGTGTTGTAGTTAGCGCTCTAATTGCTGGTTTAATTTTGACAGTTCCCAATATTCCTGTCCTAGGGCTTTTCTTGTCGATCTTACCTATAGCAATATTTCTACCTATCATCTCTTTCCCATTTACACACACATTGTGGATGGCTATAGATTATGGTTTCCTTGAAAAATTAGATATCTAACTTGGGATATTTCATCTCATAAATTAATTTGGGCAATACGAGTTCTACCTGTTAAATCCTTGAAAAACTCACAGTTAGAATACCCATAATATAAAGCACTCTGCCGAATACCCTCTTCATGTCGGGGTGATATTTCAAAAAGGATAGCTCCAGCAGAAGTTAAGTATCCTTTTGCTAGTTCAATAATTCTTTCATAAAATTCAAAACCAGCTTTTTGTGCAAACAAAGCACTGTGAGGTTCAAAATCTAACACTTGCGTTGATATGGAAGCCTTTTCGTCATAACCAATATAGGGTGGATTAGAAACAATAACATCGAAACTATTTTTGAGACTACAGTCAATTGGCTCAAATAGATCACCACATAAAAATATAGCTGAGCTATCTCTAATACCAAGAGTTGTTTTGTTCATGTTTGCTACATCTATTGCGTCTTTAGAGATATCTGTCCCCATAACAACGGCTTTCGAATGTTCGCTGGCAACACTTAATGAAATTGCTCCTGACCCAACCCCTATCTCTAATACTTTCGGGGTATCGAAAGCTGATATATAGCTCAGTACTTTGTCTACTAATAGCTCTGTTTCTGGTCGCGGGATTAAAACACGATCATCTACAAAAAGTTCTATACCGCGAAAATAAGCTTGCTTCAATATATAAGCAAGAGGCTTCCCTGTGGATCGTTGATTAATAATTTGATCCAGTTCTAATAATTCAGTTTCACAAAGATCTTCTATGTTAGGTCTTTTTAATATTAACTGTGAAAAGTCTAACCCAGTAATCTTTTCAGCAATTAACTTCGCCTCAAACCTTCTGGCTGCTTCGTTGTAATCATAAAGTTCATTAGGTAACCTGTTATGAATTTCACTTACCAGATTATTGTCGTTCAATTTTAGATACTTTCTGAAAGTTGTTCTGCCCTCTCGGCTTGACGTAATGCTTCGACTACACTGTCTAGGTCTCCTTCTAAGACACGATCTAAATTGTATTGTGTTAACCCAATTCGGTGATCTGTAATACGATTGTCTTTGTAGTTGTAGGTGCGAATTTTATCTCCACGCCCACCACCTTTAACCTGGCTAGATCTAGCTTGTGTCAATTCTGCATCAGCTTTTTCTTGCTCCAACTGCAATAATCGAGATCTTAGAACTTTCATTGCCTTCTCACGGTTTTTAATCTGGCTTTTTTGATCCTGGTTCGATACGACTAGACCAGTTGGTTTATGAGTAATGCGAACTGCAGAGTCGGTTGTATTAACACTTTGTCCTCCTGGACCAGAGCTCCTGTACACATCAATTTCTAGATCGTTAAGGTCAATTTGCACATCAACCTCTTCGGCTTCTGGGAGAACTGCAACTGTTGCTGCAGAAGTGTGCACTCTACCTTGAGTTTCGGTTACCGGTACACGTTGGACTCGATGTGGGCCACCTTCGAACTTCCAATTGTTCCAAACATCATCGCCTTTGACGATGAAAGAGATATTCGTATATCCACCTTTTTCTGATTCCATTGCATCTATAACTTCAACTTGCCATCCATGTTTTTCTGCAAATCTGGTATACATTTTAAAAAGGTCTCCGGCCCACAAATTACCTTCTTCACCACCTTCTCCTCCCCTAATCTCAACGATCACATTTCTACCATCGTTAGGATCTTTCGGTACTAATAATTCATTTAATAAGATCTCAGTATTTTCGATAAGGGCTTTTTTCTCTTCTATCTCACTATTTAGAAAAGTTCTCATTTCGGAATCTGTTTCATCCTCTAATAAAATTTTTGCTTCTTCTAAAGCACGCTGAGATGAAATATAAGTTTCGTATGCTTCTACGACAGGACGCATATCTGAGATACGTTTGGATACTTTTGTTGCATCATCTATCTTGCCTTGCGCATAAAGTTCATTAAGGCTTTTTTCGAGGTCTACAAGTTCACCTGATAGAGATTCCAATTGTTCAAATTTCACCAAAACATTCTAAACGTCAAACGCTATTCTGGGCGTAGCGAAGAATTTTGATAATCCATCTTATAAGCTCTACGCGAATTGATAAGTGAAACCAAGAGGCCTGGCCTTATACAGTAGGCCAGGCCTCTTGGTAAAAGCAGGCCTGGCCTCCTTTTAACATAAACATAAAAAAAGCGGACCAAAGGTCCGCTTTTTCACTAGTTAAGCTCTCTTAGAAAGCATCGTTCTTTCGTCGACGTGTGATGAAGTAGATAACTCCACCAAGTGCGATGAACAAGCCTCCAACAAGTGCTAGCCATAGGCTTTGAGCACCTGTGAATGCTAGTTGTTGTCCGCCAACTGAAGGAGGGCGAGTTACTGTAACTCCACCAACATTAACAACGGTTAGAGTGTGATCATCACTTGCACAGTTTTCGTCATATTCTGGAGTTGCAAAACATGCTGTTGCAACGTTTACTACAGTTCCAGCTGTAGCAGCACTCGCAGGGACAATATAGTCAACTGATTTTGTTCCTGACTGGCCTGGTTCGAGTTTATCGATCTTACCTAGGTCACCGAGTACATTATCAACTACTGAAATATCTTCAAGTACTACTGAGCTTGTGTTTGTAACAACGAATGTATAAGTAACCGTTTCACCAACACTTGCTGATTCAACATTTGCACTTTTAACAATCGAAATACTAGGTACTTCGATGATCAAAGTGTGCGTGTCTTGATCACAAAGCACTGCAAGTGAATCGGCTGGACAAACTGTTACACAGTCTTTGTCAGAAGCTGAATCGCTGTCAGTGTTTTCCACTCCAGGAACTGGTGCACAAACAGTTGCTATGTTCGTTACCTCATCCTCGTCTTTTGCATCTTTATCTACTGTGTAGTCTTTTGTGAAAGTGGCTTTTTCACCTGGTTTTAGAACGCCAGGGTCACCGATTTCTCCAAGTATGTCATCGTTAATCATTCCTGGATCAATATCAACCGCTCCAGTATTTTCAACTACAAATGTGTAGACAACTTTTTCACCTGGGAAAGCTGTGTCTTTATCAGCTGTCTTCGTTAGCGAAATACGGGCTACTTCGACCTCTGCTTCAGGGTTTTGACAGTCTTTAGTGTCAACTCCTGCAGAGATACCCTCATCTCCACCTTCACGTGGAACACAGACAACAGCTACGTTCTTGAAAGTGTTACCTTTAAAGTCTGAAGGGATTACATAGCTAGCAGTTACTGACTTTGATTCTCCTACGCCAAGAGTATCGATTACAACTGGTTTACCATCTTTAGGGAATCCGATTGTTGGGTCAGACACTTGTATGTTCTTCAACTCAACAGCACCAGTGTTTTTAACAGTGATTGTGTAGTTCACAGTTGTTCCAGGAACGACTACATCTTTGTCTGCTTTCTTAGTTGCTGTCCATCGAATCAGTTTGATTTCATGATCGTCTTCATCTTTGACTTCAACACCTGTTATAGGTCGTTTTGTTTCCGGGTCAACTGGGTTCGCTTTTACAACAGCTACATTCTTGAAAGTATTACCATCAAAGTTTGCTGGAATAGTGAACTCGTACGTTAGTTCATTGCTTGTTTCACCTGGCTTTAGAGTACCATCAACATTAAGGATTACTGGTTGACTCGTGTACTTTGAAAGAGTCTCATCAGTAATCTTGATGTTTGTTAGATCGACGACACCCGTGTTCTTAACTTTGAAAGTGAACTTAACTTTTTCACCTGGCCGTGCAGAGCTTGGACCCGACTTTGTTAGTTCAATCTTTGGTTCAGAAACTTTTGCATCGTCACAAGTTTGTGTTCCTTTAATACAAGCAACATTTGTGAAGACACCATTTTGGAAGTCTCCTGCTTTAATCACATATTTAACGCTTACAGATCCTGTTGCTCCTGGAGCTATTGGTCCAGCAATTGTTAGTTCTTTGTTAATTTTTGCATCACTAATTACTACATTTGAAAGCGGACCTTCACCTGTATTCTTAACTGAGATTGTGTAAGTAACTTCTGTACCTACAGCTGCAACACTAGGAGTTACAGTCTTTTCGATTTCTTGTCCTTGACGGAGTTCAACGACAACATCTGCTGGATCTTGATGTGACACGTTAGGACGCGCACTTCCATCAGGGTTAACTGGAGTACCTGTAGCAGTTGCTACGTTGTGTATTGTTCCAGTTGCATTATTAGGAATTACATATGTTTTTGTAATAGGTGATGAGCTTGCACCTGGTTCCAAGCTAGCAACACTGCCAACTTGTCCACCTAGCATTGGGTCGTTAATTTTGATATTTGTAAGTTTTGTGTTTCCAGTGTTCTTTACTACGAAAGAGTAAGTGACAGTTTCACCGCGTTTTGCAGTTGTTGGAGTCACATCTTTTATTAGTTGGATACCATCTGTAAGCTTACGCAATACAAACTGACAGAAAATATTTCCACCAGGAGTAATCGGATCCATGATGACATCTGAAGGAGAGTTTTCAGTACCTTCACGTTGAGGCAAAGCAGGGTTCGAAAGCGCTTCTCTATGACAACTGTCTCTAACCGCAACATATCCGGCAGGCACTGCAGTTTGTGTTATACGTGCACGCCAGTTATCTTCGGTCTTGAATGACCATTTCGCTGTCCAAGGGTTGTTTGCATCAACTGATGTAGTTTTTGTTTCACCAGCTGAGCTTGGACCACCGATAGTTCCGGTTGTTCCAACATTTACTGGAGCAGCAACAAGATTTCCAGCTTCATCAACAGCTTTTACATTAATAGTTGTAGGTTTTGGCTCTTTACAAATGTTAGCTGCAGCTTGTCTGAACAATTCAGATAATTGAGAGTAGTTATTAGAACGATATACAGGGTTACCTGGACCAGCAATTGCTTGAAGGTTAGCCATGTTGACAATACCTTCTGCACCAACTGCAATTGGGATAATTTTAATTCCGATAGCACGCAAGAATACGGCAGAATTTACAGCTTCTGAAATATCATCTGCATCTACTAGATCTACGCTGTTACCTAATCCAGCAGCAGAGAAACTTCCTCCTGCTTTAAGAGCTGCATCAACTTCTCGTTGATTTGTTGTTGGATTTCCATCAGTAAAGAAAACAAGGTGTGTTGGAAATGGATCTTGACGTGAAGCACCTACAAGGTTAAGGGCACCATTCCAGTTTGTTAGACCTTCAGCCGATGCTGTCATTCCATCATCGTATGCATTTTCTGCACTTGAAGTAGCCCCTTGCTTGAAACGGATATTTCCAATAACCATCTTTTGCCAGTTGGTTGTGTCCTGGTCCTTAATATTGAACCATCCACCAGTATTAATTCTTTTTGCTACTGAAGCGAAGGCATAAACATCAGTATATGAGTCCTTACCTTGGAGTGCTTGAACAAAATCGTTTGATGCAACTTTAATTGCAGAGATATTTGCCTGACTTTGATTACGACCACCGGAGAATGCATCAACACCAATAGAAGAAGACCTGTCGAGCACGAGAGCTACTTTCGCTCCACACTCTCCATTAGAGGTTGTTGATGTAGCAAACGATACGACCATCGTTCCTGCGATCATCAATAATGCCAAGAGCATGATGTTGAACTTGGCAATCTTTGAATACGATGTCACTCTTTTGACTAGCTGTGATGTGTGCATTTTTTCCTCCGCGCGGCTACTGCGCAATTTGGACAATTTGGATATTTACATAATAGCGCATAATGCGAATAAAGCGCAAGAAGCGATTAATGGTTTTTAAAGATACTTTTTGTCACGTATGACGAATATCACCTCAGGTCCTTGTTTACCGTTTAAATAATTAGTTTTTGTATCTAGTTATTAATATGGCGCAAGATTCACCACTTAAGATGTGAATCTACTCCCATACGGATCTGTGTGCGATTTCTGCGTTGAGCCAGGATAAAAATTAACCCAGCACCAATCAAACTCATTGCTACGAGCGCCAAAAATGTGCTTTGTGATCCCGTATATGGCAATTGGACTTGAGTACCTAAAACTTCGACAGGTGGGATCGTTGTTGGTGGAGTAGTAACAACTGTTCCCAGCACTGTTGTGGTTGGTTCAACCGTAGTTGTCGTGGTAGGGACAGTAGTCGTAGTCGTCGGATTTGTCGTAGTCGTAGTGCTCGTCGTAGAAGTGGTTGGTTTAGTTGTCGTCGTCGTAGAAGTTGTAGTCGAAGTACTTGTACTCGTTGTTGAAGAGGTTGTTGAGCTAGTTGTAGTAGTTGGTTTAGTTGTTGTCGTAGTGGTCGTCGTAGAAGTTGTAGTCGTTGAACATCCGCATGGCTTCCAGGGCAATGGCTTATCCGTCGGAGTTCCAGTAGCAAAGGCACCTGTTGCTCCTATTGCCAGAACTGCTACGAGAGATAAGATAATAACGATTCTTTGAGAACGGCTGGTAGTGCGAATCATTTGAGCGACCTTCCTTGGGGCTATTCCTTAATCAAGCTCTTCAACTAGTAAAAAGCCAATAAGAAATTATAGGACAAATCGCTACATCTCAGCAAATACGTAACAACAAACTACAACTTCTCACCGCGTTCTGCAGACTCATGATATATACGCACATAACTATAGCCAACACAGCAATACAGTAAAAAAAATTCCTTCGCCCGCCCCGACGAAGGAATTTTAAATTCTGAAGGGATCTAGTTTGCGTCGCCCCGATGCCAACTGATCAACCTTACAGGTTGTTCCTC
>CAUJDU010000112.1 GCA_963169585.1 Actinomycetota bacterium | reverse complement strand
CCAGCTCGATCACTATCGGAAGAATTTTGCTGAATATAAAGTTTTTCCGAAAACCGCGCATGTGCGGTTTCTATCGCAGGGATTAAATCTCCTTTATGGAATGGCTTCACCAAATAACCTTGTGCACCAGCTTCTTGAGCCTGTGTTAAGAGATCTTGTTGCGAAAACGCTGAAAGAATAACCACTGCTGTTGTATTCAGCTGTGCAACTTGAGCAGTAGCACTGATTCCATCCATTCCTGGCATCTTTACATCAAGAATAGCTACATCTGGCTGATGCTTTTTAACCAACTCTAGAACTTCATCACCACGGTTTGTTTGTGCAACAACATCAAATCCTGATTCTTTTAATAGCTCTACAAGGTCTAAACGAATTATGGCTTCATCTTCAGCAACTAATAATTTTAATCCCATGATTCCTCCTGATTTATTGCCAATAGACTAGTTCAATCCGTACCTCGGTGGAGGTACACATAAAGCTGCCATCGCCTTGGTTATTAGTATTACTCACTATCTTTGCTTTCTTCAAATAACTTTTCTAATAATTCATCTTGTTTTAACTTTAAAATTCTTATTTCTTCATTTATCGACGCTATGACCTTAGCTAGTCGATCTCTAGTGGCTGCTAAGTCATGAGAATAATTTGCCTGATCAGGAGTTTCTGACACCATTGCGCGAATTTTTGCATCTTGGGCTAATTCATCCATAGATTCAAATTGTTCTTTGGACTGGAATAAGTCGGCTTTTAAGACATCGATTTGATAGTTAAGGTCTATTAATTGTTGATTTATCCTGGACACCGACATTCATAATAATGTCTATAAGTTGTGACAGCTACAAAAATGTTGATTTTTTAGTGTTATTTTTGTAACTCTTTCCCGTTATCACCTATAAATCCACCACTTTAAGCGTTTAAATACTAAAAAAATATCGATTCTGGTCGAGATATTAATAGGAACCCTTTTCCTGGCCGACCCCCTTAAAACTGAAAGGATTCGTGAACAATGTTTAAAACCGTTAAAGGATTAGCAGCATTCATACTTACCATGATGTTTGTGTTTTCTGTGTCTACTTTTAACGCGTTCGCTCAAACACCAGATACAACACCAGATACAACGACTACAGTTCCTACTACAACCCCACCTGACGATTTAGATTCTGACTTGCCCGGCGCAACAACGGTTCCACCTTCTGGCCCAACAAAAGATCAGACGATTGCTCAACAAAATGCAAAAAAAGCTGATTCTAAGCTTGATGCCGCCACAAGAAAATTATTAGATGCACAATTAGCTGCAGACACTACATCGCTCCAAATCCAAACAAATAAAGCAACACTTTTAGATCTTAAAGAAAAGATTGCACGAAATGAAGCCTTGCTTGCAGTCAAAGAGCTTCCACTAAATCAGCTTTCGAAAATCATCAAAAAACGTGCAGTAACTTTATATCAACAAAGTTCTGGAAAACCTGCAGATGCTCTTAATCAATTTTATTACAACCGTGGGGTACAGCTGGCTGGTAGGGCTCAAACCACCAATACCGATGAGTTTACAAAATACAACAAACAAAGAACTGGGCTAGCGAATCTAAAAAAATCACTCATCAATCAAAAGTCGACAGCTGAGATACAAGAACAAGATTTACAAAAGCTTTCTATCGAATTTGCAAAACAACTTGAAGATGCAAAAAAAGAGTATGAGAAGAATGCGATTCTTTTCCTTGATGCCAGCGCAATGGTAGGAGCACGCCTAGCGATCGATGGGAAAATGTGTCCGATCGCAGGGCCGATCACACATGTAAACGATTGGGGAAATCCGCGCTCTGGAGGGCGCACTCATAAAGGGAACGATATATTTGCTGCTTTAGGTACCCCCAATGTTGCAATTGTTGATGGAACTATCCAACATACAAGTGGTGGTCTAGGAGGAACCGGGATTTTCTTGCATGGTGTTGATGGCAATGCTTATTACTATGCACACTTAAGCGCATTGGCAGGACCGCCAAGAGCAGTACGTCAAGGCGAAGTTATTGGTTATACAGGAGCCACAGGTAACGCTGCCGGTGGAGCTCCACATACTCACTTTGAAGTTCGAGTCGGTGGATCACAACACACCAACCCATATCCTTTGCTTCGAATTATTTGTGGCGTTTAAAGTCTCGCCCTGGCCCGGCTTGTTGCATAAGCGCAGTAAGGCCAGGCCTACTGCATGCGTAAAAAAGAGGCCAGGCCTACTGTATAAGGCCTGGCCTCTTTTAACAATTATCATTCGAAATCAAGCAGGCAATGAAGCTCTCTGTGGATCAACTGCTACCGGGGCAAATGATGGGGATACGCCTGATGTTAGGGTTTGGTTAACCCCTAATGAAGGTTCACCAATAGCAACAAAGTTCAAATTACTACTTGGTTGACCAAGTACGACGTTGATTAAATATTCATATTGGCTACTAGTAGCTCCCGATGCTAGTGAACCCACATTTGCGACTAGAGAACATACGTTTTTAACGTCTTCAAATGTCAATGGCGTGTTGGTTCCACAATTATAAATTTCTATGTTATGCAATGCCGCATTAACAGTATGGTTTGTCACACTTAGGTGTATGATTTCTGACGTTCCTTCCATAGGAGTAACTTGAGATTTATCGACATTAACTGTAAGTAACGGCGTTACAGGATCATTAAGAGAAGGACATCCTGACTCATCAATTACATTAGAAACAAGAGACTGAATTTCTGTTTTTAATGTGCTTGTAAAGTCGGTCGCAAAAAAGTAATTTCCTTCACCAAAAACAGTACTGGCATAATTCTTGGAAGCATTACGGACACTTGCATCGGAATTAGTTGTTACAATAATTCCTTTAACAGAAATTGGGGGGCGTACTGGGATATTCTTCACAAGATTTGAACCTATTTGAGTCCTAGGATTTGCACCTGATCGTAAATAATCAACAGCTTGTGTAGCTAAATGTTTTCCTTCACGCGTTGTAGTTATCCTATAGAGATCATCATTCCAGTCATGATACAAATTGTCGCTATTATTAGCTTTCTCATTCCACGATTTGACCGAGTCAGCATTTGAAAAATCTATACCATCAACTGCCGGGTTGTAACTAACATTTCCTGCATCGCCACGAAAAGTCCCTGGTGCCCAACTCCAATCCCACCCATTATCCGCAGTTGGTAGTCCATCAGTAATCATCACTGCTAAATCAATCCGCTTCCCAATACCAGATGGGCCAGGATTATTGTAAAAAGGATTAGAGGCTGCTTCCATCACATCTAATAGTGCGCCATGCCAGTTCGTTTTTCCATATTCGCCATAAGCCGTTTCAGACCCGTAATTGTATGCTCGTTGTCGCTGATAAGGGGTATTGTCTTTACGCTGAAATCCAGGTAAATCGGGATTCCTTTTGTTGAAAAAAGTAGTAGTCTCTTCGTTCCTAAAATGAATCTGATTAATCGCTTCAATCATAGCGTCCTTACCAGCTTGAGTTGAAGCATCAGTTATAACATTGCTAGCTAACACTGGAGCTAGCCCATTAGTCGTATCGTTCTGCATGACTGATTTTGATCCGAATGCATACAACAAGAAATTTATAGTTCCATTTCTAGGACTAGGAGTAAACCTTAAATAGAATTCATCTATAAGCGTTTTTAGCTGTTGCTTATATTGGGATGGTGTAGTTTCTGAACCATCTTTAATAACTGACGATGATCTATCAATCATTAAAGCAACTGTAATTTGTGGGTTTATACAAGATAAAGAAATAGATGGGTTAACTGGTCTAGGAGGACATACTCCATAATTTACGTATTGAAACCAATCCCAATTTCTAAAAAGAAAAGCTGTACCCAAGCCCATTGCTTCTAGCTCATCTGCAACCTGTTGACTCACACAGCTGGCACCACTACCTCCAGAAGCTCCGGCAGAATCTAAGGCATAAATTGCCTTAGTCTTTCCCGAAGGTGAACTCGAAGAATCTGTAAAAGAAAAAAGAGTACCCAAAACGACAATAATTAAAACTAAAGGAATGAACATTTTAAGACGATTAACTTTACCTTCGTCTATCATCATGTCTGTTGGTTGCTTTGCAGGTTTTTGCACTGATGTCTCCTTGGTGCGCAGGATCAATTCTAATTACACCATAGCTATACGACCATGACAATAGACACTAATTGGAACGTCTTCGCGTAAAACGCAAAGTGACTAAAAATTCTCATTTATGCGGTATTACTGGGGATCTGATCCCCCAAATCGGACGAAATAGACGTTATGGTGCTGGTTTCTCTATTCCTCGCGTAGGGGCAGGGATGGGGCCAACAGCATAGTCTTTAGAAACAGCCCCTTCCTTAAGCACACCTCTAATTTGAGAACCCCAATAGTATTGACCAACTATCTTACCTAAAAGCGGTCTTTCTTTCGTATAAGTTTTAAAATGCCCCCGAACAATATGTAAGCGTTTAGTGTTCGAGCTACTACCTTGTTCACGCAAAGCTTCAAGCACCTCTCTCATTTTAGGAATCTCTAGTGTTTTGAATTTTACGAAAGCTTTGCCAGTTTTCTTTAAGCGACGATCAGCTAATTTTTTGTTATCCTCATTAGGGTCATTCTCCACAATTTTTACGTTTTTACAATGAGTAAATGAAACTGTTAAATAAGCTGTAATAAATAATTCACTAGAAACTCGTTCAAGATTAATACATTGATCAAATTCAAGACGTTTACCATCTCGAAAATATCCAGCAGCTGCAACATTCAATATGGATTGCTTTGGATCATCAGGTGAAGGATAAAAAGTGCCGTCCTTCGAAACTGGAACATAAGAATGCATTAACGGCCCCGAAATTTTATCGCCTTTTCTTTTTTGAGCGACAGCCGAAAATCTCAATAGCCACTTACAATCTTTTATCGCTTTTAACGAGTCTGAATCTTCATCTAAAAATCCGCCAAGTTCTTCAAGAGCTTCATCTTTATCTACAACTTCGATAAGCACGCCACCACGACTAAACAGCTTGCTTCCCGTCATTTTAAATTCAACAAAAGTCACGTTAAACAGTGGAGCTTGGATTCCAACATCGCTCACTTCATAACGATGTCCTGCTTCAAAAAGCCTCCTGGAATATTCATACACTTCATCTGAATTAATGACAGCAGCATTAAACATTCGTTCAGTAAATGTTGGATCTAAAACAGTACTTGCATCACGACCTCTCTCAATAAGTTTCCCTAATTCAAAGTCAGATGGATTATCATCAACAAAACGACAAATTGCGTCAGCGTATCTTCTAATTGCTGAAATAGTTTTTATATTTGGAGTTTTCATGAAGTTTACGAGTTCAGCCAAACGTTCATTGTCTTCCATAACTCTTAATAGCTCTTCGTCAGTCATGTCTTGCAATATAAGATTTCGCAAATCACGAATAGAAGTTCCAACTGCTCTAGTTTCGTCAGCGTCAACCAAATCAGTTAGTTGGACAGGTTGAAACCCTTCTACGAATATGTCGTCTGCAAGCCGTGCCATTTAAATTAAAGTCCTAGCCTTCCGACATCAGGATCAATACTCAGACCCTGCAATTCAATCGCGGAGGTTTCTATAACATCCAAATCAAAGGCCGGCGTTATCTCTTGACGTATAGGCAGGATTAATCGAGACTGGCCAAAAAATTGGTCTATCTCTTCATTACCTATAAGAAGATCCCAATCAGATGAAACACATTCATATTCATCTGTTCCAGATACCTGCGTAAATCTACGTTCTTCGATATGAAAATATGAATCACGTGCACCACTAGAAGGAAGAATTTCAACGTCTGCACGACCCGCTTCATCTATAACTACTGCTGCAACTTGAAGTTGTGAGACTTGAACCGATGCACTTCCTCTGGGCAGTTGTGAATTCTGATCGAATTGAAAAATCACTTTAGGGTCTTTAACTACTCCCATGTAAAGAAGGATAAGACCATCTTCTTCTCGAATACAAATAACAGGCTCACCAATATGTCTGGTTAAGCGAGCTTC
>CAUJDU010000111.1 GCA_963169585.1 Actinomycetota bacterium | reverse complement strand
GCGCCAAATCTTCTATTACGATTTTGGAATACCTTTATTGCATCAAATAAATCTTCTCTTCTAATATCGGGCCACAGCGTCTGCGTGATATAAAACTCTGCGTAAGCAGCTTGCCATAAAAGAAAATTAGATAGTCTTTGCTCGCCCGATGAACGTAAAACTAAGTCAACATCAGGCATCTGGCTACAATACAAGTTTGCTGCAATAGATTTTTCAGTAATTTTTTGTTTTCCTGTTGAGCTTTCAGATTTAGCGATTAAACCCTTTACCGCGTCTACTATCTCTGCACGACCCCCGTAGTTAAAAGCAATACAAAGGTTTAGACCTTTATTCTTTTTAGTTTTTTCTTCAGCTTGTTCAATCCGTTTTAATAGTCGAGCAGGTACCCGTTTTTCTCGCCGACCAATAAACCTTATTCGAACATCGTGCTCGTGGAGTTCATCAAGTCTTTCTAGCAATAATCGCTCATTAAAATTCATCAAGAAAGCAACTTCTTTTGCTGGGCGTTTCCAATTTTCAGTTGAGAATGCGTATACAGTAATCCATTGAACGCCTATGTCCCTTGCCCCGTAAATAACATCGTATAAGGCTTGCTCGCCTTGCTCATGGCCTTTCGTACGTGGCAAACCTCTCTGTTTAGCCCAACGACCATTACCATCCATAACGATCGCAATATGTTTAGGGAGCGATTTTATATCAATGTCATTAGGAACCCGTTTAAGGGATGATCGTTCAACGATGTGAGGTTTTTTAATCACTTAACAACTAGATCTGCGAACATCCCTGCGGCTTCATGGCCTGGGATTGGACAGAAAATATAATATGTGCCTTCGTCAAGTTTGATTGGTGCACTATCTGTTGATGTTCCGTTCACTACTAAGTCAAACCAATTAAACCGGGTATCTTTAAATTTAAGACGATGTCCTCCACCTTTTCCAATATAGGCTATCTCTGTTATACCAGCATCTACCTCAAATTTTGTTGACTGGAAAGTATTATTTGGTAACGCATCTACTTCTAAAATAGGCAAAGGTGATGCTTCTGTTATTTCAGCCTCAGTCGGCTGCCCTATTAATACCACTTCCTCTTTTACATCGCTCGCTCCAGCTAGAACAGATCCTGCCAATACAGAAGCAACTAAAAATCCAGAAATAACAAGTACAAATGTATTTGTCTTCATGGACTTCATCATTGATATCCCAGCAGCACCAAAGAGAACTAACAGAGTAATGATGGCAGCCCACATCACAGGTGCAGGAGATTTAGCGGCATGTTCCACCGTTGATTCGCCTTCTTGGCCACCAGCTAAAAATACTCTAGAAAAACTAATCCCAAGCAACGCAAGTATGGCAGCTGCTCCCAAAGGAATTGCGAACGGCAAAAAGAGTCGATCACGTAGATTCTTTTTTAGCTCTCCGCTTTCCTCGTTGTTTTGAGTTTCTGTTTCGGTTGTCATTGCTTTTCCTTATTGTATTTCACTTGAGCTAAGTTTATTAGGTTTTGAGGCCTTGTAGCGTAATTCACGTGCTTTTTCAGATGAGCTCCACCTAAAGAATACGACTGCTATTACGCCCCACAATAGTAAACCTCCCCCGAGCTTCATAACTAGGCCTGCAATGCGTTGGTCGTCTAGTGCGCTAAGGCTATAAAGCTTTGGTAAATCGACGTAGACCTTATAGAGAGGATCAGAACCAAAGGTTAAAAATGCGGCTGGTAATGTAGGGATAACTGATTGTAAGAATAAAAAAATCATTTGCATTAGAGGCGTAGGGGTCCGAATTTCTGGGGCCGGTGAAATAATCACCATCCAAATGACGACAAAACATAGAACCATCACAAAATGAGCTAAGAAATGTAAAAGTCCGTTTTCTAACGTTGCGGTTACAACTGTGGGCCAGTGAAAGAAAATTATCAAGAGATTAAATAAGACAGTAGCAGCAATAAACCTGGTTGATCTTCGAACTACTGGTAAAACAAACTTCCTTAAGATCAGCCAACGTGCTAACCAAGTTGGAACGGATAAGACTATAAATAAGGACATTAAATTGATAAACGCCATATGCTGAGCCATATGAACAAAATATAAGGATTTCTCACTAACGTCATGTACTGGCCAGATAGAACCAACAACAAAGGTTATTACAGCACATATATGTGAATAAAGTTGAACTTTTGTAGGCTTGTTAGCTTGGTTTAATCTAGGAGCAACTCTCGAAAAAGCCAGCCAGTAAAAACCGCACCAAATTGCAGCTATTAAAATTACATCTAGATGTGCTTCAAATTTTGGAAACTGCTCCATAGCCAAAGACTAGAAGAATCTGTGGTCTTGTAACGAAAGAGATGCTAATACTGCAGCAAAAACCAATAGTGCCCCTACTCCACCTATGATAAACCAACGTCGAAATAACTTAGGGTCATCTTTAAGATGCATAAAATATGCGGCTACTAAAAAGAATTTCGTTGCTGCTAGGCCTATCAATAACGATACAAGCAATGTCCTGTTTATTGAACTTTCTACATAATACAGAAAAATTTCTAGCCCTGTCAGCGCACTAAGCACTACAGCGATCAAAACATACTGTGATGGCGACCTATGAGTACGGATCTCATGTTGTTCGGTTGCTGTATTTGTTTCTTGCATCTCTATCCTGTCTAATTTACCGGAATTAAATAAATAAGCGTAAAAATTACAATCCAAATCACATCAACAAAGTGCCAATATAGACCTGCGATTTCAACTTTCTCTGAGTCTTTAGACGTAAGCTTTCCGCTCGTACTTAGACCCAAAAGTATCATTAGCCAAAAGATCCCAATAACAACGTGAGCACCATGCAAGCCTGTCAATACAAAAAAAGTAGTACCTGAAAGATTTGTCGTTAACGTAAATCCAGCACGGACAAATTCTGTAAATTCAAAGATCTGCCCACCTAAGAAGATTGTTCCAAATAATGCTGTTGCTACCAACCAGAGCTGGGCTCTTCTCATATCGTTGCGTTTTATTGCTGCTAAGGCTAATACCATTGTCAGTGAACTCATCAACAAAATAAATGAGGTAGCAGATGTAAATGGAATATCTAATACATCAGATAGTACTTTGCTTGGCGTCGATCCTGACTGCAAGCCAGCATCAACAATTTCTAATGATCTACCACGATACAAAAGGAAAGCGGAGATAAATCCGCCAAAAAATAGAAAGTCAGATGCTAGAAAAATCCAAATTGCTAACTTTCCATTAGATATATTTGTATTTTTTGCAGCTGTACTAACGGCAATATCTTCTGCTACTAATTCCACCGCTTCATCAACGTCAGATTTCTGAGTAGTTTCCATTTCTTCTTCTTTTTCATCTACATCTGATTGTGTAGCCATTAGTGAGCCCCTCCGTGATCTATATCTTGGGTATCTGGTTCTATTGCCCAGCCAACAAGACCGATAGCTGCAATGCCAATACCAATTCCACAGGCAAACCAGTTAGATAACACCAAGCCATACGCTCCTATCACCATACCTAGTGGTACGACCATTGGCCATATTGATGGTGAAGGTAGGTGAATTCCATATTTCGTTACTGCTTCTTGGGTAGTAACCCTTAACGGTTCTTCAGTTAAATCGACATCTTTCTTCAAGATTGATCTTCCGTCCTCGTCTTCATCATATTTTTTGTGCCAAAAGTCATCAACATTAGTAACTAGAGGAGTTTCGAGGAAGTTATATTCTGGAGCAGGTGAAGGAATGGACCATTCCAGAGTTCGTGCATCCCAAGGGTCCGCTCCTGCTTTCTTACCTTTCAATTTTGAATAAATAATGTTGATAACAAAGTTAAGAACACCAAACGCAATCAAGAAAGCCCCCACGGTTGCAATTTGATTCATAAACGTAACTCCGAGCTCTTCTTGATATCTCCAAGTTCGTCGTGCTTGTCCAGCTAAACCAGTTAAGTGCATAGGAGCAAATGTCATGTTAAAACCAACGAACACAATCCAAAAAATTATTTTTCCGTATCTTTCATTCATTAGTCGCCCGAAGACCTTAGGGAACCAATAGTGAACACCACCTAGCAAAGCAAAAACTAAACCACCAAAAAGTACATAATGGAAGTGGGCAATAATGTAATAGGTATCTGTTTGTTGTGTGTCAGCAGGCGATACAGCGTGTGTAACACCCGAAAGTCCACCGATTGTAAACATGGTAACAAACCCAATCGCGTACAACATTGCAGTTGTGAACTTAATTGAACCGCCCCACATGGTACCAAGCCAGTTAAAAATCTTTACACCAGTAGGGACTCCAACAAGCATAGTTGAAACGCTAAATGCAGAAACAGCTACAGGGCCGAGGCCGGATGCGAACATATGGTGTGCCCACACTCCCCAACTTACGAATCCAATTGCTATACCTGAGAAAACAACAACGCTATATCCGAATAAAGGTTTCCGCGAGAATACTGGCAATATTTCAGAAACTATACCCATTCCAGGCAAAATCAAAATATAGACCTCTGGGTGACCAAAAATCCAAAACATATGTTGATAAAGCAACGGATCTCCACCAGTTGCAGAGAAGAAAAAGGTTGTTCCAAAGTTACGGTCGAAGAAAACCATAATTAAAGCTGCTGAAAACACTGGTAACGCAAAAACTGTCAAAAATGATGTCACTACCATCATCCAAACAAAGACTGGCATTCTCATAAGTTTCATTCCTGGAGCTCTCATGTTGGTAACCGTAACAATAAAGTTCAATGCTGATGTTGTTGTTCCAACACCTAATAGCAACAATCCAATAGCCCAAAAGTTAGTTCCATTGCCAGGAAGAATCCCGCTATCATATGGTGATGAGGTAAGTGGAGTATAACCAAACCACCCACCATCTGGAGCTCCGCCTAAAAAGAAACTCGAATAAAGAAATACTCCACCAAATAAAAATATCCAAAAACCGAACATGTTTAAACGCGGGAAAGCAACATCTCGTGCCCCAATCATCAATGGGATTAAGTAGTTACCAAATCCTGCAATCATCGGCATACCTACTAAGAAAACCATAGTTGTGCCATGCATTGTAAACATCTGGTTATATTGGACAGCTGTTAGAACTGAACTATTTGGTGAAAAAAGTTGAAGTCTGATGAGTAGTGCTTCTACACCTCCACACACAAAGAAAAGTAGTGAAAGTCCAATATACAAAATTCCAATTTTCTTATGGTCAACTGAAGTAATCCAGCTAAAAGGGCCAGTCGACTTAACTGGACGTTTCAAAAGGTTTGAGATTGCAAAAGATTTTGATCCATGTGCTTTCTTTGCCAAGATATTATTTTCCAGTTTGGTTTCTGGAGTTGTTACCGTCATTTCTTATACCTACTTATTCTTGTATAAATAATCGCCAATAGCTTTAGCTTCGGTTTCTGTCATAGCTGGAAGTTTTGCCTCTTTGCCATCTGGCCCTTTATAAATATAAGGTACAGAGAAATTAGGCATTCCGACACATCTCTTATCCGGACCAGGAGCAACACCTAATCGACAGTCGTCCGATTGCATAGGAATTCCCCATCCATTCTCCCAGTCAGTCGCATTAAATATCCATCTCCAAGTATGCTCATGAGTTTTTGGTATGGATCCGCCACCTAACACTTCGTTTTCAAACTTAGGCCCAAAGTGTGTCAAGTTTGGACCATAGGATACTGTGCTCGGATCATCCATCGCATGACAGTTAGCGCAACCAAATTTTTCAATTGCACGTTGTGCAGGAGTAGCTTCTTGACCTTCAGGGGCAATCGATGGTTGAGCTGGTGGTTTTTGCATGCTCTCAATCCACTGTGCATATTGCGCTTCACTGACAGCTCGAACCTGCATTCTCATCACACCATGACTTAACCCACAGTATTCTGTACATTGTCCTGTGAAAATTCCTTCGTTCTTAGCTCTAAGCACAAGATGGTTGCTTCGTCCAGGAACAGCATCCATTTTCCCAGCCAGTGATGGTATCCAAAATGAGTGAATGACGTTACATGGGTTAGCTTGTTTTAATTCATCAACTGTTTTATCAACAACAGGTGTTTCTCCGTCGCAGGCCCTAAGGTCCAGCTCAACCTGACGATTTACAGGAACTACTAGCTCATTAGCTGTCACAATGGTTGTTGCCATCGCGGGTCTGCCATCTTCAAGTACTTTCAAAGTACCATCGGGATTATGAATTTGGTATGGATCTGTTTCAACAGCGAATTGCCACCACCACTGTTTTCCTGTCACACGAACTTTAACGGCTCCAGGTTCAGCCTTTTTATCAAGATCAAAAACAGTTTGGATTGTAGGAATCGCAATACCAATAAGAATGATTAATGGCAATATTGTCCAACCAATTTCTAAAATAGAATTTCCGTGAACTTGTTTTGGAGATTTATTTTTATCTGAAGCTTTGTATTTAATTGAAACATAAATTGTAGCGACCAACACTGCGATTCCAATGACGGTTGCTAACCAGAAAATCGGAGAGAATAAGTTCATTATTTTCTCAGCAGACTCGCCTTCTGGACGCAAGCTGTTTTGTTTATTGTCTGGACCAGTTGCACATGATGACACAGCAAGTGCAGTAATTAAAGTGGATGCAATTAGAATCCACAATCGGCGTGTTCTACTCATGTAGGACTTTTCTCCTTGAACTAGTTTCCTTAAATACGAGGTCTACTCTAGTGAAAAAAGTACCTGTAAATGGAAATAGTAGTGCCTAAATTTAAAAAAAATTTAATAATCCCCATAGTGCGGGTTCGATTGCCAATTTTCGTCAATTTCCACTTTTGATTTCAGCACAACCCTGCTATTGAGCAATGTCTGGATTCGCTTTCTGGCCCTAGATCCTGCAGCTTCAAGCATTGACCCTGATTTTCCGATAACAATGGGCTTATGAGACTTTCTAGTAACTAAAATCTTCACATCAAAATACCTTTGATCACCTCTGCTTAATTCTTCGTTCTCTATTGCTAGCACACCTAGCTCTTGAGGCAGCTCTTCTTTCAAAAGCCGAATTAATGATTCTCTAAACACTTCACTGACAATTTTTTCATGACTCATATCAAGTTCGATCTGAGCATCAAAAAGCTGTGGACCAGGTTCGAGAGAATTGAGAATCTCCTTCTTCAATAACGATATGTTTTTCCCCGTAAAGGCACTGACCATTAATATTGCTTTTGCATCAGGGATTATGTCAGAGAGCTCACGTGCTCTTTTTGCAAGCAAACCTATATCAGATACCGAGTCACACTTATTCATTACTACAAAAACATTTTTACGTTCTTGGACAAGTTCTGCAATGAAGCTATCGCCTTTACCTATAGATGAAGAACCATCGAAAACAGCAAGGACTACGTCAACTCCTTCCAAAGCATCATAAGCTGCTTCATTGAGCTGTTCTGAATTAGTGAACTTAGGCTTATGTATCCCTGGCGTATCAACAAAAACCATTTGATAGTCATCGCCGTTTGCAATTGCTCGAACTTGAGAACGGGTTGTGTGTGAATGTTTTGAAGTGATCGATAAGTCTTTACCAACCATTGCATTAACAAGAGTTGATTTACCTACGTTTGGTCTGCCTACGACAGAAATTATTCCGGTGTACATTTCAAAGCTGCTCTCTGGCATTCTACGAATAATCTGGAGATGCATCGATATTTATTACATCTTCTTCAGCTTTTACATCTTTTAAATCAGGCTCATTTTTTGTTACAAGAACTGAAACTATGCGTTGACCTTGTACTCGTTCTACAAAAAATTCTAAGTCGTTATACTGAACTCTTTCACCTTCATAAGGCACATGTTGGCAAACGTTAAAAACTAACCCAGAGATAGTGTCCCACTCGGTATCTTCAATTTCACTACCTACAGTTTCACTCAAATCATCAATTGGAGTTCGTCCCGGGAGTCTCCATTGGTTCTCACCAATTTCTTCAATCGTAGGTTCTACACCATCGTATTCATCTGATATTTCTCCGACGATTTCTTCAATCAAGTCTTCTAAAGTAATCAGGCCTGCAGTTCCACCATATTCATCAACCACGATAGCC
The DNA here is from genome assembly GCA_963169585.1 of Actinomycetota bacterium. Lineage (GTDB taxonomy): Bacteria > Actinomycetota > Acidimicrobiia > IMCC26256 > JAGPDB01 > JAGPDB01. The sequence goes on along the minus strand of CAUJDU010000111.1, from coordinate 3,134 downwards.
ATATGGAATTGACCTTGCTGCATATCCCGTAGAAGTTCAGCAGTTCGTTTTTGTTCGGGGATAAAAACAGCTGTACGTCGAATAGATGAAACTAAATTCTCGCCTTTTCCTTGTCTCTCATATGTGACCAGATCTTTCATGAAAACAAGCCCAACAATAATGTCTGTATTTTCTCCATAAATGGGCAGCCTTGAAAAACCTCCCTGTATAGCGATATCTAAAGCATTTTTAATGGTAGAAGAAGCAGCTATTGCAACCATATCAGTTCTAGGAGTCATGGCTTCACGCACAACAGTATCGGTAAATTCAAAAATCGAATGAATCATTGCACGTTCTTCATGCTCAATTCCAGATTCTTGTGCAGCAACATTTGCAAGAGTTTTTAGATCATCTTCCGTTACGAAAGGACCTTCCTTTATTCCTTTACCAGGCAAAATTATGTTTGAAATAACGATCAAACCAGAAGATATCCATCTCAGAGGAGTAAATTTTGTAATTGCCCAAAGGAAGGGAGTCATTGCTAACGCAGTTTTATCTGGATGTTGAACAGCAAAAGTTTTAGGGGCAACCTCACCGAGCACGAAAAAAACAGTGATTTGGATTGCAATAGATATCAATACTCCCAATCCGCCATATTTATTTTCTATGACTACCGCAATGATTGTTGCCGTACCCAATTGTGTTATCAAAACGACTAATAGTAGAGAATTTAATGTTGTCTCGGGCCGCTCCAACATTATACGGAGATGTTTCGCACCTTTTTTTCCTTCATCTTCCAATGAGAGTGCGCGAATACGGTTTAACTTTACAAATGATGTTTCTGCAAGTGCACAGAATATCGAAAAAATAAAAAGTACTGTTGCAATGATCAGGAGTGAGATTTCTAGATTATCCATATCGGCCTCTAGCTTATTAGTGTACTTCGAATATCAAAAGATGGATACATGTTTATTTTCTATCACCGGGATAAAGTCGGAAAAATTCGGTCAAAATTTCTTTTTCGCGGCCTTGCATCTCTTCTCTTTCGCTAACTTCATAGTGATCATAATTTAGAAGATGTAAAGTCCCATGAACTACTAATAATGCTAATTCTTGATCTAGTGTTTGTTTATGTTCACTTGCTTGCGCTTTAGCAATAGTTGGGCAAACGTAAACATCACCTATGAGAGTTGGAATATCTGGATCTTCACTTGGCGTACCTGGACCTCTACCGCCATTATCTGGATTCCTACCTGATCCAACTATGTCATCGTCGATGGGGAAAGCTAATACATCTGTTGGACCTTTTGCATCCATGTATTGTTCATTTAATTTTGTTATTGCATCAACATCGCAAAAGATTAAAGACATCTCACACATGCCATTAATTTTTTCTTGTGCAAGTGTTAGTCGTGCCAATGAAACATACCTAGCTACATCGATCTCAATATCAAGCTGTTCACTTGATCCAAAAACGCTTACGTTTGGATCACCAATTATTTCTTCAGCCTTGTTCATTTGCTAGTTACCCTTTTCATACGGGTTCGGATGATCTTTATCCCACTTATCATAAGCGTCCACGATCTCTTGAACCACTCGATGCCTAATAACATCGTTCTTGTCAAAGTCACAGAACTCGATGTTGTCTACATTCTTTAAAATTTCACGAACAACACGTAAACCAGAAACCTTCTGTGATGGCAAATCTACCTGGGTTAAATCGCCCGTTACAACCATCTTTGATCCTGCACCTAACCTAGTTAAAAACATTTTCATTTGTTCGGGAGAAGTATTTTGTGCTTCATCGAGAATTACAAACGAATCGTTGAGCGTTCGCCCTCGCATATAGGCAAGAGGGGCAACTTCTATCACTCCTCTTTCTTGAAACCTTGCAAAAGAGTCTGTTCCTACAATGTCAAAGATAGCATCATAAAGTGGACGTAAATATGGGTCTACTTTTGCAAGTAAATCGCCAGGCAAGAACCCTAGGTGTTCTCCGGCTTCAACAGCGGGACGTGTAAGTATTATCCGTTGAACACTTTTTGCTTGCAACTGTGCAACTGCACTTGCAACTGCCAAATAGCTTTTTCCAGTTCCTGCAGGTCCTATTCCAAAAGTAATCGTATTATCAGCAATTGCTTGTACATATTTCCGCTGGCCTTCAGTTTTTGGATGAATAGATTTACGACCCTTTAAAACATTATGGTTAGATACTTCGCTTGGTGACTCGTTACGCTTAACCATATCAATCGATCTAGAAACATCATCTCGTGTCAAAGTATTACCACTTTCTATTATCTTTATAAGTTCTTCGATAAGCTTTGAAATCTCACTAACTACACTTTTTTGTTTAGCTGTAATAGTTATTTCGTTCCCTCGAACAAGGATGGTTGAATCAAATGCTTCTTCGATTAAATCAAGATTTTGATCGTTATTACCTAACAGTTCCACAACTGTTGACGAATCATCAACCACAATGACCGATGAGGCAATGGATATTGAAGTTGTTTTTTTCATAGGTAATAGTCTCTTAAAACCATTATCGACCTATTTTGGTTAACTCTGAAGATCAAAGTACACTCGAGAGTTTGTCCAGGTCAGCAATCAGATTTATATCACTCAAACGTTGTATAAACTCATCGATTGATTTTCCAAAGACTGCGGAGAGTATCCGAATGTCATCATTCCTTAATGTTAGATATCTTCCTGAGGAATTATTGCGTTGTTGGTGAACGCTCTGAGCGAAACGTCCTATCACCATGGCTTCTGCATGGTTGTTGTTAGCAATTTTCCCAAGATCTATAACAACTCGATGGGGCTGACCATCAATAGAAGTTAAATCAATTGTCTTTTCGCTAGGTAAAACACTTGCAGGCGAGATGTGGTAGTGCTCGCACAGCTTAATTAATCGCGCGACTGAAATTGAACGTTCTCCACGTTCATAGGCTCCTACTACTGAAGCTTTGAATTCGTGATTAGATTGTTGCTCTACATCATGCAAAGAGAGCCGCTGGTCTTTACGGATCTGTCTTAGTTTTTCGCCAATGGCTTGTGAAGTTTCTCCACTTTCACCTTCTTGCATGTATCCCCCGCTTCTAATCACTACTCGTGGTCTTCCATCTTAGTCGGTATACCGCTAAGAGTGATAAACCCTG
>CAUJDU010000110.1 GCA_963169585.1 Actinomycetota bacterium | reverse complement strand
GGCCAGGCCTCCCATAAAAATTATTGGGCGATGTTCATCATGGCATCACGAATGACGCCAAACTTAGCCTGTGTTTCATTCCATTCGCTTTCTGGAACGCTACCTTGAATTATCCCAACACCCGCAAATAGTTGTGCCTTTTTACCATCGATTTTTGCACATCTAAGTGCTATTGCACACTGACCATCTCCAAGTGAGTTAACCCAGCCAACTGGCGCTCCATATAATCCACGATCAAATCCTTCAATTTGGTCAACAAGATCGATAGCTGTATCTGTTGGCGTTCCAGCGACTGCTGGGGTTGGGTGAAGGCCTACAACCAAATCCAGAAGTGTTGTGTTTTGATTTGATGTTGCACTTATAGATGTAGCCAAATGGGAAACATGAGGTAAGCGAACAACATGTGGAGTTTTTGAGTAATTAATATTTTTCGAAAACTTTTTTAATTTTTCTAGGATATCTTCTACAACTACTTTATGTTCAATATTGTCCTTAGAGTTGGTCTGAAGGTCAGCGATATCTAAGTCGTCATCATCTTGTCTGGCGTGCCGTTTTCTAGTCCCTGCCATAGGAAGGCAACGTAGAGTTTCACCAAATTTTTCAACTAAAAGTTCAGGTGAAGCACCAATAAAATTTTTATATGAAAAAATAAAGCTACCAGGTTGAGAGTCGATAAGTTCTTTAATTAGTAGCCGGCTATCAATTTCAATATCCGCAAAAACATTCAATTGTCTCGCTATAACGACCTTTGTAATATTACCCGATTCAATATTTTTTAAAGCTATCTCGATTTTATCTATGAATTGATCTTTAGATTCGGGACTCATAATCTCGATCTGATGAGGATGCTCTATAGCTTGGTTTTTATTTTGTTGAGTAGATCTATCATTGAGGTTATCGGATATATAAAAGTGTGTTACCCAATTATGTTCATCGACATGAATCATCTCTTTTGGCAATGCTACTTGGTCGAATAGCGTTGCAGAGCTAGAGTTTCGAGTAAAAGGTAGACCGAAGAGTGCAAAAGGTTTTATATCATTTGTAAGTTCTCCCTTTAAAGACTCTAAAACACTAACTATGTCTTGCGGCTTGAAAGTATCAAGGATGCCTTTGCAAATAAATATTCCTTTTGGGGAAACAAAAAGATTATCGTCTTTATCTAGGATTGAAGTTAATTTGTCTTCAAGCATATAATTTTTAACTTCGAAGTATAATCTCATGTCATACCAGTTGTTGTTGAAGTTTTTTCTTTAGTGGCACAAATTAAAATCAGTGAACCGAGAACCAGGGGGGAAATAGAAATATTTTCCGCACCAACTGTTTCTAATTGTTTAGAAATCACTTCGCCTTCAGGTAAATATGAGGTGGAGCGGGGGAGGTACTCGTATGCGTCCTTATTTTTAGATATTAACCAACCAAGTTTTGGTGCAATCCTAGCGAACCAAAGCTGATTAAAGAATTTTATTATACGATTTTTTGGTACTGTAATATCTAGTGCAACAAAACGAGCCCCAGGTTTTAGTACTCGAAATATTTCTTCAAATGCTCCGTGTAAATCAACAAAATTTCTAAGTGAGTAGCCACAAACTACTCCATCTACGCTGTCTTTCTTAAGGGGTAGCTTTGTGCCATCACATTGGATAGGGTTAGGAATGTCATAACCATTATTTAACATCCCAAATGATAAATCGCATGAGATTGAATTAATATTTAAAGCTGTTAGCATCCTGGTAAAATCTCCAGTGCCACACGCGAAATCGAGAATAGTTGAACCGGGCGAAGCTCTAAGCTCATTTAGTGCGATCCTTCTATGCCGTTTATCTAAGCCGAATGAAATTATTCTGTTAGCTTTTTCGTAAGTTGGTGCAATATCATCAAACATCTCTTGAACCAGTCGCTTTTTTTCATCGCCTTGAGGTAGAGGTGGTTTAACTTTCATCGGTTTCCTTTTCGAAACCTATTTTAGCCTGTGTTATGTATTCATCAGGAAGTCGGTATTCTTTGGTGAATGCCTTAGAAATTATGAGTAGAGTTATGAGTGCTAATCCTGTGAAAATGAAAAGTTTTCTAGAACCGAATTGCTCTACAAAAATGGATTGGATTATTGATGAAAGTGGGAAGAGAAAACCTAAAGTTGCCATATACGCAGCAGAAATTCGCCCTCTGAGCTGGGGTGGTGCGGATAGTTGAGCTGCCAAGGTAGTTGAGGTTAATGATCCTAGATAGCTGATTCCAAATAGAAAGGAAATTGGTGTAGCTATCAATAAATTTGGTGCAAGCCCAAAACTGATAAGTGCAATAGGAAGTAACACAAAAAATATTTGTTGAGTTTTAGTTTGACCAAATTTAATATGTAATGTTGTCATGAAAACTGCTGCGATAACACCACCTAAGCCTTGGAAAGTAGTGAAAAGAGAAGTTCCTAGGTTTTCTGAATGGAAAACATCGTCAGCTACATTTGGGACCAAAGCAATAAAGGGGCTGGACCAAAAAACTACTAAACAATAAATGTAGTATGGTCTTTTCAGATTCGAAGCTTTAGAAAAAATAAACTTCCATCCTCCTAGTAACGTTTCGGCTTTAGATGTAGGTTTTTTATATATTCGTTCTTCTTTGGAGACTTGATAGTGACGTTCTTTTATTAGGGAGATCATGATCACAACTACAAAGAAGCTTATTGCATTTAGTGAAAGTGCTATTTCGTAGTGTTTCCCAATCACAAATATAGAAGCAATAGCAGGCCCTATGATTCGTCCTAGATTCCATTGGGCAAACATTAGAGATAAAGCTCCAGATAGTTTTTCTTTTGGCACAATATCGCTAATAAATGCTTGCCAAGCGGGAAAGGAGATCGCATTTACAAACCCAGCTAAAAATATTAGGAATATTATTAGTCCTGGATTATCAATTCTTGAAGCAACAACAAAAGTAAGTATGCTCGCAATCAGTGCTGCAGATGAATTGCTTAACAGTAAGGTACCCTTTCTTGGGAACTTATCAGCAATAGGTCCCGAAAAAAGTGCCATTAAAGCTTGAGGGATATAGCCTGCTGCCATTGCTGATGCAACATAGGTTGCATTTCCAGTCAAGGTTTGCATATATATACCTATGGTGACTGTCTCTACCCATGTTCCAATATTAGATGTTGTTGAGCCAATGAATATTCGCCGGTATGGTTTGTAGGAAAGAGCTTTTAGAGATTCGATTTGTTTCACTCAATATAGAATACATCTAGTAAATCCGCGGTTCAGACACGGGATTATTAGTAAAGAGAAATGGGTCTTTTGGCCTATTGCGAAAATTTTGAACTCGGCTGATAATGACTATGAGGTGCGGCATAGTCCGCTTTCGCAAGAGGGTTTGTCTGGGCAGGTGTACAAGTCCTCTTTTTTTTATGCTTATACTGTGTTGGCAGGAAAAAATTGAAGTGTGGGTGCAGAAACGGGTGATTTTAGGTGCTTAACAGACCCTGCACGCTAGGCTTTAAAGATGGTTCAACCAGAAAATTCATTGATTCATCCTCGTAAATATTTTGCGCAACCTCTGGGTGAAAACTTTGCAGAGTTAGATCCCATAGATAGGTTTAAAGAATGGTTTGAACATGCCAATAATAATGGCGTTATTGAACCAGATGCATTTGTTCTTTCAACTTTTGATGGCAAATCTACGCAAGCAAGAACAGTT
>CAUJDU010000109.1 GCA_963169585.1 Actinomycetota bacterium | reverse complement strand
TGAATCGGATCTCCCCATTCGTGCAGGACATATCGTCGAACCAAGAGGTGGTATGGAATGGGGTTATGCAGGTACAGGACCGCGCACAACTTCAGAAATCCTCATGAAGCATTATGCTCAATACGCGCGAATGTTTGGTAGAGATATCAACCCCTACTTGTACGATAATCAACTTGCTAACTATATGCTTATGAACGTGTATTCACATGATGCACCCATTGAACGTGTAACCGAATTCCATGCACACTATCTTGAAATTCAAGATTTTGTTGTTGATGCGAGCATCCAAATGCTCGTTGATAGCGCTCTTGGTCAACGCCAAGCAAAAGGAACACCACTGCGGAACCTACAAGATATTGTGGCTCAAAGGTTAAAGGGAATCTCGTTTGAATCTTCTACAGGTTTCATCCAAGCCTATGAAGCTGCCCAACAGGTGCGAACACATGGGTTTTATCAAGACTCAATGTTGGATCGTCCCAACGATAATCCTTTTACCAATTTCATAGGCGACCTAGACCGCGCAATAGCTCCAGTTATTAAAGCTCCAGTTACTCGTTAGGTCTTATTGTTGCAGATGGCGTAGGAAGAGTGATAGGCGGTATGTTTATAATTTCGACACTTTCTCTCAAACCATCTGTACCTTTTCTTATCAGCTTAGATAGGTATGCATCCGTTGAGATCTCGTTTATGAGGTTGGGATGTAAACAATAAAACACGAATATTTTTCGTTCTGGATGCATAAGATTAGTTTAGTGAAATATCAGGTACTCAATGTTGTCTCATGGGCTCACTAGAATTTCTTGATATGACTACAAACAAACTTTTCACGATTGGTTATGAAGGAAAATCTATCGAGGTATTTATAGAAGAGTTGCTTGAAAAAAATATCTGTGTTCTTGTTGATGTCCGTCTTACTCCTTTAAGTCGTAAACCTGGTTTCGCTAAGCGGCGTCTTGCCACCGAGCTCGCTAAACATAATATTGAGTATTTGCATTTTCCTGCACTGGGCAATCCAAAGGATAATCGCAATAATTTTCGTGCAACAAGGTCGGGTTCTGCAGCTATGAAGTTCCGACGGCTTATGAGACGTGATTCTGACGATGTTCTTTATGAGATTGCCAACATGTCTAAACGGAAAAAGATCGCTTTGATGTGTTTTGAACATGATGCTATGTGCTGTCACCGTACAGTTGTGGCTGAGTTGGTTGCAGAAAAAGATGCTGTTATAGAAGTTGTTGCTGTATAGCTCCCTGAGGTGGCCAAAATACGCCAAGAACGAGAAAACCTTGCGGGTTTTTATGATGATTCCCAACGAACAGATGGGTATCTTTGGTTTCTCCCCACATTTGGTCTGCCCACTTCTCGCGTATCATTTCCAATGCTCTTTGCTCGCCTTTATCATTACGCCATTTACGATAAGCTTCCTGAATTTCCCATGATGTTATGGATTGGGTGTGTGTTGCACATTCTTTGTTTGCGCACCTGTATTTATACTTAAAACTATATTTTGGCTCCTCTAAAGGCAACCGGTCGGGGTTGAAGAGAGAATTTTGTGATGCTCGTAAAACAACTTCGCTATCCCATTTTTCGTCACCCGAAACAGGAGCAATAATAAAATCAATTAGTGAAAGAGGTTTTATAATCCCCAATGAGGTTTTATCGTTCCGTTGCTTTTCTAATAAATCACACATTGAGCCAGCAAACGCACGATCAACAATGATTTTCCTGTCATTTAGGCCTTTACCTGTGCTTTTATGCACCTCACCAAGGACGATACTGTCGTAATCGACCTTATGGCTTTCAGGCCGCGGGTCGTTGCTTGCCTTTAAGCAAGCGAAATTGACGTCTTGAAAGATGACAAATTTTTGATCGTCCCTCAAATCACGATAAGGAACTGGATATATCCTCATCCAGTTTCCTTCATTGTCGACGCCGGCCACACAAACTAGTTCCTCATACTTCTTACTGAGATTTGGGTACGTTTTAACCAATACCGTAAGTTCTTTCTCTTCCCAATCAGCCATCATGACCTCCTTGTCTAACCTATATTTAACACATAATAATGAGGATACACCCGAGGTACGACAAAAACGTTTCGACAATGATTTTGACCAAAAAGCCACGCTGGCCTTGCAGATCGAACTGTTTGATATATACCACAGGTTGCCAAAGAAGTTAATAGAATCATTAGATGTCTAACACCACCAACACTACAAAAGAGCAAGAACGCTCCCAACTGCACTCTACTATCTGGCGTATTGCTAATGATCTGCGTGGTTCGGTTGATGGCTGGGATTTCAAACAGTACGTGTTGGGCATGTTGTTTTATCGTTTTATTTCTGAAAACATTACTAACCATATCAACGAACAGGAACGCAAGGCTGGCGACCCTAATTTTGATTATGCAACGCTTAGCGATGAGAAGGCCGAGTTTGGCCGTCTAGAAACGGTTAACGATAAGGGTTTTTATATTCTGCCTAGTGAGTTGTTTGTCAATGTACAAAAACGCGCTAAAGGCGATGTTGATCTTAACGAAACTTTATCGCGAGTATTTCACAACATTGAGGCTTCTGCGAAGGGTTTCGATAGCGAAGATGATATTAAAGGCCTTTTTGATGATCTTGATGTGAACTCTAATAAGCTCGGCGCGAGTGTTACTAGACGTAACGAGAATCTTGTAAAACTGCTCGACGCTATTGGCGATCTGGCTTTAGGTAATTATTCTGATAATACTATCGATGCTTTTGGTGATGCATACGAGTATCTGATGACTATGTATGCTTCTAATGCAGGTAAATCTGGAGGCGAGTTTTTTACTCCGCAAGAGGTTAGCGAATTGTTAGCTGAGATTACTGTGTTGGGCAAGAAAGAGGTCAATAAGGTTTATGATCCTGCGTGTGGGTCGGGTTCGCTTCTTTTGAAGTTTGCCAAAGTGTTAGGCAAAGATAAAGTACGGCAAGGTTTTTATGGTCAAGAGATCAACATCACTACGTATAACTTGTGTCGTATCAACATGTTTTTGCACGATATTAACTTCTCGAATTTTTCTATAGCGCACGGCGATACTCTCATTGATCCGCATCATATGGACGATGAACCTTTTGATGCGATTGTTTCTAATCCGCCTTATTCAATTAAATGGGAGGGCGATGCGAACCCGCTGCTCATTAACGATCCTCGGTATTCACCTGCTGGAGTGTTGGCACCAAAAAGCAAGGCCGATTTAGCCTTTACTATGCATATTTTGAGCTGGCTTTCTACTACGGGAACGGCTGCGATTGTAGAGTTTCCTGGTGTGCTCTATCGTGGTGGCGCCGAAGGTAAAATTAGGAAGTATCTGATAGAAAACAATTTTGTTGATTGTGTGATACAGCTTCCACCTGACCTATTTTTTGGTACTTCTATTGCTACATGTGTGATTATTTTGAAGAAATCTAAAAGCGAAAATTCAACATTGTTTATTGACGCTTCGAAAGAGTTTGTACGCCAAGGAAACAAAAATAAGTTGAGCGAAGAAAACCGAACAAAAATTCTAGAGGCGTATAGCAAACGTGAAGATGTAGAACATTTTGTAAAGCTAGTTGCTAATGAACAGATTGCTGAGAACGACTACAACATTTCTGTGAGTAGTTATGTGGAACAAGTTGATACGAGAGAAGTTATTGATATTGTCGAACTAAATGCAGAAATAGAAAAGATCGTTGTACGCCAAAGCGAACTACGCACACAGATAGATGCAATAGTTACCGACCTAGAAGGCGCAAAAAAGTGAGCAATATCGACGAGCTGATCGAGAAGCTATGCCCTGACGGGGTTAGCTACACCGAATTAGGCGAAGTATGTGAAATCTTCAATGGTGCTGCATTTAAATCTGAGTTTTTTAACACAGACGATATTGGATTACCGCTGATAAGAATTCGTGATATAAATACAGGTTTTTCGTCAACATTCTATTCAGGAGAATATTCCGATCAATATATAGTAAATGATGGCGATTTACTGATAGGCATGGATGGCGATTTTAAGGCTAACCTTTGGAATCATGGCACAGCATTGTTAAACCAGCGAGTTTGTCGATTACAAAATTTTAAGGGAGTCCTTAAAGATTACATTTACTATATAGTTCACAATGCCTTAAAAAAGATCCATGATGAAACATCTAAAACTACCGTAAAACACTTATCATCACGTGTTTTAAGCGATGTAACCATCCCCGTCCCGCCGCTCGAGGTGCAGGAAGAGATTGTACGCATACTCGATACTTTCACAGAGCTAGAAGCAGAGCTAGAAGCAGAGCTAGAAGCAAGACGCAAACAATATGAATTTTACCGCAACGAACTCTT
>CAUJDU010000108.1 GCA_963169585.1 Actinomycetota bacterium | reverse complement strand
AAACGTCTCAAAGAAATGTAGAATCTACTCCTTAGGATAAGGAGAACTCGTGACATTTACTGAAAAGAAATCTTTTTTTAAATCTAAAGCATTTATAGTTATCGCAGCGGCGTCAGTTGTACTCATATTGGTTGGTGGATTTTTATTATTTAGTTCAGACAAAAAAGAGGAAAAGCTAGCAACCCCAACGACAACTACAACTAGGAAACCCATTGAGCCCCCAACAGCTCCGTTGACAGGGCTGCCCGATGAATCTGGGGAATCATTAACCAGGCCAGCATTGGCTGTGAAAATTGGGAATAACGTTGAAGCCCGACCACAAGCTGGGATCACAGAAGCTGACATCGTTTACGAAGAAATTGTCGAAGGTGGAGTTACAAGATATATGGCGATATATAACTCAACTGTTCCAGAAAGAGTTGGTCCGGTAAGAAGTGTCCGTGGGATGGATCCGAATATTACACTTAATTGGGGTGGTATTTTTGCCTATAGCGGTGGAACTTCTACTAACGAATCAAAAATTAAAAATACTGACGGTATCCTTGCCTTAAATGAAACTGCCGCTGGAAACGGTATGAAACGTGATTCTTCGAGACGTGCACCAAATAATTTGTATGCAATTCCATCGGTACTGTTCCAGCGTGACGGTAAGCCAGTACCGCCAGTTGCTCAATTTAAGTATTCAAAAAATACGGTAGATGCAACCGAAGAAGTTTCGTCATTTGTTATTGGGTTTAAGTCTGGCTTTGCATGTACTTGGACTTGGGACGCTACTCAATCTAAGTTTCTACGCAGTTATGGGGCAAAACCCGTTGTCGATCAGAAAAATAAACAAGTAGTAGCAGAGAATATTGTTATTCAATTTATTAGATATCCAAGTGAATCTGAAGGTATAACTACTGGCTCAGGCGATGTTTGGGTATTCCGAGATGGTAGAGTTATCAAAGGTACTTGGAATAGACCAGACGTAGGTAGTCCTGCAACATTTACAGATGCCAAAGGCGAGATAATCGCTTTAAGACCAGGTCAAACATGGGTCGAGCTTGCAAGCACCACAACTCCAGTTACGATTACACCATCTGTAACCACAAATTAAAAAAGGAAGTAAAATGGATCAAGCGAACAACTTGACAGTTAAAACTGGCTTCGCAGATATGCTACGTGGCGGCGTAATCATGGATGTCGTAAATGCTGAACAGGCAAAAATCGCTGAACAAGCTGGGGCGTGTGCGGTTATGGCTCTAGAGCGAGTTCCAGCAGATATTCGTCGCGATGGTGGAATTTCTCGTATGAGTGATCCAGAGATGATTACCAAAATTCAACAAAGTGTCTCTATACCCGTTATGGCTAAATGTCGTATAGGCCATTTTGCTGAAGCTCAAGTACTTCAAGCTCTTAAAGTTGATTTTATAGACGAATCTGAAGTTCTATCGCCTGCTGATGAAGAGTTTCATGTCAATAAACATGATTTTTCAATACCTTTCGTGTGTGGTGCCACGAACTTGGGGGAAGCGTTGCGAAGAATAAATGAGGGTGCTGCTTTGATTCGTTCAAAAGGTGAAGCAGGTACAGGAAATATTATTGAAGCTGTTCGCCATCTCCGTTCTATCCGGAAAGAGATAGAGTTTTTATCTCAAGCAAATGAAAATGATTTCGAAAGTTTTGCTGCACGTGAACGTGTTCCAGTAGCACTAGTAAAGATGATTTCTGAAAATCGAGAACTTCCAGTTCCTCTTTTTTGTGCTGGAGGTATTGCAACTCCATCTGATGCTTCACTTGTAATGCAAATGGGTGCTCAAGCAGTTTTTGTTGGTAGCGGGATTTTTAAGTCTGGCGATCCTGCAAGAAGAGCACAAGCAGTCGTAGAAGCAACAACGCATTTTGACGATCCAGAAATCGTATTGAAAGTTTCTACAAGCCTTGGAGAACCTATGGTTGGTATTACAGATTTAGCTGAGAATGAGAAATTTGAAAATCGAGGATGGTAGAAGATTTCTACAGAATTAACAATTGGCATTCTTAGTCTCCAAGGTGCTTTTGATTTACATGCACATGTCTTAGAACAAATATCAAGACAAGATGATCAAACTGAAATTCAAGTTAAAAATGTTAGACGTCCAGAACATTTAACAAATCTTGATGGAATAATTTTACCTGGTGGCGAATCCACTGTTATGGAAAAACTCTTAAAGAGTTCAGGTTTATTAGAAAAACTTAATGTTTTGATAAAACAAGGGCTTCCAACGCTAGGGACTTGTGCAGGGCTTATATTGCTTAGCGATCTTTTTAATGTTTTAGACGTTCGAGTCCAACGCAATGCATATGGCCCTCAAATAGAGAGCTTTGATGCACAAGTTAATCTTGTCGGTTATAAAAAAACTTGCCGAGGGTTTTTTATAAGGGCTCCAAAAATAATAGAAGTAGGGGATCATGCAAAGCCTTTAGCTATCTTGGATGATGAAGTTGTGGGTGTCACTCAAGGTAACTTAATAGGGATATCTTTCCATCCAGAAGTAGCAAAATCACCTGAAATCCATGAGATTTTCGTAGACCTAATACGTAAGCGTCTAAAATAACCTGGGCATATTTAGAGAAGGGCACCTATGAGCGGACATTCCAAATGGAGTACTATCAAACACCAAAAAGGTGCTGCTGACCAAGCGAGAGCAAAAGTCTTTGCTCGACTTGCTAGACAAATTGAGGTTGCAGCTCGTGCTGGTGGCGGAGATATTGAAGCAAATGCAACTCTTAGAACTATGGTGCAAAAAGCTAGAGAGGCATCGATGCCTAAAGATAATATTGATCGTGCAATAAAAAGAGGGACAGGTGAGATTGAAGGTGTCTCGTACGAATCTATTAATTATGAAGGCTATGGTCCCCATGGTGTAGCGATTTATGTAGAAACACTAAGCGATAATAGAAATAGAACTGGTGCAGAAATTAGGAGTACATTCACAAAAGCAGGAGGTTCTCTAGCAGAGCCGGGTGCCGTTGCCTGGCAATTTGATCGATTGGGAATGATTGAAGTATCTAAGATTTCTACTGATGAAGATGAATTGATGGAGACAGCTCTAGAGCTAGGTGCCCGAGATATAAAAGATGGGGGAGATAACTACGAAGTTATCACTGATGCAACTGAGCTATTCGCCATTAAGAATGCTTTAGTTCAAGCTGGTGTTGAAGTTGGTAGTGCTGATTTGACGATGATCCCAAATACAACTGTCGAAATAACTGATCCTGATCATGCTAAATCTGTTGTAAAAATAATTGAAGCATTAGATGCTCACGACGATGTACAAAACGTTTTTGCAAACTGTGAAATATCTGCTGAGTTACTGGAATCATTGGCACAATAGCTTATATTTAGATGTCTAAAGCCATCCACTATTAATAGAACGGATGAGACTAAAATCTCGGTTATGGATTCATTTTCGATTTCAATACCTATAGCCCATGAAGCAGCTTTAGCTTTTAAAACAACTAGTGACGTTTTTTCTGCTGTAGAAAAAGACAATCAGAAAATCAATCAGATTGCAGACGGACAAGCACAATTTTCCATACCAATTACTTTGGGCGCTTTTAGACTTTTATTAGATGGAGAATTCAACGTTGTAGATGTTGATTTTACTAACTTTGTTGCACTTTATACTATGACTTCAAAAGATAGAGGTGGTAAAGGTCGACTTGATGGAAAATTCCGACTCTCTCTAAATGAGGTTGGTAGTAATACGTTTATCGAATGTGTTGCACAAATGACCCCAAGAGGGATGATAGCCCGAGTTGATCTACCAATAGATCAGGTCCTAGGTGCCCGGATAGAGGAACTGATTTACAAACAAATTGAAGATAGCCAAAGTAAACTGGCTGTTGTAGGAGAACCACAAATCAATACTGTTGCTAAAGAAGACACAAATTTCTTTGCTGGGAAAACAGTACCTGTTGATCTTGAATTGCTACTAGGAGAGGATGATCTTGAGGATAAGGATTCAGGATCAGAAGATCCAAAGCGTCCGTTATGGGTAAACGTCTTGTGCTTTCCGGTTAAGTTGATAGCCTACCCTTTTAATATTGTACGTTCATTGTTTACAAAATAACTTTGGCTTTTGCTTATGCCCCTTTTAGCTAATGATAAAAAGACAAACCAAGAGGAATGAAGAAAATTAGTGAGCTAATTATCATCTGTATGTAGAGATCCCTTCGCTTGTATTTTTGTGGGAGATTGGGAGTTTTTGTCAGTATCCGTATTGTTGTAAGGGTTAGGACAATTAGAGCGCTGCTAGCGCTCAAGAGATAGAACAAGATTGCAAGCAAAGCGAATACCGGATCGGCCCCACCCATGGGAGGCTCTGGTTCTGATGAGGGAGAAAGAAATAGAAAAAGTAAGCAAAGAATAAATGATGCAATCGGAAATAAGCTTGGCCCCAGTTTTATCATTATTGGTGATCCATTAGCCAATTTGTTGTCAGATTCCTTTTCCATAGATCGATCATAAAATACGTCTATAACAAGATCAAGATGAATTTAAGGTAAGAATTTTTAGATGGAATGGTAACAGTAAATCGACTAGAATCGAACCTATGTTCGTTTCTATTTTAGGTATTGATCCAGGGCTCACGCGTTGTGGCTATGGTGTCATTAATCTCGGTGATGGCGGACAAATTAGTTTTGTAAAAGCGGGTATTTTGTCTACATCACCTCAAGCTCAAGTTTCTGCTCGTCTAGCAGAAATAAATGCTGATCTATTGGAACTCATAAAAGAGATAAAACCACAGGCAATAGCAATAGAGAGGGTAATCTTCAATTCTAATGTGAGTACGGCCATGTCGGTTGCCCAAGTCAGTGGACTAGTTCACTCAATCGCAGCTAATTTCTCTATACCCGTTATAGAATATTCTCCTACAGAAGTTAAAAAGACCATCACAGGAGATGGTCGTGCAGATAAACAGGCGATTCAGAAGATGGTCGTTAATTTATTGGCATTAGCAAAAATGCCTTCTCCAGTAGATGCAGCCGATGCGTTAGCAATAGCTATAACTCATGTATTCAATAAACAGTTTGGAACTAAAGAAGGTTCGGATAGCGAGAACGCTACATATAATGGAAGTAATCTACATAATGCAATAGCTGATGCGATTGTAAAGCAAGTAAAAGCTCCAGAGGTAAAGAAAGAAAAAGACTATAAACGAGAAGTACCTTTTTCTAGGACAAGAAAGAGACCAGGTATTCAGAGATGATTGCATTGCTAAGTGGCAATATAGCTAGCATTACTTTGTCAGGTGAGCTAGTGGTAGATGTAAACGGCGTCGGATATAAAACCTATTTGCCTGAAAAAGAATCCACAACTTATAAAGTTGGTGATTTCGTATCCCTTCATATTTCAACCCAGGTACGTGAAGATTCAATTATTCTTTATGGCTTTAGCGAACCTACGACACGAGAATTGTTTGAAAAGTTGGTTGGGGTTTCTGGGATAGGTGGCAAAATGGGTTTAACTATGCTTTCAGCACTTTCACCACAGGGTATAGTCGACGCACTTAACACTAACGATGTTGATGCATTATGTCAGGTTCCAGGAATAGGTAAGAAAACAGCACAGCGTATGATTGTTGAACTTTCAAGCCTTAAAGGTATAAATGATATTTTCCAAGAGCACCCACAAGATACATCTCTGAAAGATGTGAGCGAAGCTCTAGAGGAATTGGGTTACAGGAGAGAAGAAATATCTAAAGTAATTCGTGAGTTAGATCCAACATTGAGCGTAGATGTGATGATTAAAGAATGTCTACGAGCGCTGGCGGTAAGATAGGTATTCATGAGAAATGAAATTGTAGATTTAACGATAACTCAGTCCGAAGAGGAAAATGAGGCTGGTGTTGAAATTAGTAGCCATCGCCCAAAAAGTTTCGATGATTTTATAGGTCAAGACGATATTGTTTCTCATCTTTCAATAATGATAGACGCCTCGAAAAAAAGTGACAGAGTGTTAGATCACATTCTCCTTGCCGGGCCTCCTGGGTTAGGCAAAACTTCGCTTGCTGGAATTATTGCCCATGAAAGACAAGTTGGGATCTCAATTACGAGTGGGCCAGCCTTAGACAGACCAGGAGATTTGGCATCGATTCTTTCAAATTTATCTGATGGAGATGTACTATTCATCGATGAGATCCACAGGCTATCAAGAAGTATAGAAGAAGTACTTTACCCCGCAATGGAAGACTATCAATTTGATATTGTCATAGGTAAAGGACCAACAGCTAGAAGTGTTCGTATTGACTTACCTAAGTTTACATTAGTCGGAGCAACTACACGTACTGGTTCAATAACTGGACCATTGCGTGATCGATTTGGTTTTTTTGGTCGTGTAAATTATTACAAGCAAGATGATCTGGCTCAAATTATTTCACGAGTAGCTAAAAAAGATGGTGTTAACATTACTCATCAAGCTGCGAGTGTAATTGCTGGCAGGGGACGTGGCACACCAAGGATCGCGCAACGACTTTACCGCAGAGTCAGAGATTTTGCGTTAGTTAAAAATAATGGGGAACTAAGTGAGCAAACAGTTAAAGAAGCTTGTGAACTTTTTGGTATTGATGAAAAAGGCTTGGACAATTCAGATCGTAAATATTTGAGGTGCGTTTGCGAAACATACTCAGCTAGGGCAGTTGGGTTGTCTACTTTGGCGGTTACTCTGGGTGAAACTACGGAGACAATTGAAGACATGATAGAGCCCTTCTTGGTCATAAATGGGTATGTAGAGCGTACTCCTAGAGGTCGAATAGCTACATCGTTAGCTTATGAACATTTAGGTTTAGAAGTTCCATCTAACCTAAATATTAGGGAAATGACACTTTTAGACGTTTATGACGACTAAGATTTCGCCTTTGTGAATACTTTATTTTTAGCTGCTCAAAATTCAGGGACCAATATTGCGCCACTTTTGCTAAGTGCGCTGGTTATTGGTTTGTTATTTTTCTTTATGATTGTAAGGCCTCAAAAACGAAATTTAGCAAAACATAAGGCCATGGTTGAAGCATTAAGTGGAGGAGATGAGATTATAACTTCTGGTGGAATATATGGAACTATCGTCGAAGTTGAAGATGATTCTGTTCAACTTTTAATTGCCGACAAAGTTACAATACGCGTTGCGACGAGATCAATTGCGATGAAGAAGGCAAACGTCGAAGATGTGCAGAATAAAGATACGACATCTTGATCATATGATTAGGGTAATTATTAATTACAACGAGGAAAACTAAATGGATCAAATCCCAACCTGGATGTATGTAGCATTAGCAGTAGGTCTACTTTTGGCGACTGTTATTATCGGCGCAAGAAATAAAGGTGGAATTACAAATCCATATAAACTCTTAGCAGTCACGCTACTGACAGTAATTTATATTTTTTCTTTAACTTTTGTTCTGGATGTCCGGCCTTTGCTTGGACTCGATCTTAAAGGTGGAGTTTCGATTGTATTAGAAGCGAAAGGCAATCCAACTCAAGAGCAGCTTCAATTGGCTGCAGACATTATTGCGCAGAGGGTGGATGCGTTAGGAGTTGCTGAACCTGATGTATACCCTGAAGGAAATAATATTGTTGTAAATATTCCAGGTGCCCAAGATACGCAAAGGGCTCAAGAACTAGTTGGTCAGACCGCAGAATTGAGATTCAGACAAGTAGCCGAAAACCAAGATAGCGACCCAGGGCTTCAAGCGATCTTACAAAAGGTTGCCATTTCACATAGTGAAGAACTTGCTAAGAATTCGAGATCAAGTACAACAACCACTACATCGAAGTCTGCTACGACATCAACAACTACACCTGTAAAAGAAAATCAAACTACTACCATAGGGTTACAATGTGGAGGAACAAATCCAACAACAGTGGAATTAACTGGTGATTTATCGAAACCTACTCCTCGAGAAAATGATATTGCAGATAAACCAATCTTAGCTGTAGATAAAAATGGCCTTCCTTATGCGCTGTGCCCAGCCGTCTTAAAAGGAGATATAGTAAAAACTGCGAGTCCTCAGGTGGACACATCTGGAGAAATCTCAGTCGGAGTGGAGCTAACATCTAAAGGAGCAAGTGAATTTACTCGTTTGATAGGACAACCACTTTCCAATCAGAAAGTTGCTATCGTTCTTGACTCAGTAGTTCAATCGGCACCAACAATACAACCAGATCTCGCAAATGGCATGACAAATAACCAGCTTCAAATAACTGTAGGAGGCGGGGCCAATGCAAAAGCTGAAGTTAATGACTTAGTAACTGTGCTGAAGTTCGGTTCGCTACCGCTAGTACTAGAACAACAAACAGCACAAAAAGTCTCTCCAACACTTGGAACCGATCAATTGCGTGCAGGTATCTACGCAGGAGCATTTGGTTTATTTCTTGTAGTTATCTATATGCTTTTGTACTATCGAATCTTAGCGACTGTAGTTATAACTGGAATAACGCTCACGGGACTTTCTATCTATGCCCTGGTCTCTTTCCTTGGAGAAACCCAAGGGCTAACACTTTCTCTTTCGGGTGCAGTCGGATTAATAGTTTCTCTAGGTGTGACCGTAGATAGCTATGTCGTCTATTTTGAAAAAATAAAAGATGAAGTACGACAAGGTAGAACTATTAGGTCTTCTTTAGATCCAGCATTTACGGCATCATTTAAGACGATTCTTGCAGCTGACTTAGTGTCATTGATTGGTGCTGTAGTTTTGTTCTACCTAGCTTCAGGAAATGTTCGTGG
>CAUJDU010000107.1 GCA_963169585.1 Actinomycetota bacterium | reverse complement strand
CAAAGAAGCATTTGCAATAGCAGCCTTACCTCGTAGGTTGGAATTATCATCTAAAGCATTGTCGACTTTTGAATCCAATCTTGAGATAAAGAACGAAGCAACACTTTGAGGGATGATATCCGCTTTTTCTGCCCCTCGTTTGAAACTATTAATTACTTGAGTGTATCTTTCTTGAGAAAAAATTAGAGTTACATTTACAGGAATTGAATTAGCTACAACGGCTTCGATAGCAGGTATACCCTCTAATGTTGCGGGAATTTTTATCATTACATTATCTTTACCAATTCGAGAATATAGTTCATTGGCTTGAGCGATTGTTTCTGCAGTGTTATGCGCTAACAGAGGTGAAACTTCAACGCTGACATATCCATCGAGTTTGTTAGTTTTATCGTATACAGGACGTAATATATCGGCTGCATCTGCAATATCTTGGCAAACTAAATCCCAGTATGCTTGCTCCGCATCTTTATTTTGTGCTTTACATTTTGTGAGCGCATCATCGTAGTCGGAAGAATTTGAAATAGCCTGATCAAAAATTGTTGGATTAGAAGTTACTCCAACAATTCCTTGCCCGATTAAATTTTTAAGTTCACCAGTTTCGATTAGCCCTCGAGAAAGATTGTCGTACCATGGGGATTGTCCTCTGTCCAATAACGCTTTTAATGATCTCATTTTTCTCCCTATTTTGATACGAGTTTTGTTGCAGTTTGAACAAGTGCAGCTGAAGATATACCTAGTTTTGCAAATACCTCATTAGCTGGTGCGGATGCACCAAACCTATCGATTCCAATTGATTCATCAGCAATTGCACTCCAACCAAAAGTTGAACCTGCTTCAATACTTAAGACAGGCACACCAACATTAAATATTTCATTTCTAACAGTTTCATTTTGTTCTAAAAAGGTATCCAAGCAGGGAATAGAAACAACTTTTGTTGCAATCGATTTTGTAGATAACTCTTTTGCCGCATCTATACAAAGATGTACTTCAGATCCTGATGCAGTTAAAATTATGTCTGGATTTTGCTCTTCAACAAGGGTGTATGCACCTAAAGACATTCCACTACGGGCAAGCCTATCTGAATTTTCTAATACTGGGACGTCTTGTCTAGTCAAAATTAGTGCCGTTGGCCCATCTGCGTTTTGTAGATGTGATTCAATTGCAGCAGCAGTTTCATATGCATCCGCAGGGCGAACTACTTTTAGTCCAGGCATAGCTCGTAAAGAAGCGAGTTGTTCAATTGGTTGGTGAGTAGGTCCGTCTTCTCCTACACCAATAGAATCATGAGAGAAAACAAAAAGTACATGAGCTTTTGAAATTGCAGCGATTCTAATTGCTGGTCTCATATAGTCTGAGAATACGAAAAATGTTCCAACAAAGGGTCTTAGATTGTATCCTAGAGCCATACCATTGGCAATTGCTCCCATGGCATGTTCTCTGATCCCAAAATATATTTGTTCTCCACTAGGGTTAGAAGGAGAGAACTGAGTTGCTTTTTCAAGTTTGGTTCCTGTGTTTCCGGTGAGATCGGCTGAACCACCTATCAAAGAATCAAATCCATTAGAAATAGTCGATAGTATTTCACTAGCACTAACTCGAGTAGCAATAGTTTCTCCAGCCTCTGGTTTGGAATTTTTAAAGTAATCCCCAAGTTCTCCATTAGCGAGATCAACAATATTTTCGTTTGTTCCTTTAATTAGGTTTTGGATGGCTTCATTAGACTCTGAGATTTGCATCCATTTTTCGTATTGTCCAATATTTTCATGTTGGCTTTGTTTGTAAAAATCGATAACATCATCATCAACATAGAATTCTTTGCCATCAAATCCCATAATTCCTTTTGCTCTGGCTAAATCTTCTTTATCGGTTAAAGCTCCATGGGCTTTTGAGGTGTCTGTGTAACCTGGTGATGGGTAGCCAATATGGCTATTTATAATAATAAGAGTAGGGGCATTTGTATTGTTCTTAGCTTGTTGAATCACCGATTCAATTGCATCCAAATCTTCAGAAATTTCACCAGCATTGATAACATTCCAACCTTGAGCTTTGAAACGGTTTTCTACATTTTCTGAGAAAGTTAAGTCTGTAGATCCGTCTATAGTGATTTTATTATCATCATAAATAGCAATTAGATTAGAAAGCTTATTGTGTCCCGCTAAAGAGGCAGCTTCGTAACTTATTCCTTCCATCAAATCACCATCGGAACAGAGCACATAGACGTTGTGGTCCAATAGGTCTGAACCGATCTTTCTTGAAACGTACTTTTGAGCAATCGCCATACCAACAGCATTTGCAAAACCCTGTCCAAGTGGTCCAGTTGTTACTTCAACGCCTGGTGTGTGGTGTACTTCTGGATGACCTGGTGTTTTAGAGTCGAGCTGACGGAATTGCTTTATATCTTCTAACGAAACATCAAAACCAGCCAAGTGTAATGAAGCGTAAATCAACATTGAAGCGTGACCTGCACTTAGAATAAATCGGTCACGGTTATACCATTGGGGATCTTTGGGGTTGTATTTCAATATCCTTGTAAATAGAACATGAGCTATAGGTGCTAATGCCATTGCTGTTCCGCTATGTCCAGAATTGGCTTTTACTACAGCATCCATTGCCAGAGTGCGAATTGTATTAACACATTTTACTTCCAGCTCATTCTGGTTAGCTGTGGGATTATTTGACATTTCTTCTCCTGTAGTCAGTAATGGATTACTTTAATTGAAACTTTATATTGCAGTGAGTGGAATTTCGATGGTTTCGTTTGAATCGGTCAAAGTACACCTAGCGATAATCGTTGATGGCTCACTAAATTCAAGTTCGGGTCGTACTAGGCGATAGCCAAATTTACCTGGCTCGACAGGGCACGGCTGTACATTTCTAGCTATCTGCACGCCATTTTTAAAGAATTCTACAATCAAGGTATCGTTAGCAATTGGTGAATCAATACCGCTTATCAACAGGACAAGATGCGGCTGGAAAGTTGAAGGGTAACTCCCTGGTGAAAATGAGAAAAAACCTCCATCTATATCGATCCGGGTTGAGCCCTCATCGTTTTTCCTAAAGTTAATATTTTCTACGTAAAGTCCAGCTACAAATTTCATGTATGCATTTTTGCATGTACGGTCTGGTTCCGTCGAATAAAGGACTCTTTCAAGAAAAGTATTCTCATAGAAATTAAACCTCGTAGCGTCCTTGGGATACGTGAAACTAATGGCGATCTAGCTGGTCTTGATTCTTTTACTTCTACAGGTATTTCAACCACAACTAAACCGGCACGTTCGCAGCGTAAAATCAATTCTGTATCAAATAGATCGCTACCGAAATGACATTCTGATTCAAATGGGGCAACACTCGCACGATGGAAAGCTTTTACTCCATGGGTGTCAGTAACACCCAAACCAAATCCAATTCTTAGAATTAAAGAAAATACTAACGTTGCAAATCTTCTCAAAGCGGAGCGTTCATCTTTTGACCCAATTGCCCTTTTAGAGCCGACCACAATGGCTGGACAGTTGCGTTTGGTATCGCGGATCATCGTTACGGCACGTTCAAGAAAATCTAGATCATAAAAGTCGACATCAAAATTTACGACAATATCGCCTTTAGCATTCTGGAATCCTTTTCTAAGAGCCGAACCATAATCTGCAACGGGAGAGTGGTAGAAATCAATATTGTCAAATTTCTCTGATAGCTCATGACCGATTGTTGCAGTATCATCGGTAGAACCATTTTCTACAATAATGATTTGGAATTCTTCTTTTCGAGCTTCCATGTAGGAATAAACATAATCAACGGTCTCAGCCAACAGGAGAGATTCATTGAAAGCAGGCAATACTACCGAGATCATATATGTCTTTCGTCGGCTAATAACATCGCCTCAAGCCTAAATCATAGTTTTTGTACATAAAGAACTCTGATAATCTAGTCGAATTCTGTCAGAATATACCGGTGAAATTCAATCATAGTCTCATTTTGGCATGTTTCTTAACATCTTTTATTCTTATCTGGAATACATATGGAACACTAAATTTCATAAGCTCAAAAAATGAACCGGGTCATTTTTCAAAACCTGTAAATAGTGAAGATCCAAATACCCTTGGTTTAGTCTCATTAGGAAACTACAAGCAGTCATTGTCCACTTCAGTTTCAAATCAAAGACTTTCTAACATGATAGTGTCAACACTGCCAAAAGATTCATGTTTCCAGGCCTATTATCAGAATAGAAATAGGTTCAAAGATGATCCTATAGGAGACATTCAGAGTGATATTTCATATATTCCAGCATCGCTAAACAAATATGTGACTGCAGCCATCGTATTTTCCGTATTCTCCAAATCTGAAACGTTAGACACAGAGCTGATTGCTAGCCAGGATAAACAAATACTAGACCGCGCATACATAAAAACTACCGGAGATCCTAGCTTTGTTAGCGCTCAAGTTGCTTCGCCTCGCAGACCATCAAATCTTTCCCCAAAAAATACAAGAACGTTTGAAAGTTTTGCGAAAGATATTGCTGAATCAGGCGTAAAGAGTATCAACGAATTAGTTGTTGAAACCAAATGGTTTGCTTTAGATCAAGTAGAGAGCGGCTGGAGAAAAGATAAACTTCAAGTAGGACAGATAGCTGCCTTAAATATTGATGAAGGATTTGCAGGTGATGCGCTAAGTGAAAATCCAAATATTCATGCTGCCAACATCTTGAAGGAACTATTGGCAGGTTTTTCTATAAGTGTAGGAAAAATTACTACAGGCGAAATTCCCGCTGAGATTAAGAAGAACGGGACGCTCCTTGCTAGAACTTCCTCGCCCGATATCGAAACACTTGTTTCGGATATGCTCAAAACCAGCAATAATGTTTATGCGGAACAACTCTTGGCAGCGGCAACAGCAAAGAAAAATGAAATCGTGAATATTGAAACTAGAAGCAAATTTGTAACAGAAACAATAGAGAAACTTGGCATCGACTTAAATGGATTTATTTTTGAAAACGGCTCTGGTTATTCAACAAAATCTCGCTTAACTTGCTCGATGGCAAACCAAATAATCGAAAAAATGAAGACACAAGGTATAGATCTAACTGGACTAGCGTCAATAGCTAATGTAGATGGAACTCTAGGGACTAGATTCCCTGAATTCAACAATAGGTTACAAGCAAAAACAGGAACCTTGGATCATGTTACAGCGCTCTCTGGGAAACTAGACAAGAGGATAGTTTTTACCTTCATATCAAATAGTGGCTTTAGTCAAGAAGGTGGCCACATTTTACAAGAGTCCGTTGTCTCTATCTTAGAATCATATCCTTTTGTCAAAACCCCTAACTTATAAGTTTGGGTTAACGACTAGCAATCGAGCATATAAATGCCCTTAAGCTAGAATATACGGATGGCATCTAACCGAGATCTATCAAAATTAGCTGCAGAGCTATATGAGTTGATAAAGAATTATCTCTTGCAACAAACATTAATGCCGTTAAAACGTTTATTGAGATATTTAGGTCTTGGGATCACAGGTTCTATATTTATGAGCCTAGGATTGCTATTAGGCTCGATTGGATTTTTAAGGTATCTACAAACTCTATCTACTTTTGATAATAATTTGG
>CAUJDU010000106.1 GCA_963169585.1 Actinomycetota bacterium | reverse complement strand
AAGAAGAAGGTGAAGCATAATGGGTATTGAAGCAGTTTCACATAACTTTCTTACTGGTCGCCTAGAAGATATGGTTCAATGGGCACGAAAAAATTCTATGTGGCCTGCGACTTTTGGTCTTGCTTGTTGTGCGATCGAAATGATGGGTACTGGTGCTGCTCATTACGATTTAGGTCGTTATGGTATGGAAGTGTTTAGAGCATCTCCTCGCCAAGCTGATTTGATGATTGTTGCGGGACGAGTAAGCCAGAAGATGGCCCCTGTGTTAAGACAGGTTTACGATCAGATGGTTGAACCTAAATGGGTAATTTCAATGGGTGTTTGCGCAAGTTCTGGCGGAATGTTTAACAACTATGCGATCGTGCAAGGTGTAGATCAAATTGTTCCCGTTGATGTTTACGTTCCGGGATGTCCTCCAGGGCCGGAAACGTTAATGCATGGTATTTTAACTCTCCATGAAGCTGTTTCAAATGGGGAGCTTTTAAAGCGTCGGGGGAATTCTAAACAAGGTTTAGGTATTCAGTCTCCACAACTAGATGGCCAAACAGCTAGTGCTACTTTGGTTCCGAATCCGCGAGTTCGTAAGGTGAAATCATGAATTCACTTTCTACACAATTTAAAGAAAAATTTGCTGATGCAGTATTTATCGATTCAAATGGGCAAGATGTTTTCTATGTGTCAAACGATGATTATCTGGATGCAGTTCAATATTTAAAAACTGATTGCGATATAACTATGTGTCTAGATATTACGGCAGTTGATTTTTTGGGTTGTAATGATAGAAAAATAATTGATGGAATTGAATTGGAAAGATTCGAGGTTGTTTCTAATTTTATTTCTCACAAACGAAATGAACGAATTAGATTTATTGTTCAGTTAGAAGAAAATCATCCATCAATACCTTCTATTTCATTAATTTTTCCTGGAGCAAATTTCGGGGAACGAGAAGTATTCGACATGTTCGGAATAAATTTTGATGGACATCCAGATTTAACCAGAATTCTCATGCCAGAAGAGTGGGAGGGTCATCCGCTCCGCAAAGATGATTCACCAGCTCGAATCCCTGTCAATTTTACTGACGATATTCCTGCCCTTAGGGAGGATGTGTGATGACTGAAATAGACGATAAATTCGCAGCATTTAATAACGAACGACTTTTCGACCAAACTAATGAGGGCACTCAAGGTTATAAGAAAAAAGAAGTTGTTATAACCGGTGGGCCTTGGCCGCAAGATATTACAGATGAGACCATGGTTGTAAACATGGGA
The DNA here is from genome assembly GCA_963169585.1 of Actinomycetota bacterium. Lineage (GTDB taxonomy): Bacteria > Actinomycetota > Acidimicrobiia > IMCC26256 > JAGPDB01 > JAGPDB01. The sequence continues at coordinate 3,870 of CAUJDU010000106.1, read as the reverse complement.
CCTCAGCATCCTTCTACTCATGGCGTGCTAAGGCTTATGGTTGAACTCGATGGAGAAATAGTCGTAGATGCAAAACCAATCGTTGGTTATCTTCATACCGGAATGGAAAAAACTGGTGAAGAGCTTACTTATGTACAAGGATGTACAAATGTTACGAGGATGGACTATGCGTCTCCGTTGTCCAACGAATTAGTTTTTTCGTTAGCCGCAGAAAAATTACTGGGAATTGAAGTTCCGGAGCGTGCTATTTGGGCCCGAATGTTACTTGTTGAGCTGAATAGAATTTCTTCACATTTGTTATTCCAAGCAACTAACGGTATGGATGTTGGTGCTGTTTCAATGATGATTTACGGTTGGAGAGAACGTGAAGAGGTTCTTCGTGTTCTAGAAAAAATTACTGGGCTACGAATGAACCACAACTATATTCGTGTCGGAGGAATTGCGGCAGATCTTCCTGGAGATTGGAAAAAAGATGTACTCCAAGTTTGTGACAAAGTTGAAAAAGGCGTTTACGATTATGATGGGCTGCTCTCCGCTAACCCTATTTTTCAAGAGAGAATGGTCGGTGTAGGTGTTTTAACTACAGAAGAAGCTCTATCGTTAAGCGTAACAGGTCCTATTTTACGTTCAACTGGTTATGCTTGGGATTTAAGGAAAGAACAACCTTATCTTGCTTATGACAAAGTTGATTTCGATGTTATTACGACAAGCAACGGCGATGTTTTTGATCGTTATCGGATTCGCCTCTATGAAATTCTTGAATCAATAAAAATCGTGAAACAATGTGTAGAGAATATGCCTAAAGGTGATTATAGAGTCCAGGATAAAAAAGTAACTCCTCCACCTCGAGCTCGAATTGATGAATCGATGGAAGCTTTAATTCATCATTTTAAACTTTTTACTGAAGGTTTTAAGGTTCCGGCTGGAGAAACTTATACGGCGGTTGAATCACCTCGGGGTGAAATTGGCTGTTATATGGTTAGTGATTCAAGTTCAAAGCCTTTGAGAATGCATGTGCGCGGTCCAAGTTTTTATAATTTACAATCTATGGTTCCAATGATGAGAGGTAGATATTTTGCTGATGCAGTGGCAGTAATATCTAGTGTTGATCCGATTATGGGAGAGGTTGATCGATAATGGCGTTCACGCAAGAGAATCGCGAAAAAGCATTGGCTATTGTCGAAAAATATCCATATACAAAATCTGCGATATTACCATTAGCTCATTTGGCTCAGGATCAAGATGGCTATTTAAGCGAAGATGCAATGCGAGAGATTGCAGAGATAGTCCAAGTAAGTCCTGCAGAAGTCCAAGGGACTTGTTCTTTTTATACAATGTTTAAACGTAAACCTGTTGGGAAACTATTAGTTTCTGTATGTACGAATGTGACTTGTCTTGTTCTAGGTGGTCCAGAGATTCATGAGACGCTATCTAATAAATATGCTTTGGATGAAGATGTAACAATTGAAGAAGTTGAATGTTTAGCCAAATGTGATGGTGCACCATGTTTCCAAGTCAACTATGAATTTATTGAGAAAGTTTCGCCTCAAGATGCGATTGATGTAGTTGAAGAATATAAGTCTGGCGAACGTGTTGCCCGTACAGTTTCAGGAACTCTGACCGATTCGTCCCTTATAGAGGGTCCGACCCTCCAAAAGGGACAAAAGGGTGGTGAGTGATGGCTGTTAGCGAGACTCGAATCATCACTAGGCGCATGAATGAAAGTGATGATAATCACAATATCGATACATATATTTCTCTTGGTGGATATGAGGTTGCTAAACGTGCGCTACGAATGAATCCAGACGACATCGTTGAATCAGTAAAAACTTCTGGTTTGCGTGGTCGAGGTGGTGGAGGTTTCCCAACCGGAATGAAATGGTCATTTCTTCCTCCAGATTTATTCCCAAGATATTTGGTTATTAACGCTGATGAAGGTGAACCTTCTACATTTAAAGATCACATGCTTATTGTGCGTGATCCTCATCAACTAATTGAAGGAATTATTTGTTCTGCTTATGCAATCAAATCTAACAAGGCATTTATTTATCTACGGGGTGAACTTGCACTTGCATATGATCGTTTGAGCACAGCGTTAGAACAAGCTAAACAAAAAGGTTTTGTAGGAAACGATATCGATGGTTCTGGTTTTGATTTAGATATTGTTATTCACCGAGGTGCTGGTGCTTATATTTGTGGTGAAGAAACTGCCTTAATTGAATCCCTTGAAGGTGAACGAGGAATGCCGAGATTGCGGCCACCTTTCCCAGCAATTGCTGGGCTATATGCGAAACCGACTGTTGTAAACAATGTTGAAACTATTTCAACCGTTCCACACATAATTGATATGGGTGGAGACAAATACGCAGAGCTTGGTGTAAATAAATCTACCGGGACTCGAATTTTTTCCGTTTCTGGTCACGTAAACAAACCAGGGAACTATGAAGTTGAGTTGGGAATTACCTTTAGACAGCTAATAAATGACCTCGCAGGAGGGATTCGTAACAATGGAAAAGTAAAATTCTTTATCCCTGGTGGAGGCTCTTCACAATGGCTAACTGGTAGCGATGAACATCTAGATTGTCCATTAGATATGGATGAAGTTGGAACTCGTTTCGGTGTCATGCTTGGTAGTGGTGCTGTAATGGTTTACGATCAAAGCACTGACCCGATACTTGTTGCTTGGAGGCTTGCAAAATTCTATGCACACGAAAGTTGTGGAAAATGCACTCCTTGTCGCGAAGGTACAGGCTGGCTAGAAAAGGTCCTTTACCGTATGTCTCATGGTCAGGGTCGTGAGATTGACCTAGATATGTTGTTAGATGTTGGAGACAACATTTCCCCAGGATTAAATGCACCTTTTTCGCAAACAACTATTTGCCCATTGGGTCCAAGTTCAGTCTCTTGTGTAGTAAGTCTTAATAAATTTTTTAGAGATGAAGTTTTGCGCCGTTGTAAATCATCTCAAAGTGAGGCTGAGATGACTGGTAACAATGAAGAGGTGAATGTATGACTTCTACCCAAGAGCCAGTAAACAAGTTGGATGATGATAGTGTTCGGCTAACTATCGACGGTGAAGAGGTAGTTGCCAAAAAGGGTGAACTATTAATTAGTGCTGCACAAAAAGCAGGAGTCTTTATTCCAAGATTTTGTTATCATGACCACCTTAAACCAGTAGGCATGTGTCGTATGTGTTTGGTGGAAATTGAAGGTATCCGCGGGATGCCCCCAGCTTGTACCACACCTGTAGCAGATGGAATGGAAGTACGTTTTAAAGCAAAAAATGTTGAGAAAGTTCAAGAAGGTGTACTGGAATTCCTTCTGATCAATCACCCTCTCGATTGCCCAGTTTGCGATCGTGGCGGAGAATGTCCGTTGCAAGATCAGACCATGTCACACGGTCCTGGAGAAACACGATTCATAGAAGAGAAGCGACATTGGGAAAAACCGATTGAAATATCTGATCATGTTCTTTTAGATAGAGAACGTTGTATTCAGTGTTCACGTTGTACACGTTTTGCTGACGATGTTGCTGGCGATCCTCTTATTACTTTTGTTGAGCGTGGAGGACACACAGAAGTTAATACTTTCCCTGATGATCCTTTTGCATCCCATTTTTCTGGAAATATCGTACAGATTTGTCCTGTCGGCGCATTGACTGCAAAGCCTTATCGGTTTAATTCTCGTCCGTGGGATTTAACAAGCACAGAAACAACATGTACTAAGTGTTCTGTTGGGTGTAAGGGCGTAGCCCAAACGTCTCGCAATGAGATGGTCAGATTTTTGGGTATAGATTCTCAACCTATCAATCAAGGGTGGCTATGCGATAAGGGACGATATGGTTTTGATTTTATGGATTCTCCAGATCGA
>CAUJDU010000105.1 GCA_963169585.1 Actinomycetota bacterium | reverse complement strand
TTATAGCCAGATACAACGAACAGGTTTAATTTAAGAGAGGAAGTCTATAGGACAATCAACACTTTTCGCAAAACGAAAGGAGGCCTGGCCCGGCAAAACGGACATTTCAATTCTATCGGGCATAATCTCAGCACACAGATTGAAATGTCCGTTTTGCCGGGCCAGGCCTCCTTTCGCTTTCGTTTTGCGAAAAGTGTTGATTGTCCTATAGACTTCCTCTCTTAAATTAAACCTGTTCGTTGTATCTGGCTATAAGTCGCAAAACAAGCCAGAATCTACGAACTCGACAAGGGCAAGTCCTGCGTCTGATCCAGAGGAGAAAAATTGCGACCTTATGAACTTATGGTCATTTTTGACCAAGACCAAGACGAAAATGACGTTAAGTCTTCCACTAAAACTTATTGTGACCAAATTTCTAAAGCGGGAGCAACGCTTGGAGATGTTGATCATTGGGGAAAAAGGAAATTTGCATACCCAATCAATAAGAAAAACGAAGGCTACTACGTTGTCATCCAAGCTAAAGCCGAGCCAGATGTTATGACAGAAGTATCCCGTCAACTTGGACTAGATACTGATGTTGTCCGCCACATGGTTCTTCGAATTCCAGAATCTCAATACAAGGCATAAATAAAACAAAGCGTTTTTGTCGTACCTGTTTGATAGAACTAGCGCAGACAAAAAATAGCGAAAGGCATATAAAATGGCAGCAGGAAATTCAATCACAATTATCGGTAACGTAACTCGTGAACCAGAACTTCGTTTTACACCATCAGGTCAAGCAAATACCCGTTTCGGGGTAGCTGTAAATCGTAGATGGCAAGACCGAGGAGGAGAATGGCAAGAAGCAGTCAGCTTTTTTGATGTAGTTGCATGGCGTGAAATGGCTGAAAATATCGGCCAATCAGTACAGAAAGGTAGCCGAGTTATTGTTACTGGCCGCCTTGAACAACGTAGCTATGAAACCAAAGAAGGTCAAAAGCGTTCCATCGTTGAAATCATCGCTGATGAAGTTGGACCATCACTTCGATGGGCAACAGTCGATATTCACAGAAATGAAAGAAAAGAAGGTCAGGGCTCATACTCTGGTGGATCTAATGAACCAGAGCTAGCACCAGTACCTAATTATGACGAATACGGTGACGAGCCGTTCTAAATAGAAAGAAAGAGTAGGCCTCTCGGGTCAGCCCAACGGCACTCGAGGATGTTAAGAGGAAAATATGGGAAATAATAAAAAACGAAGAGCCCCTGAAGTTGATACTAGAAAATTTCGAAAGAAGACATCTATTTTGACTTATGAAGGCATTAAATATGTTGACTATAAAGACGTTAACTTGTTGCGAAAGTTCATGAGCGAGCGGGCAAAGATTCGTCAACGAAATGTTACAGGTAATTCGCAAAAGCAGCAGCGTGAAATTGCTAAAGCGATCCGTATCTCTCGAGAAATGGCACTTTTACCATTTAATGTTCGCCAAGTAACTTCTAAAACTAAAAAAAGAAGAGATGAAGATGAAGGAACACTCGACCAGGTGGAAAGAGAAGCACGTGGCGAAAAACCAGAACGTGGTTATAAAGCAGATAAACCATCTCGTTCTCCAAAAGAGCAAAGCTCTGCTAAGGCAACAGATACCACTGATGCGCAAGAAGCTCCGTTGCAAGATCAAGCTGTTGAACAAGAAGCACAAGCTCTTATTGAATCTGAAGCCGTTGCAGCTAACGAGAAGGCATAATCATGAAAGTTATTCTTCGTAAAGATGTAAAAGGTCGAGGACGTACTGGCGATATTGTTGAAGTTGCTCATGGTTATGCGCGTAACTATCTTATTCCTCAAGGCTATGCCACACTGGCAAGTAAAGGTGCTCTCGATCAAGCAAAGTCTATGCAACGAGCACGTGCAATTAAGTTGGAGAAAGAAAAAGTTGGTGCAGTTGAGCTTGCAGACAAGTTAAACGAAACTTCTGTCACAATTACAGTTAATGCAGGTGAAGAAGGAAAGTTATTTGGATCAGTCACAGTTGCTCAGGTTGCTAGTGAAATAGCAAAGGCTTCAGGACTAGAAATAGACAAAAGAGACGTTACCCTTAGCGAGCAAATTAAAACACTAGGAACTTTCTCTGCAACAATTGAATTACATCCAGAGGTTAGCGCAACTGTTGGTATAGAAATAGTTGCCGTTGAGAAATAAACAAAGATTGGCTTACGTGTGAATTTTTACACTCAAACCATGATCGAACTGGTTTTAGCTTTAGGCGCTGCAATGGTTATTGGTAATTCAATAGCCATTTACCGCCGTAAAGGAGATAAGACCATGGCCCAACAATCTTTACAAAAAAGTAATCGTGCCTCAAGGCAGGCTTCTACTGTTTTGGCAAAAAACCAGATTAAACAGGGTAAAGCAACTTTGGCTGTAGCTCCACTGGGTCGTTCTATTGTTTTTATCATCATCGGTTTATTTGCAGTAATTTGGGCTGGCGCAACATTGTTGTCAGCCTAAATTTATTCCTTAGGTTTTTCTTCCTCGATAAATTTTCTTTTGTACTTAAGCTGTGAAAGTTTCGGTCGTATTGGGTTAATAACTTTGCGGGCATTCGTAACCAGGATTTCGCTTGGATCATAATAATCTTTTAACGCTCTAGTTTTAATATCAAACTTTATTGCAATAATTCGAATTGCGAATGCGGTACCTATAGCAGTCCAAGCAGCTAATTCTACATTCAAATCTAGATATTCGGACATAACAAGAAAAACCAAAATTGCACCTGAGCTGGCAACACCGTATAAGCGCCCAGGTACGAGATTTTTACGTTTCCTTCCCATGACAGTATCGCGCATAAGTCGTCCACCAACACCGTTTATTAATCCAACAATTACAGCACCGTAAACACTTGTGTTGGTATCAAGTGCTCTTTGAGTACCATAAACTGAGTTAATTCCAATACCGACAGCTTCGGTTGCCATGATGATGAAAGCTATTGGTCGCGTAATTAAGAGTCGTCGTGCCAATAGGACAGTCCCCATCGCTATAAAAAGTACTGCTGCATACCTCCAGTCACTTTTTACTGCAGGTTGAATGTTTAAAAAGACTGCATCTCTAATTATTCCGCCACCAGCACCACTGATGATTGTAATAATAGATACTCCTATTGGATCAAAGCCACGCTTTACTGCAATTAACGCACCTGTTATAGCAAATAAAAAAACAGCAATTAAGTCGTATGTGAGCGGAAGTTGAAATGTAGTTTCGATATAAAAATAATACTCGCATTAGCGAGGACAAAAGTAATGAGCATACATACGCAACGATATGTAGTGTTCCCCCATTCAAAGAAGCATTGCATGCGCTTTGCATAAACGACACCCTATGTACAATTCACACTCCGCGCACGCAACACTTCACGACACACACATCGTTGTAATGCGTATCTAAACAAATTATCACATTTGTAATCAATAAGTAAAGATTCTAAAAATTGAGAAATGTCAACGATGGATATTTGTATAAAAAATGTCCGACATTTTTATGTGTCGGACATTTCGTGTTAACTAGTAAAAGCTAAAAATATTTAACTTAAACCCCTCCATGGTCCTCGTGGATTACTTGGATTAACAGGTTCAAACAGATTCATCGAACAATCTGCACCTCTTGATGTTGAGTTACCAACGATCCCTCTTGAAGTAAAACAGTTGTTAATAATTTTTTGAAGTGTTGAAGGATTCCATCCGTTAAACCAGTCGGCATGGAAACCCCATCCTGCAGGGTTGTTCGCACTATATCTGTCCGATACAAAACGGAGACCTGCTGAACCGCTTGCGGGTACTTTCCATCTGAAGTGCTCAGTTATTTTTGGATATGCAATAGGGTGCGTTGATGGGCAACCTTTATCTGGCCATCCGGCACCATAAGACATGTGTGATCTATGGTTAGGTGAATCAAGGACTGGCGTACCATCAGAATTTCTTGCCCCACATTGAGGGAAACCAATAGATGCCTGAATGTAATTTCCTGGAGCACAGTTAGATGGAATTGAACTGTAATGTTCTTGATGCCCCGGAGCAATTGACTGTGTATTTCCATCAGTAATACATTCGAAGGTTACTTGACTGCCAACGGGTCCTGTAAGTGGACGAGATAAATCTGCACCAGCAATCATTTTTAATCCTCGAGGGATGGTTTGAATGTTTGATGCTAAAACTCCATCGTAATCAGACTTGTAATATACCTGAATTGGAGACATGTATAATCCCGACATTGGTTGTGCGATATTGAATTGCTTTGTTGTTGGGTTGTAACTATTTGTATCTATAAGTGCCGGTGCCCAATATCCTGTTTTGTTGTGTGCTCCGCCTGTACAAGTTGAACTTCCTTGGGCTACTGGGTCCGTTAGGTTTTCATCTGCAGCAGTGTTGCCATAGAACATATGCCAGTGGGATGCATTTTTTTGTCCCGGGAAAACAATAGGGTCATTTTTCGAAATACTTGCAAATCCACATTCGGTTCTAATAGCGCCGAAGTTTCCGTTAGGGTCACCATGAGCACTCGTAGGTGTATAGCCTTTTACCTCATCTTGTAAAACATTAGAAGAGGGTGCGGGTCCTGGGATTGATGCAGGATTCAAACAGATATTCGCTGAGATATGAGGACCTTCACATGTACCTGTTGTTGGTGGGTTTGTTGTAGGTGGCTGAGTAGTTGGCGGGTTGGTTAGTGGTGGTTGAGTAGTTGGTGGGTTTGTTGTAGGTGGCTGAGTAGTAGTTGTTTGAGTATTGGTTTTATCGAAATGTGTTATGTCTGCAATTGATGAACCATTTCTAAATTTTATTTCGGTCATAATAACGACTCGATCACCATAAAGCGTAAGGCCATTAGGGTTTAATGGTTTTGCTGTACCGTCACTGTTTGTTCCTGCTAAATCATATGGGTGTGAAGTTCGTACGATTGCCGGCATGGTTGGAACTATTGAAAACCACACTAATTTTGGATTTATCAAGTATTTCACTGAAACGATATTGCTATCTTTAATTTCGCCTTTAGATTTGAGCCTATTGATGTGGTCGCTAGAAATGAAGATATATAAATCTTCGTTACGACCGACTTTAGATGCACCAAGCCCAGATGAATCCGTCCTGTATTTGTTTTTGGATACTTGTAGTAAAGAATCGTTAACGGATACTCTGCTGAATGCATGCGCGAAGCTTGCGGCAAGAATAACCAATATAAGCGCTGTGGCTATGATTATTCGTGGATGGTTTTGATGTTTTAAAACCGAGTTTATAAACGGTTTTTTTGAAGTTGCAATAGCAAATTTGATCATTTCGTCTCTTCCCCCTTGATCAGACTAATGTCGATTATGGGTTAAAAGCACTATATGCGCAATAAGTTAAATATTTAGCCTATTCGCGTTATTCGCAGGATACTTAAATGGGATGTCCAATTTCGGCTTCGGGTCGATTTACATTCCGTAAGGAGATACTTATTAACACAACATTTAGAATAAGCTTTCACAAGAAAATTATGAGAAAACATTTAGCAAGATCCATAGTCCTCTTAGCGTTAGTAGCAGTATTGCTTCTCTTAAATGGTTCAAAAGCTGATGCCCATGCAGCTATCGTGTCTAGCACTCCTGTCCCGGATCAAGTACTCGAAATTTCACCTAAATATATAGAACTTAGTTTCAGTGAATCGATAAAAATACAATCTAATTCTTTACGGCTATTTAATTCTAAAGGCGAGCAAATAGAAATAGGAAAGGTTAAACAGAGTGATTCTAAATCCGTAAAGTCAAAAGTGTCCAAACTTAGAAAAGACACGTATGTGATTGCCTATAGTGTGATTTCTGCAGACTCACATTTAATCAAAAGTGCATTTTTATTCTCTGTAGGAACCGAAATAGATGTAACAGCTATGAATAGGGTCGGGGCAAGTACAACTTTAGAGAAACAAAATTCAAGCGGCATTATAAAAAGGGTGACAGCATTCAACCGTGGTGTAATTTTTATTTCATTGTCTTTAATAATAGGAGCAATGTTTTTTAGTTTTTTGTTTGGGGAAAAGAATTTTATATCAAAAATTACAATTCCTTTTATATCCTCTTGCCTGATCTTAATATTAAGTAGCTTACTTTCAATACGGTTTTTTATAGCTGAAGCATATTCTTTGGATATTCTGGGAAGTTTTGAAACAAAATATTATATAGAACAATTAGATACCAAATTTATTTATGTCAATCTGATCCGCATTGCTCTTGCAATACTTTTAATAGTGTTGATTATCTATTGCGTAAAAAGTAAATCTAAATCAAGAGATAATCTTTTAACCATCGGAGTGATGCTCACGGTTCTACTTGCATTTACTCCAGCATTTACAGGCCATTCTTCAGCTGGTAAAAATGCTTCCTTGGCTATTATTGCAAGTTTTGCGCATGTCTTCGCTGTCGGAATTTGGTTTGGTGGTCTTGTTTTTGTTTCCTTAGTGGTGCGAAAAGAAAAAGATGGAAGTTATTTTATTACTTTTTCTAAAGTAGCTACATGGTGCGTGTCGGTAATTTTTCTATCAGGATGGTTTGCTTGGTTTAGACAAGTTGGCTCTATCGATGCAGCCAAGCAAACTTGGTTCGGGCAACTTGTCGGATTTAAGAATCTGCTTTTCGTAGGCATCATATTAATCGCGTTTTTCTCTAGAAAAAGAGTCAAGATGCTCGTACAAGATAAAACCCAATATAAGAAACTATTAAAATTTGTGTATGTAGAAACGGTAGTAATAGTTGTAATACTTTCTATAACTGCAGTGCTTGTTAATGCGGTACCTGCAAAGGCAGCCCTTTCATTAGCTCATACCGAGACGGTAGAAATTGATAAAGGGTATATCGATATTACGATAGATCCAAATAAATATGGACCAGTTCAAATAGATTTACGAATATTTAATGATAGCGGGAAGCCAAAAGAGCTAAGTAGTAATGGTCTATTAACATCGGGAACGGTTGTTCAAGTCTGGGTCATAAATGAAGAAAAGGATGTTGGTCCGATACAAATTGCTATGAAATATAAAGGATCGAATCACTTCCAATCAGTAGATGGGGCCATTCCTTTTGCAGGAATTTGGGTTTTTACGGCTAGGCTTACGACAGGTGATTTCGACCAAGAGACAGTGATCGCACGATTTAATATAAAGTGATTTTTCAGTACAGGAGAAATAAGAATCTTAATTTGGGTGTTGTAGCGTATAATAGATAATTCTATGTCTGAAAGGACAAATTGTGGCAAATAAAATTTTAGAAAAAACACTAGGTAATGCAAGTAGCGAAGATCTACGTCCTGGCTATGCATCTCCCGGGCAAGTGGCTCAAGATGTATCTTCAAATTCGAATAATCCACCGACGGATTTTGTTGTTACTTCAGATTCGATGTCTGTAACAGGTTCAGCACGAGCCGCACTTGTATTATTCGCAATACTGATTGCTAGTGGAACATGGGCTTGGATATCCATTCCAAATGAGCAGCTTGGGATATACGTACTCGGATCGTTAATTTTGGCACTCATCTTTGGACTTGTAACAACGTTTAAACCTCATTTAGCTCGTATTACAGCACCGATTTATGCGCTATTAGAAGGAGTGGTACTTGGGGGGATATCAAGGATTTTTGAAGACGCATACAACGGGATTGTTGTTCAAGCTGTTCTTGCAACCGCATCAATAGTATTTGTGATGTACACACTATATTCGACAAGAATCTTGAAAGTTACCGAGAGATTTCGCAAAGTTGTAATTGGTGCAACACTAGGAATAATGGTTTTTTACATGATCACACTATTGATGAGTTTGTTTGGTGCGAGAATGCCTTTAGTTTGGGATTCGGGCATAATGGGAATTGCGTTCTCTGTGTTCGTAATTGCAATTGCTGCTTCAAATTTGGCTCTAGATTTTGATTTTATCGAAAGAGGATCACAACAAGGTTTACCAAAATATATGAATTGGGCCGCAGCCTATGGCTTGATTGTAACTATTGTTTGGATATACATTGAAGTACTACGCCTTTTAGCCAAAGCGCGTAATTAAATGCATCATAAACGTCTAAATCTACCAGTAGTATGTAAACCATGACAGGCTATTTATCTCCAGTATGGTTCCACGTTACAGATATCCAAGTAGAAAAAGGTGAAGGATGTTGGGTCTACTCTACAGATGGTACTAAGTATCTTGATTTCACCTCTGGAATAGCTGTTACATCTACTGGGCATTGCCATCCAAAAGTAGTTAAAGCAATCCAAGATCAAGCACAGCAATTTATCCATGCACAAGTTAACTGTTACACACATAATTTGATGCAGCCATTGGCAGATGAATTGGAAAGCATAACTCCAGAAGGTATTGATACTTTTTATTATGCGAACTCTGGGGCAGAAGCAACTGAAGGTGCTGTCAAGCTTGCTAAACAAGTCACTAAAAGACCGAACATAATTGTTTTTAACGGGTCTTTTCACGGGCGTACTCATATGGCGATGGCAATGACGACAAGTAAGACTGGATATAGGAGTGGTCATGCTCCATTGCCTTCGGGTGTATATATTTCGCCTTTTCCATCTCCTTTAGGTAGCGACCAAGAAAGAGAAGAATCAATCGATGCATGTTTGGCGCAACTTGACTATGTCCTTAACTCGCAGACTTCGCCAGCTGAAACAGCAGCGATAATAATTGAACCAGAACAAGGCGAAGGTGGGTATGCCCCTGCTCCAAAACGTTTTTTAGAAGGGCTAGTTTCTAGATGTAAAGAACATGGAATTATGTTTGTTGCTGATGAAGTTCAATCAGGTTTTGGCCGAACAGGAAAATTTTTTACAGTAGATCATTATGGTATTAAGCCAGACATCCTCGTTATGGCGAAAGGTATAGCAAGTGGATTTCCATTTTCTGCAATAGGGGCAAACAAATCTTTGATGGACCAATGGCCTGTTGGAAGCCATGGTGGAACCTACGGGGGGAACCCTATTGGTTGTGCAGCAGCACTAGCAACAATTGAAATCATGAAAGATCCAAGTTTCCTAGAGAATGTGCAACAGCGTGGAGAACAACTACGCAATGGTTTGCGTGAACTAGCGGAAAAATATCCTTTAATTGGTGATGTACGCGGATATGGTCTTATGGTCGCAGCAGAGTTTTTAGAACCTGGAACGAAAAAACCAGATGCAAAGGTTTGTGCACATGTAATTAGTCATTGCCGTGAACAAAGCAACGTGTTAATGATGAATGCTGGAACTTGGGGTAACAATATACGATTCATGCCGCCGCTAGTTGTCAACGAAGAAGAGATTTCAATTGCTCTTAACGCAGTCAGCAATGCATTAGCTGCCTATTGAACATAATGCGATAGATAATATTCCACTTGGTAATTGGCAGGAGCTAAATATATATTGAAACTCTGGGTGAGCTAGGCATAACGCCTTACCGTAAGTATCTTTTTTTTCGACTATTTCAAAATTTCTTAAAAAAAGTCCATCATTTTCTGGTGTACTTTTAAACAGTGCCTCTTTAATCGTCCAAAGTTCAAGCAACTCATTACTTGTAGGTTCATTGAGCCTTCGAAGCTCAGATACACAAAGGAACATCCTGGAAAGTTTTATATCTAATTCTCTTGTTCCTTCAAAATCAATACCAATACCAAAGATATTTTCTTTTTTAGGTGTAGAAACACCAACAGCCAAATTGGCTGAATGAGAAATTGAAGTGTAACCATCCAAGAAATATTGGGTATTGGCTAATGCTTGTTTACCAGCTAAATGTTTATCAGCTTCAAAATTCACAATTGATAGAGAGATAGGGATATCTAAAGCCTCAGAGAAAAGAGCTTCGAATTGTGCGTCCATGATCAATTAATCCTAATATCAACTGTGTGCGGTCGAAGAGATTCGAACTCCCGACCTCCTGTTCCGTAGACAGGCGCTCTATCCAACTGAGCTACGACCGCTTGCGTGGAGAAGTATTTTAGTCGAAACTGATCGATATCTCCGTTTGTAGGTATCGGTACTGGATTCATAACAAGTATCTCGTAAAACATATAAAAGATAACAGTATTTTTTATATGCGAAAAGTCGAGATCGCAAAAACTCAGTCCAAAATACAACTGGCGGAGAGCGAGGGATTTGAACCCTCGGTCCATCTTACGACAGACACTTGCTTAGCAGGCAAGCCCATTCGGCCACTCTGGCAGCTCTCCCTTTTTGTCTTTCGCATTGCTGGCAGAGCCAGACAATGCTCGCGGTCGCTCATCCTTCGCTCCCTGTGATTAGTTCGCTCGGTTTGCTCTCGCTTTTTGTCTTTCGCATTGCTGGCAGAGCCAGACAATGCTCGCGGTCGTCGTAACGCACCTGGCGCCTTTGATCGCACTATTAGGAAAGTACATTATAAAGTAAGTTACAACTAAGTAAGGTACTCTACGCCTGATTAGGGTCATATTGTCTGTAAAACTGGAAAACTCAAACACATATTTCTATTAGTATTGAGCCCATCGAAAAGGTTGTAGAGGAGCTGAAGCAGATATGTTGATTTTTTTGATAGTTATAGCGATTTTAGTTGTCATCCTATTGTTTATGGCATTATTCACCGTTCAACAACAAACCTCAGCAATTGTAGAGCGTTTTGGAAAATTTAAAAAAGTATCTTCCCCTGGACTTAACGCCAAAATACCTCTCATCGACCGCGTAGCAGGTAGAGTCTCAATGAGAGTTCAACAATTAGATGTAAGAGTTGAAACAAAAACAAGTGATAACGTATTTGTTTTCGTAATTGTTAGCGTTCAATATTACGTGCTACCTACTAAAGTTACCGATGCTTTTTACCGTTTACAAAATGCACAGCAACAGATTACATCGTTTGTTTTTGACACAGTGAGAGCCCGTGTACCAGGACTAATTCTTGATGATCTATTCGAGAAAAAGGATGAAATCGCCCAAGCAGTAAAACAAGAACTAGATACGGTGATGGATGATTTTGGATATGGAATCATTAAAGCTTTAGTAACCGATATAGATCCTGATGCTCTCGTTAAACAGTCGATGAATGAAATCAATGCAGCTCAAAGAACACGTGTAGCAGCAATCGAACTAGCAGAAGCAGAGAAAATTCGTGTTGTTAAATCTGCTGAAGGAGAAGCAGAAAGTAAAGCCCTTCAGGGAATAGGAATCGCAAACCAACGTAAAGCGATAATTGACGGGCTTAGAGAATCAGTAGAAGCATTCAGCGGGAATATAGATGGGGCAAAAGCGGAAGATGTAATGAATCTAGTTTTGATGACACAATATTTCGATACTATTTCAAGTATCGGGGCTTTGAGCAAAACAAATACTATCCTGATCCCTCACTCACCTGGAGGAATGGCAGATCTTAGCGATCAAATGCGAAACGCAGTTATTACTGGCAATGCTGTTAGTGAAAAACCGGTTGAACCAAGCTAAGAAGAACAAGCAATGCAAAGATGGGGCTGTTCTTTAGCCTCACATTCTTTACAGATGATCATTTGAGCACCACAAGGCTCATTAGAGCAATGAGAAAAATTATCTGAAGGAGAGCCGCATTCTCTGCAAGAGCTGATCATCTTGGAATTTGGTGAGAATGCTTCTTGTATCCGTCCATCAAAAACATAACATTTCCCTTCCCAGAAACCTTTGTCTGCATACTCCTTGCCGTATGTTACGATTCCACCATCTAGTTGGTAAACTTTCTCGTATCCACGATTTTTCATCAAACTAGTTAATATTTCGCACCTTAT
>CAUJDU010000104.1 GCA_963169585.1 Actinomycetota bacterium | reverse complement strand
AATATATAGAGGTGGTATCGAATAGTCCCTCATCACCTCAATGAGATCGTCAAAAGAAGGACCACAAACATCCTGAACATAAGCCCGGAGCGCGAGGTTCTTTTCTGACTTATCCATCGGTTGTAATATCCATGACCATGGGACAATTCTAGATGAATAGAAATAAAATGGTTGCAAAATGGTTGCAATAGCATAACCATTCAACATGCATACCTACACTGAACAGGTATTTATTACGTGCCCGAGGGGGGACTTGAACCCCCACGATCTTTCGATCAAGCGGTTTTAAGCCGCTCGCGTCTGCCTATTCCGCCACTCGGGCAACGGGTAGGTTTATATACTATTACGTAGAAGTCCCCAATCTTCAAACACTAAGCTATTTATCTATGGCATTACCAAAACAATCAGAAGATTTCCCTGCCTGGTACCAGGCTGTTATTCGAGATGCAGGCATGGCCGAAAACGGTTTAGCCCGTGGATCTATGGTCATTAAGCCTTGGGGTTACGCTATTTGGGAACAAATCCAACGTGCTGTCGACGACCGAATCAAGGCAACTGGCCATGAGAATCTTTACTTTCCAACGCTAATACCAGAGAGCCTATTAGAACGTGAAGCAGAAACTGTTGAAGGTTTTGCACCAGAAGTTATTGTTGCTACCCATTCTGGTGGAAAAAAGATGGAAGATGCACTAATTCTTCGTCCTACTTCTGAAACTGTAATTTGGGATACATATTCTCGTTGGGTACAAAGTTATCGCGATCTACCACTTCTATATAATCAGTGGGCAAATGTTTTTAGGGCAGAGATGCGCTCTAGACTTTTCTTACGCACTTCCGAATTCCTATGGCAAGAAGGCCATACTGCACACGAAACTTCTGTTGATGCAATCAAAGAGACTGCTTTGATCATGCGTGATGTTTATATCGATGTGATCAAAAATGTTTTGAAAATTCCTGGTTTTGTTGGTCGCAAGAGTGAGAGTGAACGCTTCCCTGGAGCGCAAGAGACAATCACATTTGAAACGATGATGAGAGACAAGAAAGCTCTGCAATCTTGCACTTCTCATTATCTCGGTCAATTGTTTGCAAAAACTTATGGCGTACAATTCCAAACTCGTGAAGGTGGCCTCGACTTTGCTTATGCGACAAGCTGGGGAATATCGACACGTATTATTGGTGGTCTTATCATGGCCCATGGCGATGATCACGGGCTAAGGCTTCCTACTGGAGTTGCACCAAAACAAGTTGTTATCGTTCCAATATATAAAAACGACGAGCAAGCAAGTGCTGTACTTGAAAAAGCTAATGCGATCTCTACAGATTTAACTACTAAAAATATTCGTGTCAAAATTGATGATCGTGACGAATATCGCCCAGGTTATAAATATGCTGAGTGGGAGCTCAAAGGTGTACCTCTAAGAATTGAGATCGGTCCACGTGATTTGGAATCTAAGTCGGTAATGATTTCTTCTCGACTCGGTGGAGAGAAACAAAGCGTCAACTTTGATGAGTTAACGGGCTACGTAATCAAAGCACTAGAAGATTTTGACAGCCAATTGCTTAGCGAAGCACAATCTTTCCAACAAGACAACGTGTTTACACCAGCAAGTTATGATGAAATGCGCGAATTCCTTAGCGAAGCTAACGGTTTTGCTCTAGCACCTTGGAATGGTAAGGCGGACTCAGAAGCACAGGTTAAAAAGGAAACTAAGGCAACAATTCGTTGTCTACCTATGCAAGACGACGACCTAAACAATGCTGTCCAAAATGGGAACTTCAAGAGGCCTGGCCCGGCAAAAGGTACAAAATGCATTATCACTGGTGAACCAGCAACAGAAATGGCCCTCTTTGCCCAAGCCTATTAAGAGGGTCCGACCCTCCTTTTCGCCCAAAAGGGACGAAAGTTCTTGTCGCACCTAAGTGATACGTTTTCTGCATGCCACGTAAAAATGTAATAAAACAATATCAACCAAATACTTACCTACACGTATATAACAGAGGAGTATGCAAACAAGATATCTTCCACGAAGACGCCGATAAAGACTTCTTTCTCGGGCTATTCAATCGCTATCTAAACCCATACAATAAACAAAGCGATGCTAACCGGATGCCTTATCCAAAATTTTATGATGAGATACAAATCCAAGCATTTTGTTTAATGAATAACCACTACCATCTACTTTTGTGGCTAGGACAAGACCCCACGGCATTAGCTCCTTTCATGAAATCTATTGGGGTTTCACACACCATGTACATGAATAAAAGATATGGAAGAGTTGGCCCTCTATTAGAAAGCAAATACAAAGCAGTCCAAGTAGAAAGTGAAGAACAATTAATTCATCTCACACGGTATATCCATTTGAATCCTGGGGATCCGTTTGACTATGCATATTCGAGCTTAAGTAATTACTTAGGAAAACCTTGTCCTTCCTGGCTGCAAGCCACTCGGATGTTAAATATTATTAGAACTCACAACTATCTAGAATTTATGAAGTCAGCTTGATGTCTGATTTGACCGAAATGGAGGGTCGGACCCTCTTAGGACATAGCAAGGGCAGCATCGATATATGCTAAGTGGGAATATGCCTGTGGATGATTCCCCATAGCTTCAAGAGTCTCTGGATCAACCTGTTCTGACATCAAACCTGTCACCCCAAAGTTTTTACGGACAATGTTGAATAAACGTTTCGCATCATCTTGTCGTCCAGAGGCCCAATAACATTGGGACAACCAAAGAGTCAATATATTCCACCCACCTTCGGAACCTTGTAAAGCATCTTCAACCAAATATCTATAAACACTGTCTTTTATGAGCAACTTATCCTCAACAGCTTTAATAGTCCCCTGGAATTTTGGATCGTCCATTTCAATAAAACCAAAAATACCCAATGCAAGAACAGATGCATCTATATCTTCACCATCATACGCAGAAGTATAGGCATTTGTTGAAACTTTGTAACACCGAGTATGAATAGCTTCAGCTATCTCGTCTCTAAGATCTTCCCAATCTTGCGGAACCTCACCTATAAAATAATCAGCCAAAAAAACTGCCCTATCTACAGCTACCCAACACATCAACTTCGAATATGTATAATGGCGTGGGGCACTACGAAACTCCCAAATACCAGCATCTTCTTCTCTCCATCGTTCCTTTACCGCCACTACTAGATCTTGCACCAAGTTCCAATGTTTAGTTGATAATGGTTCACCATTTTGCGCTAGTACAGCAATTAAATCCACAACAGCGCCAAAGACATCTAACTGTACTTGTGTGTCAGCTCCGTTATTAATGCGAACAGGTCTTGATCCCCTAAAGCCAGATAATTCTGCAATTTCTGCTTCCGGAGCCAAATGTCCTCCAGATACCATATATAAAGGATTCAATAGTAAAGCAGAACCACGGCTCTGAACTACATCATCCAACCAATCTAAAAATTTCATTGCCTCAGCATGACTACCTAAACGTACGAGGGTTGCAGCAGTCATTGAAGCATCACGCAACCAACAATATCGATAATCCCAGTTACGTTCACCACCAAAACCTTCAGGTAAACCCATTGTTGCAGCCGCCAGAATTGCACCTGTAGGAGTATGACATAAAGCTTTTAAAGTCAAAGCAGAACGCTTTACTTCTTCTGTTCGAAACTCAGGGATTTTCAATCGATCAATCCATTTTTGCCAGTGAGTTTGTGTTTGAGTTCTACGTTCGGGTTCAGGCATTGAATCGCTACGAACATTTGCAGTTCCGCAACGAAGCTCAAGTTTTACTCGCCCACCTAATGCATCAAGATCAAACTGCACTGTTGCTGTTTGGTGATCTCCATCTTCAATTATTGACCACAACATTTCTGGAGACCTTAAACAAATTAAATCAACTCCACCTTTTACAACTAACCCACGATCCTTTTGTTCTAGTTTTGTTATTGTGCGCCCAAAATTAAGCCTAGGTGCAAATGTAACATTTACTACTCCTGAACCTTCGATCACTCGTATTAGATCACTTCTACCTGCCTGATGTTTTGTTCGCCCTCTTGAAGCATCCAAATAATCTGTAACATGAAATGTCGCAAACTCACTGCGCAATATCATCGTGTCACCGATATATCTTTGCTGAGGTAAAATATTTTCTGCATCTGCAATAGAAAAAACTCCTGCTGTTGTTGAAGGATTTTCTGTATCTAATAAATGAGCAAAGATAGGAGCAGAATCGACACGAGGCAAACACATCCAAGATATGTCTGCATTGGGCTCTACGATCGCAACAGTCCTATGGTCAGACAGTAGTGAACAATCATTAATCTTCGGATATTCGTACATTTGTCCTCACGATAAATTATTTGCAAGATCAGAAAATAAAATTCTAATCATTTAGTTTGTTGGTCCCATAAATCTATTGTCATGGCATATCTATTATGGTCTTCACGGACGCCGTTAACTTCAATATATTCTTTGGATACACCTTCAAAAGCAAAACCTAATTTTTCTACTACTCGAATACTCGACTTATTGCGTGGAACTATCGCCACTTCTATCCTCCTAAAGCCCAGTGCACCAAGCCCATAATTTACAACCAAGGCGACTGATTCGGGGGCGAAACCTTGACCAGCACATTTTTCATCTATCCAGTATCCTAACAATGCAGATTGAAAAGGCCCACGAACGATAGTTCCTACAGTTACTTCACCAATAAATGTTCCGTCATGTAAAAAGATGCCAAATCCATAAGATGTATCAAAGTGACGACCCCGCTCGAATGCAGATACTCTCTGGGTGAAATGTTCACGTGTACTAATAGAATCCATAGGTATACCATCCACGGTTGGTTCCCATTTTCTCAACCAGTCATGACATCGTGTCCGTACTTGTTTATACGATTCATAATCGTTATCGCTTAGAGGCCTTAGGATCACCCGATTGCCAGTTAAGAACATAGCCGCGCTGCTTGAATCTACCTGCTCCAAAGTATCCCTCGATAACCAAGTTTCCCTACTCTTGCAGCAGAGATCAGACCGCCTTGTGCCCCTAATCCTGTTGGTACTATCTTCAATCCACGCGTAAATTCCAAATTAGAAATTTTGTCATAAGTTTCTTGAACACGAGAGAAAAATGGGTCACCAAAACCAAGTGCTACAGAACCGCCAATGGTTACATGTCTAATATCTAACAGTGCGGCAGCTATCTCGATCCCTTGTGCAACTTTATCCGCACAATATTCGATCATCTCAGGTGTACCATCTTTTGGTGAGATTCCAAAAATTTTTTCCAGATTACGACCAGATGCGAGCGCTTCCAAGCAACCTCTATTTCCACAGCCACAGGTTGGCCCGTTAGGTTCAATCACCATGTGACCTATATGACCAGCTTGCATTTCACCACCATGGAGCAACCTACCGTCTAGGACGATTCCACCCCCGATACCAGTGGATACAACCATCGACATATAATGATTCTGATTTTGAGCTGCACCCTTCCAGCCTTCACCTAGTGCCAATGCCTTACAATCATTTTCAACATATGCAGGTTTTCTTATATGCTCTTCTAATTTTGCTCGTAGAGGAAACTCAACCCAAGCATGTATATTTGCAGGTGTAATCGTTTTACCTTTTGCGGTCATTGGCCCGGCTGTTCCAACTCCACATACAACAATAGAATCCATATAGGGAGCTGTAACTTTGTCTATGAGATCAGTCATTGATCGCCATACTTTGTCTGCATCGTCAGTTTGTGGATTTAAAGAGGAGTCCCAAGCTAATAGTTCGCCATCGTAATCAAAAACCCCTACAGCTGTTTTTGTTCCACCAATATCTATTCCGAGAATAAGTTTTTCCACAATAGCCCCTTATTAATGCTTAACGATCCTATCAAATTGTTCGTCTAAACTCTCGAGATGAGCACAACTTTAAGTTAACTCTGCTCAGATTTTAAATATGAACGTGTAATGGCTTCAAACCCAGGCCTTATTTGAGATTTATCTAATAGATGGACCCCTAATGCATCAACCAGGCTCACAACGTCTGCCACTGTTATATCTTTGTTAGAGGTATAGTCATGCGAATGCTCTATTGCACTATTTTTTTCAACCACAACAAAATTGTGACCTCTGATCCGATGATCAGAGCAAATCTTTGTGACCGCGGTGAAGGCAGGTATATCTGGTATGTCATTGCCAGCATAAAACAGACTTTCAACGTTGTCGTAACCAAGTTCTTCCATCAGCCCATATAACGCAGTACCTTTATCGTGATAAAGCCTCGGCCTAAGTTCAAGTACACCGTCGCAGGAAACCGCTTCGAACTTTCCAGCTAACTCTGGGTTATTTGAGAGAAATTTATGCGTACCTAAAACTATTCTGTCGGATACCACATCTTGAAGCCAACGTAAATGAAGTACAACACCGAGGGTTTTATCTTCCAGATGACCTTTAAGGTCAGGAATTTCAGCAATCAGTCCAGCCACTAAATCGCTAGTTGCATCAACATATTCACGAGCCTCTGGAGATACTATTAAATCACCAAGATCATCAATTTTCGATAAACCATGATTTCCAAAAATTTCTATATGATCGCGTAAATCTTGAGGTAACAAACTTTGTAAATATCTAGGGTCTCTTCCTGTTAGAAAATACAATACATTGCGAGAGTCCGCTTCTAAAAAAGATTTTATAAACTCTAAAACACCTGATTCGAAAGTAGCCTCATTCGGATTTGGAACGTGACTTGAGGTCGTACCATCAAAATCTAAAATTAATATATTCTTTCCCACATGAAAACCTAACCGCTAATGCCTGATTGTTGTCTAACTAATCCTGATATCTGGAACGACCTATCTAAAAACGCAACTCTACTCTGGACTTGTTCATTAGTAGTGCCTTCGGCTTCCGAAACTAAATGTTTTAACCAAGATTCTGGACTCAACGAAAGTTGCAAGTTCCTAACATCAGATGATCTGTCTTTCCTATCTTTATTTTGAACTTGACTAGTAAAAATATCTTTAAAAATCTCTGGAAGTTCTTCGTGAGAATGGTATAAGGTTGCTAAATCTCCAAGCACGTATGCGCTACCTATTCCATCAGAGCAAATCACATCACAATTGCTATTAGCAAAAATAGCTTCAAGGGTAACTACTTCAAAACCACCAAGTAAGCCGCCAACAACATAAGTATTAGATCTTTCTGCAAGCACTAAAGCTCGATCGCGATTGTTGTCTTGATACCACAGAACATCCAAGTTTTGTTCTCTTAGGTAATCCACCCATTTAGATACATTCTCAAACTCTTGCGTACAACCAATTTTCTCATCTCTTGGACATTGCAAAACTAACGTCTTATTCGCCCACATTTCCTGATTGGCAGCTAATGACTTGCTTATTTGTTTTAGAACGTGAGGAAACCCGTTCTTTGGGTCAATACGACCGAATAATAGAACTATATCTGCATCTTCTCCTACATCTCTCGCTATTTGTTCCCTATATATATCGGCAACTGGAGTTGTTAAAAACTCTGAGATTTGATCTCCACTCATTCCTATTGGAGAAACAAACACGTTACTTGCAGGTGATTCAATTCCGTAGTGCTCCATTGCTTTTATTATTCTGTCCTGCCAATTAGGTGCATGCACACCAACGGGTACGGATGTGATTGATGAAAGTAAAAGTTTAGAAATTTGTGGGTTTAATGCATCCCAATATTGAGGGCAAGGAACTGATGTATGAATAAAGATGGAATGATTACATTCTTTTGGTGCGAATTCTTCCTGCACATACGATAAACGCTCGGCCAACTCTTCTCTCCGTGATTGATCAATTCTCCCCGACAAAATTTGCATTACGTCGTCGGGAGTAATAGTGCCATTCAGGATTCCTGGTAGTAAAAAGAATTGATAGTCTTGGAAAATAAGTGTTGATCTATCCGTGCATTCGTTACAAATTCTTTCAGCTGTACTAATTGAAAACTCAAGAAATTTTTCTAGACCATCGACTAATTGTGAATCAGAAATATTTGGAACTTTCTCGCTTAGAGTTCCCCATAGTGCTGAGTTCGTAAAATCTTTAACTTGTTGTGTGTATCCGTCTAAATGTACATGCGTTGGTTCTCCTTCTTGGGTGAACTCCAAAAGTTGGGCATCTTCTCCTTGCCCGCAGAACCACAACTTAACATTACGATCTAAAAATACGTTTGCTGCTTGCCCATATGCAGCTGGATACCATTGCGGGCCAGGAATTCGTTTCCCGTTTTCTACTGTAAATACACCATAACGAGAAAAAAAATGTATATCGTTAAATTCTATTGTTGAAGGATTCATATAATTCGCCCTAGACATCAAATACCCTCTGTGAATGACAACTACGCATTAGCAACCCTATACATAACTGTGCTTTCTCCAGGCACGACCAGCCCTGATAATGAATTGAACTCCTTGTTTGTACAATACAAAAGATCAAAATGTTGGTCAGAATCAATTTCAATACTAACTGGTCCTGGATTGAAACCGACAAAATATTCACCAGAAAAATAACCTATGAAATTAGGCTCATTAACCCAGCGTTTTTCTTCATCGCTTGTTACTAACATCGGATATTGTTGGTGCAAAGCAATAACTTCGCGATAGCGATTAAAAGGCGAATCTTGATCTTGCATTTGAACATCCGCACAATCTTTCATGTCTCTGGGTGGTGATACTAACCAAGCCTTTTGCGCATTGGTGAACCCTTGATTTTTCTGTTCGCTATGCCAAGGCATGTTCGTGCGACATTTATCACGTCCTTCGTCTTGTGAATTAGCGAAACGTATAGCTCGAGGATCTCTCACATTTTCAATAGAAACATCACAATCGCCTAAACCGAGTTCTTCACCATTATAAATAAATGGGAAACCTCTATATAACGACATGAATGCAGTTAAAGCTAAAGCTCGTATTATCCCTAGCTTTCCTCCCCCAAATCTAGAAACTACCCGAGAATAATCATGATTAGATGCCATCCATGCTATTTGATTTGGAAATTGTTTCCTACACTTATCAAACATTGCAACCAGTTGAGAAGGTTCCCATGAAATTCTGGCGCTTGTTAGAAAGAAAACTAGATGAATACCATTACCCGTAAAATATCGCTCTAAACGTTCTGGCGTTGTCTCAATCATTTCACCGATCAGCACAGCACCATATTCATCAGCGATTTCCCTCCATCGCTCAAATAGTCTTGCGGTCTCACCAAGACAGTAGTAATGGCTTGAGTCGCGACTTTCAAATTGTTTTTCACCGGGTGAATCAACAGGTAGATCAAATAAAATTTTGGCATCAGGTAAATCTTGATGTTTAAATAGCCCTTGAGTTACATCAACGCGGAAACCGTCTACTCCTCTTTCGAACCAGAAACGAAGAATATCTTCAAACATGATTTGAACATTTTCATTTCTCCAATTGAAATCTGGTTGTTCTTCATAAAATAAATGTAAATAATATTGTCCTGATGGCTCATCTAGTTTCCATGCTGGACCGCCAAAAACACTTAACCAATTATTAGGAGGGCTTCCATCTGGCTTTGGATCACGGAAAAGATACATGTCTCGTTCAGGTGAATTTGGGTCAGCTAGCGCTTTTTTAAATAGTTCATGTTCATTTGACGAATGATTTGGAACGATATCTAAAAGTACTGCGATGTCATTCTCGTGGAAAACCTTTAACAGTTCATCAAATTCTTCTAGCGTCCCAATCTCTGGATCGATCTCACAAAAATTTGATACGTCATATCCACAATCAATCCCAGGAGATGGATAGAAAGGACTAATCCAAATTGTGTTGATACCTAATTGTTTAAAGTAGTCAACTTTGCTTATTATCCCTTTTAAATCTCCGATACCATCCCCGTTGCTATCACAAAACGTTCGAGGATAAATTTGATATCCATATCGATCTTCCCACCATTGTTTTTTTCCAGTGACTGTATAAATAGATTCCATCAGTACCCCTTTAACACCGTTTTTGTTAAACAGATTCGCAATCCCTATCTATTTAATAAACCCGCTCTTGAATTTATTTCAATAAGGACTGAGACGGGTGGTAGCGCATTACGAGAATACAAGTCATCACGGGCTTGAGATACTGTTGGTATAGATATTCCGCGTTGTTCGGCATCACTAAGTGCTCCAATAAAGGACTTATAACCTTGAATGCCTCCAATATCGAAACGTTCGAAGTCTCCTCTTAACTCAGTAACTAAAAGTTCGTGTCCATCTCTAACAAAGGCTTTCATACCATCTGTTAGCTGGAGTTCGCCACCAGCCCCAGGTTCAAGATCTGCTAAGTAATCAAATATTTCTGGTTGGAAAACATATCTTCCGATAATAATATTTTTTGGTTCAATATCACCTGGTGCTGCAGGAACTTTTTCTAATAGTTCAACTGCAGTTGATAAAGTTTCATGTGAGCCTTGCTTATGTTCGATTCTTCCATAGCTGCCAACTTTATCTGCATCACATAGCTGTGTTGTAGCTCCGCTATATCCTTGCTTGCCTAATTCAACAAGCTCACTTGTTGGTGAAGGAGCATCAGAATCTGGATCTCTTGTAAGGTCGACCATCATTTCGTCAGGCAACAAGACAACAAATGGGCTGTTGCCAATTGCTTCACGTCCAACTAGAACAGCGTGACCTAAACCAAGCGGTTCATCTTGGTAAACAACCTGTACATTAACTTTTTTACTAATTTCTTGACAGGCATCAATAGGTGTATTTTTTTGTTTGTCTTCCCATTCCGCAATTTTTGGATGTGTGCCTTCAACCCAGTGATTTAAATCAAGTTTTCTTCTATTTGAAACAACAACTATATCGGTGATACCTGCTTGTAGACATTCCGTAATTATCAGATTTATAGCTGGACGATCCCAGCATGTCAACATTTCTTTTGAATTACCGCCTGTAAGTTCGACAGCTCTTGTACCATCTCCTGCAGCTACAATCAAAGCTTTAACTGTAGGTGTATTCATTTGTGAACCTCCGTGTAATACAGTTCGCCAATCATATTTGGATGGCAAACTCTAACATTTTTGTATAGAAAATCTTCGATAGTTGTGTAGATTCTGTGCAGTAAGACCTCTGCTTTTAGTGCTCTAGTCCAGCGCTTCTTGAATCCCAAGCACTTTGCACCATCTGGCCAATACTATGTCGGTTTTGCCAATCAATATCGGCAGCTGCACGATCGCCTATAGCTACAATTCGATCGGGATCTCCGGCTCGACGTGGACCAATTTCAGGTTCAAAATCTATTCCTGTAACATCTCGGAAGGCATCCATAATTTCCTTAACCGATGATCCATTACCGCTGCCTAAGTTGTATACACGATCAAGAGTTACACCCTGATCTAGTAGTCGAGCTGCAGCAACATGAGATTTTGCTAGGTCAGAAACGTGTACATAATCTCTCACGCATGTCCCGTCTTGGGTTTTATAGTCGGTCCCATTAATGCGAGGTGTTCTTCCTTCTTCTAATGCGCGAATAACAAGTGGGAATAAATTGTGTGGGCTTGTATCTGAAATATCTGAGAATCCTGAACCAACAACATTGAAATATCTTAGCGATGTATGTTTTAATCCAGTAGCCACTCCCTGGTCACGAATTAACCATTCGCCAATCAATTTTGATTCACCATAAGGAGATTGTGGATTGGTTGGTGTTTCTTCTGTGACGCGTTCAACATCTGGGGTTCCGTACACACCAGCACTAGAAGAAAACACGAGGTTATCTACACCAGCTGCATGCATTGCTTCTAGTAGCGCGATCGTACCAGTTACATTTTGAGTATAGGTATGAGTTGGCCTATCGACAGATACTCCAGCGTATTTATATCCTGCCAAATGCACAACACCAGAAATTTCTTGCTCGGAAAAAATCCTGTCAAGGACTTCTCGATCCAGAATCGAACCTTCATAGAATGGAACACCATTAGCAACAAAGCTCGAATGGCCACTAGAAAGGTCATCGATCACTGCGACATCTATACCTTCTTTTTGGAAAGCTCTAACTACATGAGATCCAATGTATCCTGCTCCGCCGGTAACTAACCAAGTCATTTTTCTTCCTTGCTTTTATTTGTTTAGTGAAATACCCCAAGCGATATTCCAAGTTTCGTTAGGTTGAACCCATTTCAAATCTGTACCTGAATTGAAAGCATTAGGTGGTGCTGTTGTTGGTTCAACTGCAACTGCCCAACCTAGCCCATTACCTATCTCAAATTCTTTCGTATTATAAACCTGTGCATGTTTAAAGTTTTCATCTCCAAAAACTTCTACTACTTGTCCTTGTTCGTTACTCAAGCGATGCCTGTAAGTTCCATCAGCTTCTGACACCAGGTCACAATATGCAGTGTCTAAATCAAGGTCACCAACACGTGTAGGAGTATTTAAATCAAAGCTCGTATTTTGAACTTCTTCAATCCCAATAGGATTCAAACGATCATCTACTGCCACTCTAGAGTTAGCTTTGAGCCGCAAAAATAATTCTTCTGTTGGAGTATCCCCAATTTTCAAATAAGGATGTGCACCAAATGCAACTGGTGCTTGGTTCTTAGAAAAATTAGTGATCTTGTGGCTAATTTTGAGTTCGTTTAGCTCTAGTTCGTATTTTGTTTCAACTTCTAAAGTGAAAGGGTATCCAGTTGAAGAAACAATACGAGCTCGCAAAACAACATACGATTCTTTTCGAACGACAACAATGTGTTTTAGATCACGGATAAGTCCGTGTATCGCATTATTTCTCTCAGTCTCATTCACCTTAAGTTGGAGTTCTTTACCTTCAAGTGTCCACTTGCCATCTTTGATTCTATTTGGCCAAGGGATCAAAATATCTCCTGCCGATTTTAAGTTCTCTTGATTAGTATCAAAACCTTGTACTACTTCTGTGTCGTTTAGCCACAACTTCCGTAAGGTTGCACCATCGGTAGAAATAATTGCTGTCGAAGTCTTGTTACCATCAGAAAATTTAAGTTCAATTCGGCCATTATCGCCCTCAGTCTCGAGCATGTCGTCCTCGAGGTCTTCGTCTTGCATTAATGCTGCTTGCGTACCGGGAAGAAATGCAGGCGAAACTAAACCTGCCCCAAATGCCTGGTCCATAGATGCGCCATTAGTTGCACTAACAACAAAAATATCTGGTTTAATAAAATTATTCTCCTCAAAAGCTGTCAGTATTTTTTCTTCTAATGAGCTTCTGAGATCACAAGGTACTAGAGCAATTGCAGCACCTCCAAAACCACCACCAGTCATTCGAGAACCAATAGCTCCATTAGCCAGTGATGTTTCGACAGCAACATTTAATTCTGGAACTGAAATCTCAAAATCATCTCGCATTGATACATGTGAAGCATCTAAATATGGGCCTATTTCGGTTGTTTTACCTTGTTTGATTAGATCAATTACTTTTTCTACACGATCATTCTCTGTAATTACATGACAGGCTCTACGATAAGTCTCATCGTCACATAATTCTTTCAATCGCCCCAAATCACTAACGCTTAGATCTCGTAGAGTTTCTACTCCCATAGCTTTGGCTGCTTTTTCACATGATGCACGACGTTGTGCATAACCGCCCGTTGAATGCGAATGTTTAACCTTTGTATCAATCACTAAAAGTTCGAGCCCTGCATTTTCAAAACCTAAAGGAACTACTTCTGCTTGAAGAGAACGGCAATCTAAAAAAACTCCCGCATCTCTTCTACCTAACATTGAAGCCGATTGGTCCATAATCCCAGTTGGGGCGCCTACAGCTTTGTTCTCAGCGATCTGGCCAATCTTGGCCAGTGTAGGTTTGTCGATATGCGTCCCCCATACATCATTAAGAGCCATAGCAACTGCACATTCAATAGCTGCAGAACTTGAAAGTCCTGCACCTACAGGAACTTCTGAAACTATAAACAAATCAACTCCGGGCATCGATTCAATATCTGTACCCATTTCTTTAAATGCCCAAGCAACACCAAGAGGATACGCAGACCAACCAGAAACAGACTCTGGAGTTAGATCTTTGAGGTCTATTTCTACAAGACCTTTCTCGAATTCGCTTGAAACTCTAATCTTTGAGTCATTGCGCGCACCGAGTGCAACAAAAGTTCTTTTATTGATTGCAAAAGGAAAAACAAAACCTCCGTTGTAATCGGTATGTTCCCCTATTAAGTTCACACGACCTGGTGCTGACCATAAACCTTGTGGTGCATACCCGTAAAGATCTTCGAATCCACTAATAGCCTGGTTGCGCATAACGTTCATTTATACCTTCTTAGTGTCCAGATCGACTGGCCATTGTTCATCGGCCTTGGCGATTGCAATGCGTACTTCGTTGGCAGCAGACTCTGGGGTTACATCGCCGATCCAGGCCCCCATAGCAGCTTCGCTACCCGCTAAATACTTCAACTTGTCCTCAGCTCGTCTAGGAGATGTTACTTGAAGCATTAGACGTATGTCATTTCGATGCTTATTTACTGGTGCTTGATGCCATGCTGCAATATAAGGAGTAGGAGTTGAATAAATAGAATCAACACCGCGTAAAAGTCTTAAGTACAGATAGGCAAGTTCATCTCGTTCTTCATCGGTAGTTTCAGAAAAATCTGGTACATGTCTGTTAGGCAACATGTGGATTTCTATTGGCCATCTAGCTGCAAATGGAACAAAAGCAGTCCAGAATTCACCTTCCAGAACCACCCTTCCTGAAGCCTTTTCACTTTCAAGAATATCTTTGAAAAGATTTGGCCCATAGTTTTCAATTGACGAAATCAAACTTTTAGTTCTAGGAGTGATAAAAGGATATGCATAAATCTGCCCATGTGGATGAGCCAACGTTACACCAATCTCTTTTCCTCTATTTTCAAATGGAAAAACCTGTTCAATCCCTTCCATGCCAGAAAGTACACTTGTCCGATCTGCCCAAGCTTCTATTACAGTTCGCGCCCTTGAACGTGAGAGTGTTGCAAAAGAACCTTCATGTTCTGGCGAAAAGCAAACAACCTCACATTTTCCAACAGAACTTCTTGTCCTGTTCAAACCTAGTTCCGATAAATCTTCTAGTCCTTTAGGCGCATTTTCGTGGTCAAAGATTGGACTAAACGAAGGAGATTTATTTTCAAATACAACTACATCATAATTATCTGGAACCTCAGAAGGATTGTTCGGTGTAGCTGGAGCAAGTGGATCTTGTGAAGCTGGAGGGAGGAAAACCCGGTTTTGTCTTGCTGCTGCAATTGATACCCAATCGCCAGTCAATAAATCTTGACGCATATGTGCTATCTCAGGCCTAGCAATCGGATCTCTGCTATCAACTTTACGATCTGGAGAAAGAACGGTGTCAGCATCATCAAAATATATGATGTCTCGACCATCAGAAAGCTTGGCTTGCCGTTTAACGATTTTCCCCATTTAAACCCCTATAACTGCACAGTGGCAGAAAAATAATTCTACTATTACACAGACAATACAGACCTAATTGAGTAATACTTCTTATGTCCGATTAGTTGTTTGACGTTTGGCTCATTAGACCAATTTGTAGTGTCCGTTCAATAGCAACAGGGTCTGGAGACTTACCTGCACGTGGTGGAGCCAGAGGTCCCTGCAAACGCTGCTGCATACCAGGAAGATCGATGTGCAAGCCTGTACCCGTAATTAGCTTATACCTTATTGGTTCACCATCTTTTTCACGGTCTAATTCAACTTGAATTCTTTGAGGAATAGGTGTTTCAACTATCCCAAGATCAGCAAAAGTTTCTTTAATCTGAGCACGTAACTCGCTCCATTGTTCGTGCGTTGCATTCGCTTTAGTTAAGCCGCTTGCAACTCTCATTTCTTTTTCAACAGCTCTTCGCATTTGCTTTGCATTATGGTTAACCCTTGCACAGAACTTTTCTATATCTAAAGCATCTTCAAAAGATAATCTTCCCTCGCAAAGATCTCGCAATGTAGCTGAAATATCTGGGCGATGCTTTCCATTTGGCTTGTTGTTATTGTATGCAATGGATCGCTCCATAAACACGCTAAAAATAATATTGCGATCTTCTGGTGTTAATAAGCCCCGAGATTCTGCGGCGCGAACAGCACCGTCTAAACCTTCAAGATCAGCTGAAACATAAGCTACATCAAAGAAATCACCATTTGCGGCTCGAGATGCGGTTTCTCCCTTAGGTAGAACACGATAGGGAGCAACAGTATCAATAAATTTGATATCTCCTCCGTATGCCATCAGTACTGGCCAAATTGAGTTATCTTCACACAATGGACGAGTAAACGGGTGCTGAGCCATTAACGATGTGCGTACCGAAGTAGTTGATGGGAGATTATAGTAATCATGTTCTAAAAATAAATCTCTCCACTTATGAGGGCCTTCTTGCGTTTGACCTGGCTCAGTTATAAGTTCGAGATATTTTTTAACACCAGCTTCAAGTGCATCATTTCCTAGAAATTCACCATCTTTATCTATAGGCCGAAAAGCGCTGTAAACCAAATCTACATTTGGATTGTTGAATGCAGCAATTGTTTTTGAAACTCTTTCTTGAGCAGCTTGATCATCATGGTCTAGAAAAGAAACCGAACTAATACCTAACTTATATGCAAAGTCAACAACTGGGTTTCTTGCATTGCCTATACCACCATTTACTTCTTGTTCAATAGCAATAATCTTCAAGCGGTCAGAAAAATCGTGAATAGTCTGTTCATAAAGTCGTTTTAGTTCATTTGCATTATCTAATTCGCCTTCACTTGCATGCTGCATTTCTTTATATGCAGGTGATGCATCATTCACAACTACTACAGCAAATCTCGTTTCGGGATCTCCATTTGAATCAACTTGTGCCACAAGTGACTCAAGACACTCTTTCAAATAACGGATCTCGGTTTTGCCTTTACCGTCTACATCTCCAACGTGAGGATTAAAATGTGGAATAGCAAAAATTGTTTGAACATCTTGTCCATCTGTGATTTGACGAAGCGCTTCTAATGCTTCTGAATTTGTTATCACTTCTCTTGCCATTACAAGCCCCCGCTTTTAAATGATTGGAAAAATAACAATGAACGAAGCGAAGAAGATGTATCAAAAAAGTTAGTTTCTTGACAGCCAGGTGTTGATGCGTGCTCCAGTGAGGAGCCGAAAAGTGATGTACCTTTCGTCGTCGCAACACCCTGCCCCCGCAGGTGTTGGTTCACTGTAATTTAATCTCCTGTTAATGATGTTTGATTTTCAAACATCGATTCATAATGGAAAATCATACTCTTTAAAGTACTCATTTCATCGGCTTCTAACATGCATTTTTCTGCACAATACACCTGCGTATATTATAGCCTTTTACCCCTTATTAGTGTTTTCCGGTATTAGTGTATTGAGTAACTTTTCTACTAAGGTTGCTTTGTGAATACATCTAATACCAATAACCCCAGTTCAGAGGAACAAAAGCCGTTCATCTCGAAAGCACCGAAACCATCACAATACTTAGTTTGGGCGGATTGTGAGATGACAGGTCTAGATATAGCTACAGATTCACTAGTTGAAATCGCACTAGTAGTTACAGATTCCGACCTAAACATCATTGATGAAGGCATCGATATCGTCATCCAAGAAAGTGCAGAAAAGCTTGATTCCATGAAAGATGTTGTGAAGAAGATGCACGAGAAATCTGGACTAACAAAAGAAATCTTAAAAAGTAATACTTCCGTTTCACAAGCAGAAAAGATGTGCTTAGATTATTTAAAAAAGTTAGGCATCAAAGGAGGTTCTGCACCGTTGTGTGGAAATTCCATCGGAGTTGATCGTCGTTTCTTAGATAAACATATGCCGAACTTAGAATTCTTTTTACATTACAGAAGTATTGATGTTTCTTCTTTTAAAGAACTTTGCAGAAGATGGTATCCTGATGTGTTTTCATCCCGCCCAGAAAAATTTGGTGAACATCGTGCACTCGGAGATATCTTAGGTTCAATCGAAGAAATGAAGTTCTATCGCGAACACATGCTCAAATAGTCAGGAGGCCTGGCCCGGCCTCCTGGATAGCCAAAGCCCGTCGAGTAAATCTGTACAGCTTACATATATTTCACTCAATTCAAAATGGCGCATAATAGAAACAATAATTGCTACACCACCAACTATTACATCAGCACGCTCTGGTTCTAAACCAGGATTATGTATCCGATCAGCATAAGCTTCTGTAGCCAGAGTTCGAAAAATTTCTTCCATCATTTCGCGAGTTAATTTCATCTCATGGATCTTGTTTACATCAAACTCAGCCAAACCTAACTCAACCGCTGCAGCAGTTGTAACAGTTGCTGCGACACCAATCCATTTTTTGCGACTACGAATACTTGGAATTTGTCTTTCAACATCATTTAAATATTCTCTAATATCCCCAATTGCATTAGATAATTCTTCAGGAAGCGGAGGATCACTCGATAAATGGCGTTTAGTTATACGCACACTACCAATAGGGACAGAAACCACATTTGATATATCCTCAAAATTTGTAAGAGAACTTACCGCAAATTCAGTCGAACCACCACCAATATCAAACACAACACAACCTGAGTTAATCTCACTTAACCCGCTAATAACACCTTGAAATGCAAACTGTCCTTCTTGCTCTCCAGTGATAATCTCTGCACTGCACCCGAATTCACTTTTTAAGTTCTCAATATATTCGATACCATTATTCGAGTTACGACAAGCTGCAGTAGCAAAGATATATATGTCTTCAATCTCGCATCCTAAGGCTAAAGCCTTTTCTAAATATTCTTTAACCGTATTTTTAGTATCGATCATCCCCTGAGCACCTAATGATCTAGTTTTTTCTAATTCAGCACCAAGCCGTGTAATTGTTATTTGCCTAGTAACATCAGTTTTAGGATCATCTACTGTACGAACTAAAAGACGTGTTGTATTTGTTCCAATATCAATAACTGCAATTCTGCGAGAATTATCCATTAACTTCAATTCTTTCTAAAGTCCACTTACCAACTTCATCTTTACCGGTTGCAAGATAGTTTGCTACATGGGTATGCAAACATTTAACACCTCTTCTGGTTCCACCCACTCCACCACTTGGTTTTGGCCCCATAAAACCAGCATCAATCAATAGATTCCTATCGAGCTCATATTGGTCATGAATCCTTTGAATGGTTTCTAAATCTATTTCAACTTGTACCTGTTTTACGCCACCAGTACTTTCAAGCCTTGAGATTTTTGCTACAAGATCTGGGTCAACTAACCAATACCTAGTTGGCATCGGAGTACCATCATAAAAGAATGGTGCATTTTCAATTACTAAAGGTTCACCGGAATTATCATAAACAACGATCGTAAACTCCCCTTGAGGAGTTTTACCAATCAAATCACTAATTAAGAGCACTTCCTTTTCGTTAGGTTCAACCCAGCGAGACGGTTTAAGAAATGCAGAATTTATCATCACTTAAATATGATACAAAATATAGCGATAATTGTGGCTACGGAGTTGAGCCCTGTGGAGTTTCTTGTCCTGACACGATATAGGCCTCTTCGCCAGGTTTGACTAACCTATACTGTTCTCTCGCTATTTCTTCTATTTTCTCATCTGTAGATAACAGTTTCCGTTCTTCTTTCATTTTCTTATTAGCTTTAACAAGAACAGCTAATCGTTCTCGTTCTATCTTTTCTTCATGCTTTTGCGCATAATAAGAACGAATTGGATATACATAAATGAACAAAGTAGCAATCACGGTCACAACAATAAGTACGCATGCAATCATTGTACGTTTGCGGCTATCGTAAACTACATCCATACCTAACATGTTATCTGGAAAAGTTTAGTTTTTGGTGAATGCGCTATTACCAGCAAAAAGTGCAGACGATCCCAACAAACTTTCAATCCTTAATAGTTGGTTATATTTTGAAACTCTATCGGTACGTGCTGGTGCACCAGTTTTTATTTGACCACAACTTGTAGCTACAGCCAAATCTGCAATAGTTGTGTCATGGGTCTCTCCACTCCTATGGCTAGCGATGCATGAATAGTTATTGTCTTTAGCCAACTTCATCACATCAAGAGTTTCTGTCAGAGTTCCTATTTGATTGAGTTTAATTAAAATTGAATTAGCAATTTTTTTCTCAATTCCAGTTGCTAGCCTCTGTGAATTAGTAACAAATAAATCGTCGCCCACTAACTGAACTTTCGAACCTAATCGAGATGTCATTAAATCCCATCCATCCCAATCATCTTCGTCAAGGCCATCTTCTATCGATAAAATTGGAAAATCGTTAGTAAGTCCTTCTAGATAATCCACCATATCTGCTGAGCTAAATGTTTTATCCAAACCTTCAAGGTGGTATTTTCCTTGCGAATAAAATTCGGAAGAAGCAACATCTAAAGCAAAAGCAACATCTTTTCCAGGTGTTAATCCAGCAGAAGTTATAGCTTTAGTCAGAATTTGCAAAACTTCAACCGGTGAGTCAATTTGTGGAGCGAAACCACCTTCATCACCGAGCCCTGTTGATAGAGACATTTCCGAGAGATGCTTTTTTAGGACTTGATAAACTTCACTACCCCATTGCAGTGCTTGACTAAAAGTACTTGCACCCACTGGAACAATCATAAATTCTTGAAAGTCAATATTGTTAATAGCATGTGCTCCCCCATTGATAATATTCATCAAAGGGACAGGCAGAATATTTCTATCATCTTGGCTAATAGTTTGAAACAAAGCACGCGAATTTAGGTTTGCATTAGCGTAAGCCACTCCAAGGCTGACACCTAATATTGCATTTGCACCAAGTCGAGATTTATTTGGCGTACCGTCTAACTCAATCATTGCTTGATCAATTTCATGTTGGTTTGAAACATCTATACCCACCAAAATTTCAGAGATCTCACCATTGACATTACCAACTGCTTTTAGTACACCCTTCCCTCCATATCGTGAAGTATCTCCATCTCTAAGTTCACATGCTTCGTATGCTCCAGTGCTTGCACCAGAAGGAACTGCCGCACGGCCCATAACATCATTATCTAATACAACATCTACTTCTACGGTTGGGAATCCCCTTGAATCTAAAATTTCACGAGCATGTATTTGTTTTATGTTCATATCTTCCTTTAAGATTGCTTTTCATCACTTTTTATTCTTTCCCATTGTTCAGTGACTTCTTCAATTGTAGAAGCTTTAGAATCTCCAAAAACATGTGGGTGGCGTCGAATAAGCTTATTGGACAAGTTTGTTAATACGTCATCGATATTAAATCTTCCAGATTCTTGCGCTAATTGTGAATGGAGCAGAACTTGTAGCAAGACATCACCAAGTTCATCTTTTAACGCTTCGAAATCTCCACCATCATTCCCTGAAAAACCATCTAAGACTTCAAGTGTTTCATTGGTTTCTTCTTCTAGATATTTTGAAAGTGATTGATGTGTTTGTTCTAGATCCCAAGGACAACCCTCCTCGGGATCTCGTAATAGTGCGACAAGTTCTACAAGACTTTCAAAACCAGTTCGGTCTTGACCCATTGTAAATACTCTTAAGTGGTTGGAACACTGTCGCTTTGTGGGACAGTAGTTTCAGGAACATCTGCTTCTAGCGGAACAATAGAGGGAATACCATCTTCTACTTTAACTCGCCCATACTTTTTCAGTACTTTGACTTTGGCATCCTTTAGTGACTCTTTCACCTTTTCAAATACTTTGCTCTGATTTTCTTGTTCCAGTTGTGAAACTATTTGCTCCCTAGATTCTTCAAGTGTAGGTGAACTATAGGCTTGAGCTTTTAGAATATGGTAACCAAAATCTGTTTTAACAATTTCTGAAGTTTTTCCTACGCTAAGCGCTATTGCTGCTGCTTCAAATTCTGGAACATAGCTACCTTGTGTAAAACAGCCCAAGTCCCCGCCTTTGTCTTTAGAGCCAGGATCTGTAGATAGTTCACTAGCTAAATCTGCGAAGTCTTCACCGTTTGCAAGACGAGCTTTAATCTTTTTAGCGTCAGCCTCGTTTTCTACCAAAATATGCGATATTGATTTGCCTGATTCACATGCAGGTGCAATTTTGTCCTGGTTATCGTTAAAAAATGTTTTTATTTGTTTATCAGTAACTTTTGGTGCTGTACGCATTAGCGCATGTTGTTCTGCAAAACTTGCGATAAGTCTATTTTGGAAAGATTTAGGAAATGCTTTCCAAATGTCTTTTGCTGCAGATGCATCATTCCCGCTGAAGAGTTCTTTCGCATCTTTTGTTGCCTCTTTTTTATCTTTATCCGTTATTTCAAGCTTATTTTTAAGACGAATCTCTTTAATAGCAAGTGTTCTCATTTTCAGGTTGACCCAACTTGCTCGGTATGTTGGTGCAACTTGTCCGTCCTTAACTAGCGGATCTTGTGCGTCGTCAAACAATTTATTGAGTGGCTTATTATCTTTTAAGGCCTTAAGATCAGCATCGAGTTCTTCTTCAGATATGGATAATTTGTTGTAGCTAACACCAGCCTTCGAGCTAAGACCTAGCTCTTTTTTAACTGTTGGGAGCAACAGGACTACAAGAGCTACAACTATTACTACTACTAAACCGATGATGATATATTTTTTAGAGCTATTCACAATTGTCTAGGCTAGTTCAGAGTCTATGAATAAACTCGCAATTAGCTCACGAATTTCATTCTCTGGATATAAAGATCCTGGCAATTTAACCACTATTTCTGCCGGACCTAGAGCATGTGAAGGTTTATACAGAGCTTGTGGGAATAATCTTTGAAGGCGAATTTGCAAGGATTGTGCAAGCTCACGACCTACGATTCTAAATGATTCTCTATTTGTAACGATCGCAGATACACCAATCCTTTGACAGTCAACGCGGAGTTTTGTCAGTTCGATAAGACGTCTAACCTCATCAGGAATAGGGCCAAAACGGTCTTGAAGCTCTTGAGCGATCGATTCAACAGCTCCCAAATCAGCAGAACTAGATAGCCTACGATACAGGTCAAACCTATGGTCTTGTTTTGATACGTAGGACTCTGGAATAAGTGCATCGCCTGCAATGTCAATTGTGACTTCACTTGGTTGTTGCGTCTCGACTCCATTAAGTGCATCTATAGCTTCGGTTACCATCTCACAATACATATCAAATCCAACTGCAGAAATATGGCCGGATTGAACATCTCCTAATAGTGAGCCTGCACCTCGAATTTCTAAGTCTCTCATGGCGATTTTAAATCCTGAACCTAATTCGCTAAATTCGCCAATAGTTTTTAGACGTTCGTATGCTTCATGTGAAAGTGCCCGATTTTTAGGAGAGAATAAATAAGCATAAGCACGTTGCCCTCTTCTTCCAACACGTCCACGAAGCTGATACAGCTGAGCTAAACCAAGCGTATCTGCACGATCAACAATAAGAGTATTAACCGCAGGTAAGTCCAAACCACTTTCCACAATAGTTGTTGCAATAAGTACGTCATACTTATGATCATAAAAATCGTTAACAATATTCTCTAGTTTGTTTTCTGACATCTGGCCATGTGCCGTAACAACTTTTGCTTCGGGGACTAAATCGCGAATCGAATCGGCAACATGCTCTAGATCTTTAACTCTGTTGTGTATGAAAAATACTTGGCCCTCTCTTAGCAGCTCACGTCGTATTGCTTCACTCACTGCTCGTTCATCGTATTCATGAACATAAGTTAAAATAGGCTGTCGATCTGCGGGGGGAGTTGTTATCATTGACAAATCCCTAATCCCTGTTAGAGACATCTCCAAAGTCCTAGGTATTGGCGTTGCGCTAAGAGTTAAAATATCAATATTGACTGCCATTTTCTTGATAGATTCTTTATGATTAACCCCGAAGCGCTGTTCTTCATCAACAATCAATAATCCTAAGTTTTTGAAATTAACATCTTGCGATAAAAGTCTATGTGTTCCGATTATTACATCAATACTTCCGTCTTTGAGTCCATCAATTATTTTTATCTGCTCTTTAGCAGTTTTAAATCTAGAAAGCACTTCCACTTTTAACCCAAATGGAGAAAATCTTTGTTCAAAAGTATTCCCATGTTGAGTTGCTAAAAGTGTCGTTGGGACCAATACTGCTACTTGTTTCGAGTCTTGAGTAGCTTTAAATGCAGCACGTAATGCAACTTCTGTTTTCCCGAATCCGACATCTCCGCATACAAGCCGATCCATAGGATGACTTTGTTCCATATCATTCTTAATGTCATCTATAGTATTTTTTTGATCTCTTGTTAATTCATATGGAAACATATCTTCAACTTCGAGTTGCCATGCTGTATCTGGACTAAATGCGAAGCCTTTTGCATTCAAGCGTTTCCGATATAGAACTATTAATTCTTGAGCGATTAAATTAACCTGGTTTCTAACAGAGCGTCTTGATTTCTCAAAGTCTGCCCCACCTAGCCTATTTAGTACAGGCTTATCTGAACCAATATATTTTCTAACTAAACCAACTTGATCGGATGGAACGAAGAGTTTGTCGCTTCCCTTAAAAGAGAGAATCAAATATTCTCTCGTAACTCCTACCATCGTTTTAGTTTCAAGACCCTCAAAAATACCAACACCATGATGATGGTGTACAACATAATCACCAGTAGATAAATCATCATAAGTTTCAACTGAACGACGCGAGCCACGTGAACTCCTACGTACGTGTCTATGCCCACTCAACTCGTGATCAGTAATTATTGAAACACCAAAAGTTGAACAGACGAAACCATGTTCAAGATCAGCAATAGTTGCAAATACTTTTGAGCTTGTATTTTCTAAGGAAGGGATTACGTCTGCAAAATTGAGCTCTAAACCAAATTCTCCTAATTGGCTAGTCATTCTTTCTATCCCGGCATTTGAATCTGAAACTAAAACCGTTAACATATCTTTTGTGCTGTGAGCTCTGAGTCGATGCGCTAATTCTTCGTTGTCACCTCTTGGTGCATCAAACCCAACACCAGAGATAGATTCCATGTCCGGTGAGCTAGCTACACTAGGCCAAAGCGTTTTATTATTTTTGTTACTGAGAATTTTTTCCAGATCGACAAACAGACTTGGTGCGTCAGAAATATTTGCACCCCAAGTTATCGAGAGAGTCTTGGCTAATGCTGATTCTTCTGCGATTAATTCTCCGATCCTATGTGAAACTTCCAGCGGATCACACACAATTATGCTGTCGTTCGGATCAGCTAAACCTAGGATTCCGAGTTTGTCATCAGTTAAGAATGGTAGAAATGATTCCATTCCATCGAACGTAAGTCCTTGTGAGATGGAATCAAATTGTTCAGCTGCCCAATTATGGTTTTTAGCCATAACGGTTGCACTATCTTTGATTACTTGATCAATCCCTAACTCTCTTGCTGGATAAATTTCTATTAACTCACATGCATTAGTAGAACGTTGATCTGCCAAAGAAAAATATGACATACGTTCAACTTCATCTCCCCAAAACTCGATACGTACAGGATGTGAAGACGTTGAAGGAAAAATATCGACAATAGCTCCACGCACTGCACATTCACCGCGAGCTTCGACTTGGAACTCCCGAGAATAGCCTGCACCTACCAACTTTTGTATAAGTGCATCTCGATCAATTTCACTTCCCTTTTCAATCTGTATTTTTTCATACGATAGAGATGATGAGATTTTTTGCATAGCTGCGCGTACAGAAGTAACAACAACTCGAGGCCTATTTTCAGACTTCAATTTAGATAAAACTCGACATCTATGGCCCATTGTTTCAACTGCGGGAGATACTCTTTCGAATGGTAACGTTTCCCAAGCTCTCAGAAGTTCTATATTTTCTTGAGATAGAAATGGAATCAGATCCATTGCCAGTGTTTGTGCATCAATATGAGTAGGCGTCAAGATAAAAGTAGTTTTGTCATTTTGTATTGTGGCAAAAACGCTCGCGCATAAGGCTCTCGATTTTGTAGGAACAATGAGACTGTCACCGATTGTTGTTCGAAGCACATCAGATTTTGAATTTGAACACAACTGTGCCACGATATTGGCGAAAGGGGCCGGGTGTTCTTGGCTCACTACAATTAAGAATACAGCCTTTAAGTCATGAGCTATGAATTGTTTGCATTGCTACTTCTAGCGATTGGCTGATTGTTTGTTCAACACCATCAGCAGCCCTCTCACAAGCAACGTCTACAATCTCTAGCTCTTTTTTTGACATGGGTTTTAATACGTGACTTGCACCTCTGGATTTATGAGCAGGTTTATCTACCCCAATCCTTACCCTTATAAACAGGTCGCTTTTAAGATGTTGCTTTATAGATTTGAGTCCGTTATGTCCGGCTAATCCACCGCCAACTTTTAACCGTACTATTCCTAATTCCAAATCTAATTCATCTTGGACTACAATCAAATTTTCAATCGGAATTTTATAGCGACGAATAACTTCACCTACAGAAATACCAGATTCGTTCATGTATGTTGTTGGTTTAACAAGCAGCACTTTTTTCCCGGAAATAACAATAGAGGTTGCAAGAGAATTGGGAGTTTCCTTT
Organism: Actinomycetota bacterium; assembly: GCA_963169585.1. Taxonomy (GTDB): domain Bacteria; phylum Actinomycetota; class Acidimicrobiia; order IMCC26256; family JAGPDB01; genus JAGPDB01. The sequence continues at coordinate 993 of CAUJDU010000104.1, read as the reverse complement.
TTTAGTTTCGATCCATATCTAGAACAAAGAATATCTATTACAGAAAATCCTACATTATGTCTTGTACGTTCATATTCTTTACCTGGATTACCCAGGCCAACAACTATAAAATCCACGCAAAACTAAGACTAGTAAATTATTTACACTAACAACGAGAAAGAAGTTACTCTTTTTCTTTTGAATCGCCTGAATCAGGGCTTTCACCTGTTGATGCAGTTGCGTCGCCTTCTGCTGCTTCGCCTTCAGCTTGTGGTTCTTCTTCAACAGCCTTTGGAACATTTACAACCGCAATAACTGTTTCGCTATCAACTTCAGTAATAACTCCTGCGGGCAAATCGATTCCACCAACTGTTAGTTGATCACCAATCTTTAATGCAGAAATATCTTGTGTTAAACCTGTTGGAATATCTGCAGGCTTAGCTTTGACGGTAATATTGAATAGTAGTTGGTCGAGTTGTCCACCGTCTTTAACACCTTCTGCTTCGCCTTCAAGGTGAACTGGCACTTCAGCTTCAACCTCTTCATTAACATTCACACGAATGAAGTCAACATGGGTGATAACAGGACGTACCGGATGTCGATTGATTTGACGCGCAAGTGCAGTATCGGTCTTGCCATCTATATCTAATGAGATCAATGTATTATCGCCAGATTCACTACTTAATATACGGTTAAATTCAAGAGCATCAACGGTAACAGGAATTACGTCTTTCCCATGCCCATAAACAACTGCTGGCACCAAGCCTTCTTTTCGATCTCGACGAGCATTAGCCGATCCCAATTTCGTTCTTACATTAGCTTTCAAAGTTACAGCAGCCATTTTTACCCTTATTCAATGAATTTGTTAGTCAATACAATATTGGCGAATATGATTTCGCGAACCATCTATTTTGCACTAAAACATGCGCTTTACGCCAGTCCAAGCAACTCACTTGGGGGTTGAACCCTACAAACTAGACAAAATATCCATTACCGGTGTTCTGTTTTGTCTAG
>CAUJDU010000103.1 GCA_963169585.1 Actinomycetota bacterium | reverse complement strand
ATGCCAATAATAATATTGTTGCTACTTCAGCATCGTTCCATTTCAGGTTCGACAATACAGCTCCTACAAACCCTAGCTTTATTAACGCTCCTTCTAACTTTATTTCAACAAAAACAGCAACAATGACTTGGGATACATCGGCTGGATCTGCCCCGGCTGATACAAACTCTGGTGTAGCAGGTTTGCAATATCGTATAGGAGCTTCAGGTACATGGTATGGAGATAACCATAATGGTTCACAAGATGAAACAGACTTGTTAAGTAATGACGGAACATATACAACACAAAGCGTTCCAGACTTTACTGACCTTGTTGAAGGAAGCAATGTCATCTATTTTAGAACTTTTGATCAAGCAGGCAATATTTCTTTGGGTTCCGTTACAACTGTTTTAAAGATAAATACAAATGGTGCGCCGAGTGCCCCACAAAATATTACAGCAACACCAACTACGAACACGTCGAACTCATTTGCATTCGAATGGATTGCGCCAGCCACGTTTGTCGGTAACGTTAATAACCTTACTTATTGTTATACAGTTAACGTAACACCAACGGTTAATAACTGTACATATACATCTGGTGGTGCATTGGAACTTGCAGCAGGACCTTATGCAACTCAGCCTGGAGTTAATACTCTTTATGTTGTAGCCAAGGATGAATCCAATTCGATTAACTATGCGTCATATGGAACAGTAGAGTTTTCAGCTAATACGTCTGCCCCAGGTTTCCCATTGAACCCAGATTTAGCAGATACCTCAGTTCGCTCAACTTCTAACTGGCGCCTTGTTGTTAGCTGGGAAGGCCCAGATGATGTAGGTGCAGGTGTAGATAAATATGATGTATATCGTTCTACCGATGGCGTGAACTTCGCAAAAGCTGGTTCTACTGGTGGTACAAGTTATGTCGATACTGGACTTAACCAAGTCGAATATTTTTATAAGATGCGTGCATGTGATAGTGCTAATAACTGTGGTGCATTTAGCTCTATAGTTAGTGCAACGCCGACAGGTCGTTATACGACACCACCAAACATTACAAGCACAGGCGGTATTCCCGTTGTATCAAATATAAAAACTCGTTCTGCTGACATTTCATGGGCAACTGACCGTGAATCGGATTCGAAAGTAGCTTTTGGAGTTAGATCAGGCGACTATGGATCTACTGAAGCATATAAATCATTACAAACAATGGATCATAAGATATCTCTTGAAAATCTTGAACCAGGTCAAACCTATTACTTTGTTGCTCGCTGGACAGATACCGATGGTAACACGGGTTCAACAACAGAGTTTGCATTCCAGACTTTACCGCCACCTACAGTCGAAGATGTTAATGCAATTGAGATCAGTTTGCATGGTTCTACAATTCAGTACACAACAACTGGTGCTGCTTCTGTGAAGCTATATTATGGAATTACAAATGGCTTTGGTGCAGTAGTTGAATCTGCAACATCAACTAGTAGATCAACTTATCTCTCGAAGTTAACAGACCTACAGGATGGTCAGAAGTATTTCTATAAGGTAAACACATTTGATACAAGTGGTTTTGAATATGAAGGTACAACATTAACTTTTGAAACGCCTCCAGCACCACGAATTTCAAACTTAAGATTCCAGCCTGTTGAAGGAGAGAAATCTTCAACACAACTTGTTACGTGGGATACGAATGTTCCTGCAACATCACAGTTAAGCTATGGAATAGTTGGTGGAGAGACACTTACCACTCTTGATACAACACTTGTAACAAGCCATGCAGTTACTATTAGAGATTTAAGCGATGATAGTCAATATCGTTTAATTGCACGTTCTCGTGACATAGCATCGAACTTGGCTGAATCAGATATGCAAGAGTTTAAGACAGCTCTTGATACACGCCCACCTAAGGTTTCTGATGTAGTTATTATTGCCAGTGTTAAGGGTACCGGTACTGATGCAAGAGGACAGATTGTAGTTACATGGAAAACAGATGAGCCATCATCGAGTCAGGTGCGATATGGTGAGGGAGCATCAGGTTCGATGAATAACTCAAGCACTCAAGATGCAAGACTTACACTTGATCATGCAGTCGTTATTTCTGATCTTTCTACATCAAAAGTGTATTCAATTCAAGCGGTCTCACTTGATAAAGGAGATAACAAAGCAACAAGCGATCGTCAGAGTGCAATAATTGGTCGTGGAACACAAAGTGCACTTGGAATCATCTTTTCAACTCTGCAAAAGATTTTTGGAGTTGGCTCATGAGCGATCTAATTAGTTTTTCTAACATATGTAAAACTTTTGGTGTCAGACACAACAAAGTTGAAGTATTAAAAAATCTTAACTTTACTGTTCCCAAAGGTAGTTTCACAATATTGTTTGGACCTTCAGGTAGTGGTAAATCAACAATATTAAATACAATTCTTGGTCTTGAGCCACCAACTTCTGGAACGGTGAGCATAAATGGCACAAACCTCTATTCGCTTACTAGCGATCAAAGGGCAAAATTTCGTACCCATGCTGTAGGAATGGTTACTCAAGATAACTATTGGGTTAATTCACTATCTGTTGGAGATAATGTTGCATTACCGCTTTATCTATCTGGCTGGAAAAGATCTAAAGCTCGTAAAGTTGCACAAAAAAGTGTTGAAAGAGTTCACTTAGAAAGATACATGAATTCTCATCCTAATGTTTTATCTGGTGGAGAACAACAACGCATTTCAGTTGCTAGGGCAACAGTAAAAGATCCCGAAATACTTATAGCCGACGAGCCGACAGGAAACCTAGATACTAAAAATGGTGAAGAAGTTATGCAGCTACTTCTCCAACAGACGCATGAAGGACGTGCAACTGTCATCATGGTGACCCACAACCCTGAATTCTTACAATATGCCAATAATATTCTTCATATTAAAGATGGTGTTGTTAGACAAGAAAATAAGTTTGAGGCAATACAATGAGTATAGAATCCAAAGCAAAAGCAGAGCTCTATGGCGCAAATGATTCAATCCGTATATTGGTTTTGATTCGTATTGCTATTAGCAATCTTTTCTATAAAAAGTTACGCACATCGCTAACTGTTATAGGTGTAGTAGTTGGTATTGGCGCAATCGTATTCCTGCTTGCTTTTGGCTATGGCTTGCGCGATCTAGTCACAAACCAAGTTGTTGACTCAAATTCGATTCGAACAATTGATGTAAGCCAAGCAAACCCTTTGGTGTTGCCACTAAATCAAGAGACAGAAGAAAAAATCGAAGCATTTAATGATGTTGAATCTGTCTCAAGAATATTTAACTTTGCTGGTAACGTCCAATATTCTAACTCAAAGACTGGAGTTGTGATATTTGGTTCTGATCAGCAATATATGGATCTAAACTCTTTCGATCTTAGAGCTGGACCCAATAGTTCTATAACTGCACCAGGAACCGTCGTTGTTAATACATCGTTTCTAAAAGCAATAGGTGTGAAAAATCCGCAAAAAATGATTAATAAGAGTATTGATGTAACAATCCAAGTCCCTAAAGAATTACGACCTGAAGGTATGAAAGATGATATTGCAACGAGTCTAAACATAGTTTCGGTTGTTGAAACTGGAGTCGGATCAGAATTATATGTTTCAAGTGATATGTTTACTTCTAAACGCATCGATATTGCGAGCCAAGCAAAAGTGCTTGTATCTGATAAAGATGCGGTGCCAGTGTTACAAAAACGAATTTCATCTATGGGTTTCACGACAACTTCTCCATACGATACTGTTGAACAGATAGATCAAGTATTTAGTATTTTGAACTATATCTTTCTAGGTTTTGGTGGTATCGGTCTAGTTATTGCTGTACTTGGTATGTTTAACACATTGACTATTACTCTTCTCGAAAGGACAAAAGAGATTGGTCTGATGCGTACGTTAGGCGCACGAAAAAAAGATATTCAACGATTGTTTGTACTTGAATCGATGGGCTTATCTTTTATTGGTGGTGTATTTGGAATTTTGACTGCGCTGATATTAAGTAAGGGTGTAAACGTATTTTTGACTTCGTTAGCAGGCTCAAGAGGTTTGAACGAATCTATTTCGGTATTTTCATTTCACGGATCTTTAGTAATTACAGTTCTTATTGGCTCAGCACTTCTAGGTTTGTTCGTTGTGTATTTTCCTGCTCGTAGAGCAGCAAAAATGAATGCTATAGAAGCTCTACGAGGTTAGAACAGGTATATTCGAGGTTGGATTTAACCTAGTGTTACTTTGGTGATCTTGTCGTCAGCAATAGAAATATTGACACGGTTACTCACAAAATTCATTGTGGCTGGTAGATCTTCCCCGTCTCGTTGGATAACTCTAAGTACAAGATCATTATCCTCAGCTTTTGTTGTAGCTTGTTCTTCACTAAGCCCTATCAGGGAGTCTAAAAATTGTGAGCATTGGTTGGCTGAATCAAATGGCGCTTCCGAACCAGCAGACTTTATGTGATCTGAACACATTGT
>CAUJDU010000102.1 GCA_963169585.1 Actinomycetota bacterium | reverse complement strand
AAGGCAAAGTTATCAGGAGCATGCGCTGTATTAATTGGACAAGGATTAGTACAGAGTGAAAACCCGGCCAAATTTATTCAGCAAATTCGGAGTATTTGAACACTGTAGCGAATAAACTAGGTGGGTGTTCGTAAAAATATGTGGGATTACTAATGAAGAGGATGCTCTTTTGGCAGTTGCCTTAGGGGCTGACTGTCTTGGTTTTAATTTTGTACCAGGATCTGTACGTAGGATAACCCCGAATACTGCGCAGGCAATTGTGCGAAGGCTTCCACATGGAACGGTTAGCGTAGGTATTTTCAAAAATGAATCTCCGGAAAAGATTGTTTCTACAGTGACTCAATGTGGGCTTTCAGGTGCCCAGTTGCATGGTCGAGAACCGGTTAGTGAAGTACGTTGGATACGCAAACGGTTACCGTTCGTAATCCAGGCATATAGTGCAGATGATCCTCAGTTGCCGTCTGCCTCAAATTCTCCTGCCGATATTTTGTTGCTTGATGCATCAACTCCTGGTTCGGGTAATGTTTTTGATTGGAGGTTGGCTACTAATGCCCCTTCAGGTGTGAGGTTAATGATTGCTGGAGGTCTAAATCCAGAGAATGTTTCACAGGCAATTGAACAATTAAGCCCATACGGTGTTGATGTAGCTACTGGTGTTGAAAGTTCTCCAGGTAAAAAAGATGCTAAAAAAATGCAAAAGTTTATATCTCTCGCCAAAGACTTATCCAAAGCGAGTAAAGATGAGTACTCTATTGCAGGTCAGGAAAGAGTGTCTAGTGATTCATATGACGATGGATCGAACATATCTCGAAGCGAACGATTGCGTAGCACTGAGCGAGGGATAAGTTCGATCCATCAAGCTGAGTCAGAGGCATACCAGTATCACCCCCTTAAAAAGAATGAAATTTTTACGAGCGCCATCTATGATTGGGCAGATGATGGTGAGTAGCGAAGATTTTAGTATCGATATTGCTGGTGTCCATTTGGATCCTCCAGGCCCTAAACCTCAAAACGGGTATTTTGGTGAATTTGGTGGCCGTTATGTTCCCGAAACTCTTGTTAGTGCTCTGGATCAAATATCACAAACTTTTGATAGATGTTGGAATGACATTACATTTAGAAAAGAATTTGCGAGTCTTCTAGGAAATTATGCTGGGCGTCCTTCGCCATTAACTCATTGCAAAAATATGAGTTCTTTTTCAGGGTTTGACGTGTATCTGAAACGTGAAGATTTAAATCATACGGGTTCACATAAGATAAATAATGTCTTAGGGCAAGCCTTACTTGCTCGTGAAATGGGTAAAACTCATTTGATCGCCGAAACTGGCGCTGGTCAACATGGAGTCGCGACAGCCACAGCAGCGGCACTTTTGGGTATGGATTGCACTGTTTATATGGGTGCGGTTGATGTTGCTAGACAAGAATTGAATGTTTTTCGTATGGAGCTACTTGGTGCAAAAGTTGTTCCTGTAACAAGTGGTAGTTCGACACTTAAAGATGCGGTTAATGATGCAATGCGTGCATGGGTTTCAAGAGTAGATGATTCGCATTATTGTTTAGGTTCAGTGATGGGGCCTCACCCTTTTCCTTATATGGTTCGTGAATTTCAAAGAGTTATCGGTGATGAAGCTCGTGAACAATTTCGTGAAATCAACAACTCTGATCCTGATTATGTTCTTGCGTGCATCGGAGGTGGCTCAAATGCTATTGGTGCCTTCAGCGGATTTTTAGATACCGGGGCTAAATTGATAGGTGTTGAAGCAGGTGGTCAAGGTCTAGAAACGTCAAAACATGGTGCTGCAATTTCTAAGGGTGCTATTGGGATTTTACACGGTATGAAAACGGATGTTTTGCAGGATTCGGATGGTCAGATCCAAGAAGCACATTCAATATCTGCAGGTTTGGATTATCCTGGCGTTGGACCAGAGCATGCTCAGCTAAATGAAACTGGCCGTGCAACTTATGTAAGTGCTACAGATGATGAAGCACTTTATGGTTTTGCTGCTGCTTCTCAATTGGAAGGGATCATTCCAGCTTTGGAATCTGCACATGCAATTGGCTGGTTACTTCGTAACGGAAAAGATGTAATCAAACCTGGCTCCAGTGTTATTGTTACAATGTCTGGACGAGGAGATAAAGATGCCAACACTATTCATGCTGAGCATAAGGAAACTGTAATATCTTATGTCCAAGAAGTTTTGAAAGAACGCTCATCTAAAAAGTCATGAAATCATTATCTAAGTACACAACATCGTTACAGGCAAGTGACAAAAAAGCGATCGTCACTTATATTACAGCTGGAATAGATGGGTGGATAGATGCTGTACATTGTGTGATCGAAAATGGAGCGGATGTGGTAGAGATAGGATTACCCTTTTCTGATCCTGTTATGGATGGTCCCGTGATTTCAAGAGCGAGCTCAATAGCCTTATCAAATGGCGCAAAAACATTGGATTTGTTGGCACAAATTGAGGATGAATCTTTTGCAAAACCCATAGCAGTTATGACTTATGCAAACGTATTATATTCGCATGGGTTCGAAGAAATATTGACTCCATTAACTTCAGCTGGGGTTTCAGGCTTGATAATTCCAGACTTAACTTTCGAGGCTAGCGAAAGTTTTCGTGAAATTTTACGTGGTACTGATATTTCATTGGTTCAACTAATTGCTTCAACAACTAGTGATCTACGACGTGATGGAATTATTGAAAATAGTGAAGGGTTTTTATACTGTGTGGCTATTAAGGGTATAACTGGTCAAGATGTAGAACTTACTCACAAATACACAGAATTCATCCCCCCAATAAAAGCCAAATCATCACTCCCTGTGTATTGTGGGGTTGGCATCAGAACTCCAGATGATGCAAAAAAATTAGCGAGCCTATCTGATGGAGTGATTATTGGAACTACTCTTGTCGAGAAATTATTAAATGATAAAAAACCGATAGAAGAAATTACAAGATATATTCAAGAACTTAGACAAGCAGTAGATGAGTCAGGTTCAAATTCCTAATGGTACGTGCTGGTTCTTTAAAATATGGTTCAAGTTCTCCACTAATTAAAAGATTATTATTGGCTTCTGGTCTAATTATTATTATCGTTCTAGTTTTTGTTTTGGGGAGTAAACTATTAAATGGGAACTCTTCAGAGGAACAAATAAGCAAAGATGCAACTGCTAAAGTATCGCAAGAAGTACTAGATGAGATCAATAATATAGGGTTTGGCGTATTTCAGCCACATGCGATGTTAAATAATTTCCTTAGAACTAATGTTGAAATCGTCGATGAAGCGCGGACACGTTCAGATTGTCAAGAAGTTTTACAGAGCTATCAAGGTTCAAAAAATACAGAAATAGCATTTATAGATATATACTCCTATTCAAGTGAGTGCCCATATCCGTTGCCAGGGGATGAAGTACCATATTCTATTGGTGATTATAGCGGTTGGATCTCTTACCCTAATGAGACAGATGATGGCCTTATCGATAGCATCTTGATTGAATTGATTGTTCAAGGCTCTTATGTCCGGATTGAAACAGATTTACCTATAGAAACAATCAGTGAAGCGATACGGGTATTTGTACCGTTTTCGCCGACTCCTCCCGAGCCTTCGCTTGCAATAGTACTTCCTTAACCTCACAATTATTTAAGAGTTGGAAGATGAGCAGTCCCTAGATGCCCTAAGATGATCGACGCCAAGAAATTATATAAGGAGCTTCAAATGAAGAAAACGATTTTAAAAGTTATTGCATTAACCTGCATTGCTTCGTTAGCGCTAGTTGCTTGTAGCAGCAAAGATTCAACCTCAAAAGAATCGACTACTACAACAACAAAGGCCAAAGAATCCACAACCGAGAAAAAATCTATTGTAGAGCTTGCACAGGGAAATGAAAACTTCACATCTCTTTTAGCAGCTGTCCAAGCGGCTGAACTGGGCGAACTGCTAGCGACAGATGGAACGTTTACAATATTCGCTCCAGTAAATGCGGCTTTCGAAAAACTCGACGCAACGCAACGAGATGCACTAATGGCTAACAAAGTTGAACTAACCAAAGTGCTTACATATCATGCTGTTGCAACCGAAGTGCTCAAATCGGCAGACTTGACTGATGGTCAAGAAATTACAACGGCTGAAGGTAGTAAACTCACAATCGGAGTTAAGGATGGAAAAATTACCGTAACAACAGATGCTGGTGTAACTGCAAACGTGGTTGGTGAAGAGATTGTAGGTAGCAACGGGGTCATTCATGTCATTGACACTGTCTTACTTCCCGCAAACCTTGCACTTTAAGAATACCTAACAACAGAATTTAGTGGAGGCGTAATGCCTCCACTTTTATTTCTATTAGAGTTCAAAGGAGAATCATGAAGTTAACAGTTGGCGATAAAGCCCCATCATTCAAAGTAAAAGATCAAAATGGTGAATTTGTTTCAAATAAAGATTATTCTGGCAAACCTTATGTGATTTACTTTTATCCCAAGGCCTCTACACCTGGTTGTACGACACAAAGCTGTAACTTGCGAGATGCTATGAGCGACCTTAAAAAGCTAGATGCTGCAGTAATTGGAGTATCTGCTGATAGTCCAGAGAAGCAAAAAAAGTTTGATGATAAATATAAGTTTGGCTTTCCTCTTTTAGCCGACGAAGATCGTGAAGTTATCGATAGCTATGGCGTTTGGGGCGATAAATCTATGTACGGAAAGATTTTCAAGGGTATTGTGAGATCAGCTTTTGTAGTCGATGCTAAAGGGAAGATTGCTGGCGCATTTTATAAAGTATCTCCAAAGGATACAGTTCCAAAAACTATGGAAGTTCTAAAGAATCTCTAATTCTTATGTGTTGGGGCGTTAAACACTGGGAATTCCAGTGTTTAACGCCCCAACACGGGTATTTAGAGTGGAGAGTTGCCGTGTTTGCGTCTACTTGTGTTTTCTCGTTTAGTAGATAGAGACATCAATACCGTTGCTATAAATCCACGTGTACTAGCAGGATCTATAATCGCATCAACATAACCAAGACCTGCCGCTTGTTTAGGATTAGAAAATTGAGTTTCATATTCTTTAATAAGTTTTTGTCGGAGCTCATCACGACTCGTCTCATCTTCGACAGCCCCAATTTGTTTACGATTCAAAATTGCAACAGCGCCACTGGCACCCATCACAGCAATCTCAGCATTGGGCCATGCAGCACACCAATCATTGCCTAGATTTTTTGAATCCATAACAATGTAAGCACCGCCGTAGCTTTTTCGTAAAATAATACAAATCCTAGGAACGCTAGCCTGGGCATAAGCATAAACGAGCTCAGCCCCATGACGGATCATGCCACGCCATTCGAGATCTTTTCCAGGCTCAAAACCTGGAGTATCAACAAATGTAACTAATGCAATATTGAAGGCATCACAGAATGCGACAAACCGCGCTGCCTTACGGGATGCCTCTATATCAATAGTCCCAGCACGAGCATTTGGCTGGTTAGCAATAATTCCAATTGATATACCATTTATCCGAGCGAAAGAAGTAACCATGTTCGGAGCATATTGCGGACGGATCTCAAAAAGGCTCTCAGCATCGACAATATCATCTATTACTTCACGTACATCATAAGATGCATTTGGAGAGTCGGGAACAGTATTAGCGGCGATATCACAACTTCTTGTTATATCGTCATCGCAAGAAAAAATAGTGGAGTTTTCAATATGATTGTTAGGTAAGTATTCAATCAGGTAGCTGAAATTTTCCATTGCTTCATCTAAGTCCTCAACGATTAAAGAAGCAACACCAGAAGTCGCATGTAAATTAGTAGATCCAAGTTCGCTCCTTGAAACTTCAACTCCTGTAAATTCTCTTACAGAATCTGGACCACTAACATAAGCAAAAGCCTCTTTGGTCATAATAACGTGGTCTACTAAACCGAGTACAAGTGAAGGTCCCGAGACGCATGCGCCGGTAACAATCGCGGTAGTTGGAACTACACCTGAAAGACGAGCAAGCTCAGCAGCAAACGTACCCCAAGCATGAAGTCCAGCAGGGCCTTCTGTTATATCAGCACCTGAAGTGTCCAAGATAAGTAAGAAGGGGATACCCATAGAACCAGAAAGTTCAGCAGATCTTTTCATAGCATCTGCATCTGCTGAAGTTATCGCACCATGTCGTGAACCACCGCCGAGTTCTAAAACACTAACTTGACGAGAATCAATAGTTCTTATAGTGCTTTTTGCAACTTGGCAATGGTGAGATAGAAAAGGAGATTCGTCAGTGTGCGAGAGTGGGTCGAAACTAATCGTCATGAAATCACAGGTGAAATTACGACGCTAGCATTGTGGCCACCAAATCCAAATGAGTT
>CAUJDU010000101.1 GCA_963169585.1 Actinomycetota bacterium | reverse complement strand
TTACAGTTTTTGCGAAGTGACCAGAACCATCATCATCTAAGTCGTCTCTGGCCACACAAGTTATTACAGCAAAATCTAAACCTAGCTTCGAAACTGCCAGCGCAACGTTCTTTGGCTCACTTTCGTCAACAGATCCTGGTTTTCTTGTATCCACTAAACAAAAACTACAGGCACGAGTGCAACGCTCGCCCAAAATCATAAATGTTGCAGTTTTTTCTCCCCAGCATTCATAAATATTTGGGCAGCCCGCTTCTTCACAAACTGTATTCAAACCTAATTCACTCGAAAGCTGCTTTAACTCTGTAAATCCTTGCGTAGTTCGGAACTTGTTCTTCATCCAATCTGGACGATCAGTCCTGTCTTTCGTTGTATCTATCACAACTCCGGCTTTACTTAACCTACCCAACAGTCTCAGACTTGGTTGAGCAACTGAAACAGCTTCACCAGAGAACCGACTGATATCTAAATTATTTGATGAAGATATAGAAGAAGAGGGAGATGGACTTTCGATCGATATAGCGAAGCTCTCGGAGCGAGAGGGTTCGTTTCCATCATCTTTATTACTCGTTAACTCTTTTTTATTAACGTTTGAAGTACTTGCGATGTCGATATAGTCGTAGTTGAACCGTTCTACAAAAGTTTTTGTGATAGTTTCTGATATCTCTTCAATGGAGATATGATTGTAACCAAGTTCACACAAAGAAGTAACTCCATAGTCTTCGATCCCGCAAGGAATAATTTTTTCAAAATAGCTAAGATCGTTCGAAATGTTAAGGGCAAATCCATGCCTAGAACGACCTTGTGCAACTTTTACTCCGATTGCAGCAATTTTTTTATAACGTTCAGATTCGATGAGTTGATCACCAAGATCAACCCAAACACCCGTATATCCTGGAAATGCGGTTGCTCTGATCCCTAAAATCTGTAATGCTTCAATCAAAACATCTTGTAGTTTTTGAATGAACTTTAAAGAACCACGAACATCACCACTAGATTGTTCGACACTAATAACTGGATATCCAACTAGTTGGCCAGGACCATGGAAAGTTACCGAACCACCTCTATCTACATCTACTACATCTATATGAGAACTAGTTACCTCTTTTAGATGTTCAGGTTTAGTTCCAGAACCACAGGTATAGACAGGATCATGTTCCAATAATAGAAGGTAATCATCATCACAATTACGTAATCCGGATTGAAGCCCTATACCTTCTTCAAAGCTCACGCGACCCAAGGAACGAACATAAAGTTTTTTCTCGCCCACTGGACCCCTATCTATTATTCTAGATAATTAAACGATTTCTGATTCCCAATCGCGCTCTTCTAGAACTTCTCGCAACCTATTCAAGAAAGCAGCAGTGTACCCTCCATCAAAAGCACGATGATCCCAGCCTAATGTCAACATTCCCACATGATGAATTGCAATAACGTCTTGACCAAACTCATCTTGGACCACAACTGGGCGCTTTTTGATTCCGTCAGTTGCCAAAATAGCTACTTGCGGTTGATTGATGATCGGGAAAGTTTGGTGTGAGCCATACGGACCAGGGTTTGTGATTGTGAATGTTGAACCCATTATCTCTTCCGGCTGCAATTTCTTCGCTCTTGCCCTTGTAGCTAAATCACGTATTTCTTGAGCGATAAGTCGAAGCCGTTTACCATCTGCGTTACGTAATGCTGGGACAAGTAGCCCTTTATGATCTAAATCCACTGCAATTCCGACATGGAAATCATGATGCACTACCAAATTGTCTCCATCTACGGTTGCGTTAACATTTGGATATTCTGGCAATACCTCACTTAATGCGCGCACGATGAATGGTAGGTACGTGAGCGAGAAACCTTCACGTTCTTTAAATGCTTTTCCAAAAAGACGACGAACACGTTCAACGTTTTCAAAATCTACTTCAACAGATATATATGCGTGAGGACTTGTAGCCCTACTCATAACCATATGCTCAGCTGTCCTTCTCCTCATATTGTCAAAAGGAATCACACTATCGCCTGAACTAGGTTTTGAAATTTGTGCAGGAGCAGGTACAGGTGCTTTATCACTCGCTGCTTCGCGCCCTACGGGACGCTCGGAGCCTGTAGTCTCCTCGCTCACTGCAGATGCTCGCGATAAAGCACCTTGTCCCTGCGAAATGGCAGCGTTTACATCATCTCGAGTTATACGACCACCAACCCCAGTACCAGTAATAGTATTTGCATCTAGCCCATTGTCATTAATAAGTTTGCGAACAATAGGACTAAGCAACTTACCCTTAGTGCCAGTGCCTGTTGTTACTTCACCTGCTGTTTCGCCTCCTTCGGAACGCTCCGAGCCTGAGGTCTCGTCGCTGGCTGCAAATGCAGGTTCAGCAACCGCAGGCGCTGGTGAAGGAACAGGTTCTGAATGAACATCTGCAGGAGCAGTAGGCTCCGAAGCCGAGAGTGAAGAATCTGTTCCTTGACCAGCATCTGAAGCTGAACCAGTAGCTCCTTCAGAGATAACTGCAAGAGGCGCACCAACTTGAGCAACATCACCTTCTTGTACAAGAATTTCTGTTAGAACACCTGCTGTAGGTGAAGGAACTTCTGAATCTACTTTGTCTGTAGAAACTTCAAATAATGTTTCATCGACAGCAACGCTATCTCCAACATTTTTAACCCATTTAGTAATTGTTCCTTCGGTAACAGTTTCACCGAGTTGTGGCATCGTGATTTCCACGTAGTCTCCTTAAAATGTAAACATACTTAGACCAAGTCTATATATGTTGAACCAATTATTTCGTGTCGTAAAGATAACCCAAGCTAACCGTGCAGTGCTCGGCCAGTAAGAGCAATTGCGGCTTCGCCGAATACTTCTGAAAGTGTTGGGTGCGGATGTACTAATGGGGCGATATCGTCAATAGTTGCCTGCCAGTTCAAAGCCAAATAGCCTTCTGCCAAGAGTTCAGTAGCCCACGGGCCAACTATGTGGACTCCGAGTATTGGGCCATTTTTCTCAGTAATGATTTTTACAAAACCATCAGTTTCACCAATAATTACTGCTCTACCATCTCCAATAAAGCCTTCTTTTTTCACAACAATGTCGTAGCCGGCTTCTTTGGCTTTGTCTTCAGTCATTCCACAAAAGGAAACTTCAGGATGGCTATAAATACCCCAAGGAACTTTTGAGTAATCTACTGCTGCAGGAGATTCGCCTAAAATATCTTGAATAGCAATCATTCCTTCAGCAAAACCAACATGAGCTAATTGCGGTGTAGCAACTAAATCTCCAACAGCCCAAACTCCAGGAACGCTTGTACGCATTGTCCCATCAACGCTGACAAATCCTCGTTCATCTATCGCAATTGAATTTTGCTCCAATCCAATATTCTCGCTTCGCGGCCTTCGACCAACGCTGACTATCACAGCATCAGTTTCTAGAGTCTGTTTCTCACCTTTTTGATCTGTAAATTGAACAACGCCCTTTGTGCCTTCACGAGAAACAGAGTCTACATTTACACCAGGCAAAACAGTCATGCCTCTTTTAATGAAAGATTTTTGTACAACAGCTGCAGCATCTTTATCAACACCAGCCAACAGTGTTGGCGCAACTTCTAGAAGAGTAACGGCTGAACCCATTTCATTTAGATAGCTTGCAAATTCACATCCGATTGCACCACCACCAATAATCACAACTGATGCAGGAGCATATTCGAGATTTAATACATGATCTGAAGAAAGAATTACTTCACCATCATACGGTGCTCCAGGGAATTCTCTCGGAGCAGACCCTGTTGCGATTATTAAACCTTTAGTTCCAGCTATTACTTCTCCACTTGCGAGTGTTACTTGTTTGTTTTGAGAATTAGAAACAATACCGGTTTCATTAAATACCGTTATTTTTCGTCGTTTAAGCAGTCCTTCAAGACCACCCGTCATTTGATTTATAACAGCATTTTTTCTATTTTGGATAGCAGAAAAATCTACGGATGGTTCCGAACTTGTCACACCAAAATCACTTGAGTGTTTTATAGTTCTTGAAACTTCAGCAGTTTGCAATAGAGCTTTCGCTGGAATACATCCACGATGCAAACAAGTACCACCTACCCTGTATTCTTCCACGAGGCCTATATTTAATCCGGCAGCTGCCCCATAAAGGGCCGCAGCGTAACCACCAGGACCTCCACCGAGAATTATTACATCAAAAGTTTGTGTATCTGTCATGCTTAAATCTTAAATGAAAACTTGCTAATTTCTTAAACCAGCGTGAACTACACTAGGTTATTGTGATGTTTGAAGATACCGCCCTGGTAATACCCGTTTACAACGAAGCGACGGTTATAAAAGGGGTAATCGAGAATGCTTTGCTGACATTTGACAAAATTATCTGCGTAGATGATGGAAGTTCAGATAATTCAGATGCAGAAATAAGCAAAACTGGGGCAAAGCTCGTTCAACATGCAATAAATCTTGGTCAAGGGGCTTCTCTGCAAACGGGTATAGATTTTGCCAAGCAAGACCCAACCACAAAATATTTTGTGACCTTCGATGCAGATGGACAACACAGGATCGAAGATGTGAAAGAAATGGTCAAATATCTTCGAGAGAATCCTGAGGTAGACATTGTTTTAGGTTCTCGCTTTTTAGGTAAAACTGAAAACATGACCAAAGCCAAAGAAATCCTTTTAAAGTCTGCGATTGCCTTTTCCAATAAAACAAGTGGTGTAAAACTTACAGATGCACACAATGGCCTTAGGGTATTTAACCGAAAAGTGGCTCAAGAGCTACGTATTTCAATGAATGATATGGCTCATGCTTCAGAAATAATTCATCAGATCCATGAGAAAAAATTTAGCTATACCGAGTATCCGGTAACAATTATTTATACAGACTATTCAAAAGCAAAAGGCCAAAGTCTTATGAACTCGATCAATATCGTATTCGATCTTTTGATAAGGAAAATTGCAAAATGATTATAAAAATACTCTTAATCTCATATTTTATTCTTTTTGGCATCTACCTAATGTTCGTTGCCAACTCCGCAAATATACGAGCTTGGCGTAAAATAGCAATATTCCTTCTTGGTGCTTTTGCGATATTCTCGATATTATTTCCAGAGATAACTACTAACGCCGCTGATTGGTTAGGCGTAGGGCGTGGTGCCGACCTGCTGTTTTATTTAACAACTGTAGCTGTGATTTATTTAGGGTTACACAGTTATATAAGATACAGACAAATAGAAAACCGTATGGTTATTCTTGTTCGAAAACTTGCCTTAATCGAAGCAAATCAGCAACTGTCAATTAAAGAACCAACCATAGGACCTAAAGATTCAAACACGAAAAATTTACCTATTTAACAGGTTCACCTGACTTGGTTCACAAAAAACTCATAAGTCTTATGTAAACCTTCTTCTAAACTGGTTTTGTGTTTCCAGCCGAGGTTATTAATCCGCGATACATCAAGCAATTTTTTAGGCATGCCATCAGGTTTCGTTGTATCAAAAACCAACCTACCTTCATACCCAATTATAGCTTTTAGCATATATGCTAATTCTGAAATAGAAAAGTCTTCGCCCGTTCCTATATTTATGAACTGTGGGTCATCATAATCTGTCATTAAAAAACATATTGCTTCAGCTAAATCATCGACGTAAAGAAATTCTCGTCTACCCTCACCAGAACCCCAAATTACAACTTCTTGTAGTGATTGCTCCTTGGCTTCATAAATTCGGCGGATTAGAGAAGGTATCACATGTGACGATTCAGGATCAAAATTATCATTTACACCATATATGTTGGTTGGCAGACAAGACATAAAAGTTCTTTTATATTCTTTATTAATATATTCACAAAGTTTGATACCACAAATTTTCGATATGGCATAGGCTTCGTTAACAGCCTCTGGTTCTCCCTCTAAGACATGCTCTTCTCTCATCGGTTGTTCGCAATTTTGTGGATAAACGACTGAACTACCTATAAAAAGAAACTTTGAAACCCCATGATTTTTTGCATTCCAGATTATATTGTTCTGTAGTTGTAAATTCTCATATAGAAACTCTGCGGGATAAGCAATCTTTGCTTTAAGACCCCCGACTTTTGCTGCACAATCGATCACATACTCTGGTTGCTCATCAGCAAAAAAAGCTTCAACACTTTTAGCATCAAGAAGATCCAGCTCAGAGCGATTCTTTAACACCAGATTGTCGTACCCCAGAGCTTTTAGTTGTCTAACTACAGCAGAGCCAACAAGCCCTCTATGTCCAGCAACAAAGATTTTTGATTTAAGATCCAAGTTAATTCCTAACTTTGGATTAATGAACAGAGCTCATTAATTTCAGAATCAGTTAACTCTGGATTATTTCCGAAGTAAAAACCATTTGAGTGTACTAAATCTGAATTTGGTAAGTCTGAAGAATTTGAAACATACTTTTTGTAGAATGGCTGCTTAGTCATATTGCCAGCAATTACAGGACGAATTTCTGCACCTATTTCATCAAATTTACCTCTATATTTTTTTGCCATATTTGAATCTTTGCAAATAATAGGCATCGAGAAATTTGAAATTATATCCATATGGCTAAGGTCGAATTGGTAAAAATCTTCATTGCTCTTCATAGCGCTTTGGAAAGTTTTAAAGTTGCTTTCGCGCTTTGAAACGATCTCATCCCAATAGCGCACTTGTGCATTGCCGATAAAACCGTTTATTTCTGTTGGCCTATAGTTTGAAGCTAGATCGTAAAAAGTATATTTTGCATAAAAGTCATCTACTCCCGATGACCGTCTTAGAGCTTGTTGGGAACTCTCACTTAAATTGCGATCCCAACCATGAGCACGACCCATAACCAAAGACTCATATAGTGCTTCGTCATCTGTACAAACCATCCCACCTTCAATAGTTGACATATGGTGGCCTACAAAAAATGAAAAAGTAGAAGCAATTCCGTAATTACCTAGTAATTGTCCATTTACTTTAGAACCCAATGATTCACAGTTATCTTCCATAAGAATAATGTTTTCCTGATCGCATAACGCCTTAATTTCTGGGAGCGCATCACAAAACCCAAGAACATTTGTCAAGAAAAGACATTTAAGACCAGAAATTTGTTCTTTAAATCTAATAGGTGAAACATTAAGTGTTTCCAATTCACAATCGATTGCAACTGGTTCTAGCCCTAGTTGAATCAGAGGCATAACATTTGTCGGCCAAGTTAAAGCAGAAAATCCAACTTTGTCACCCTTTTTTATGAAACCAAGATTTATCATTGACTGAACAAGTAATAGATTTGCGACTGAACCATTAGATACAAAAACGGCATACTTGCGCTGTTGTTTTTGCGCAAATGCATTTTCAATATTTTTACACTGTTCTCCCATGCTTAAAATTTGAGCATTAAGAATGAAGTCTGCCAATGAAGACTTCATCTCATCTTCATTATAAAAGGTTGATTTAATTAACTTAATCATTATTTTTTCTAGCATTCTTTTGTTCAATTTCTAAATCAGCCTTTGCCATCAAAGCAACCAACTCTTTAAAAGTAGTCTTAGGTTCCCATCCCATAACCTTTTTAGCTTTTGCATAATCTCCAATTAATAGATCTACTTCTGCTGGGCGGAAATAATGAGGATCAATAAGAATAATCGGTTTCCCAGTTTTCGAATCGTAACCTTCTTCGTCGATACCCTTGCCCCGCCATTTAATATCAATATCAAGTGCTTCACAAGTTAATTCAACAAATTCTCGGACAGTATGCGTCTCATTTGTAGCTAAAATGTAGTCATCAGGTTCATCCTGCTGTAGCATTTGCCACATTCCTTCTACATATTCTTTCGCATATCCCCAATCACGTTTGGCTTCTAAATTACCCAGATACAATACTTCTTGAGTTCCAACCTTGATTTTAGATAATCCTCTTGTAATTTTTCTAGTTACAAAAGTTGCACCTCGCCTAGGTGATTCATGGTTAAAAAGAATTCCATTACAAGCAAAAAGATTGTAGCTTTCACGATAATTTTTTGTTATCCAATATGCATATACTTTTGCAACCCCATACGGAGATCTAGGATAGAAAGGAGTCTCTTCTGTTTGAGGCACGTGTTGAACCAACCCAAACATTTCGGAAGATGAAGCTTGGTATACTTTAGTTTTAACCTCAGCTTCTCTAATTGCATCTAAAAGTCTGAGTGTACCTAAACCGTCTACATCACCCGTATACTCTGGCATATCGAAACTTACCCTTACATGACTTTGTGCAGCTAGGTTATATATTTCCGTCGGGTTGATTTGTTCTATCATTCTAGAAAGGTTGCTTGCATCGGATAGATCCCCATAATGTAAAGTAAGTCTCTGATTTTCGTCGTGAGGATCCTGGAAAATATGGTCTATTCGAGATGTATTAAAGGAGGAGGACCTTCGAACCACGCCGTGGACATCATAACCCTTGTCAAGTAAGAGTTCTGCTAAGTAAGAACCATCTTGGCCGGTAATTCCTGTTATCAACGCAGTTTTAGTCATGGTAGAAGTTTGCCTTATCTAAGAGTTGTTTTCAGATTTTATACTATCAAAAGCAGGGCTGATACTTGCCTTTTAAGGCTAAGACCGTTTAGAAGCCATTTTGCTTACACGTTTTGCTGCTAGTGCTGACGCCTTACTTATTAACGGTTCCCACAATGGAGCTAAAGATTTATAGGGTTGCGAAAGATGCTTACGTTTCACTTTTGCAATCTCTTCTTGGGCTTCAGAACGGTTTGTGACCGACAAAGAAGTAGAATGCCATCGGAATGCCGCTAAGGTCTTTTTCGTATTTGCGAACTTCCCATCCTTTCGTAAGCGAAGCAGCATTTCCAAGTCCATAGAATACTTATTATTTTCATCAAACTCACCAGCTTCTGTGAGGGATGATTTCCTAAATACAATTCCAGGACAAGGAACCAAATTTGGACCCCAAGTCATCAACCAAGGAGCGAGTCTTCCTGCTTTATTAGTAAATAACAAGTTGCCTTTCTCATCTATGTAGTCACAATACCCATACGCCAAAACTGCATTTGGATTTTGCTGCAATGCCTTAACTCCAGCATCTACAGATCCTGGCCTTAATAGATCATCATCGCCTATCCAGCCAATATATTCATGTTCATCTTTTGCTTGTGCAATACCAGCATTAACTGCAGCTGATAAACCTCCAGGGTCTTCGACGGTTACAGCATTATATTGCTCTGCCAATGCCATAGTTTCTGTGTTTGAAAATGGGAAGATCATCACAATATCAATAGATATTCCTACTTGAGCTTTAATAGAATCCAGTGTTTGTCGAAGATATTCTTGTCTTTCTCCCATTGTAGGAACGACCATGAGCAGCCTAGTTTCTTGGATTTTTGATTCTTTCTCCATAAGCACAATACTAACAAAGCCCCTACACAAAACTTCGCTATAGCTAGCAGCTCGTCTTTTAATAAGTACTTTCCGACACTATCTAATCATCTAATTAAGTTGAGACGAGTAGGTAGAGAAAACTAAAGCAAAAGCAACAAGTATCACCAAAGCTGTGATTACAGAAAGCATAAGTAGCGTTTTAGTCTTCATATTCGTTCTAGATTAGCTGTTAATAGGATTCATAGGCCTACTTCTGGTTGCGATTCTTTAACTAGCTCAAATATTTCGCTTGAATTGAAACTTGGATCAACGTTAGATAGTACAACCTCATCGAATAAAAAAATTCGATCACGAAACCACTGCTTTATTGAATCTTTACCCGGATCATAAACATCAATTCCATAATTTTTACATTCTGTTTCAACACCAGAATTTAGCTTTATAGGGAGAATTTTTGAGTCTACTTTGATGATACTTATAGCTTTTATAACCAAAGATTCCAATTTACAATTGAGTAACTCGCTCAATGACTGTAAGTCCATTTTGTTGTCGCCAGATAGTACCAAAATTGATTTTCTAGGATAATTCTTTGCCCTTAAAGTTCGAAAATACCTAGTTTCGTCATGATTAATGTGTGGAACTTTATCAAAGAACTCTTGATGTTTAGCGAGTAACGTCTTTCGATTCTTTTCTTTAATAGATTGCAAGTCAACTAATTCTTTAGTTGAACTCCCCTGCTTATGAAAAGCAAACGACTCATGAGAAACGACTGATACAAATCCAAGATCGTAGAACTTAATCGCTAGATCAAGATCTTCACTATACGCAGGCCAAAATACAGGATCAAATCCATGCGCTTTATCGAACACTTCTTTTCTCAATGCAACACATGCAAAAGAAGCATAAGGAACCACTGAAATTCCAACATTATTAAGTTGTTTTATTTTTCTAGTTCCATCAATCGCAATCGAATTACCCTCTTGTGTTAATACACGACCAACTTCTTCATATCTGCCGTATTCATCTACAAGAGTTGATGCGCAAATCCCTACTTTTGGTTGACATTCAATGGTTTCCAATAAAATTCGTAAAGTATCTTTTTTTAAGATGATATCTGAATTAAGTAAAACAACAAACTCAGAAGTTACCTTTTCTATTCCGATATTACACGCTCCGCCAAAACCTTTATTTTCTTTATTTTCTATATAATGTTCAAGAAACTCATAGCCTTTGACCAATTCACGAATTTCTTTTGGTACACCATTATCAACAACAATTACTTTCGGATTTATGCCGATCGATTCTCTAATAGAATCCAAACACTTTCCTATTAGGTGACTCTCGCCAAATATAGGAATAATGATTTGAAGATCCTTATGGTCATTAAAGGTCTTATTTTCTGGTAGCAACGTTTCGAAATCGAATTTTCTTTTATCGAATTTTCGTCCCAGCCTGAAAATGAAGTGATTTGTTTTATCGATTAACTTTTCGACAGTACTCTTTTTATACAAAGAGCTACTGTCATAAATTCTATTTGCCTTTAAGTCGTCAGATCTCAAAGTATCAACCTAACGCGCTAACTGGATTTTCTTTGTTGTGCTTCCAAAGAATGGATTTTATATTTCTCATGTAATTCTGGTTTTCTAGTGATCCAAAAACATCGATACAACGCAAAGTTATATGCAGGAGACTTAATAAAATTAGCTATTTTCATTCGTAGAGAATATTGCTTATCTCGCTTTATATATGCCCAGTCTTTTAGAGTGTGGCCTAAAATTCCCTTAACGAAATCCTTGGCGCTAATCCTGTAGATATCTCCAGTAGCTTTATATACTCCAATTCTTTCGTCTACTTTGCGTTTAAAGTATTTAGCTAAAGGATAACTATGGGAGTGGTATACGCTTCCAAGTGGAGAATAAGCTTTTAACCAACCGTGATTTAAATGATCAGTTCCCAATGCTTGATCTTCTGCATAATCAAGATCTTGAAATGGAACTTCGAGGACGGATTCTTTCCTGACAGCAGAATTAACGTCTGACATAAAGGTATTAATAATATTAAATGTCGTTGTAAGTTGAGATTTTCGTTGGATTGAAATTGAAGCATCATCTCCAAACGATTGAAATACACTATCAACCTCTCTTTTAACTGGAACGACACAATTCGGTCTTGGGATCTGCTTTCCAAATACACAACTCACTTTTTCAAATAACTCAAAAGGTTCTAGCAATCCATCAAGCCAATATGGATGCGATGGGACCGCATCCTGGGTTAAAAATGCGATAAATTCAGAATCTGATATTTCTACAGCAAAATTCCGTGTTTTGCCGTGACCAAAATCTTTATTATCTATCTCAACAAGCCTAACGTCTTCTGCGTTTTTTATAATTTCTAACGTCGAATCTTTAGAACCTGAATCAATAACTAAAATCTCAAATGAATATTTTGTTTTTTGTGACTTTAAGGCATTAAAAAGCTCTTGAAGAAATTCTTCCCCATTAAAGGTGAGTACCACAACAGTTGCATCATATTTCACGACTACACGTCCTTAGTTTCAAGATAATATTCCCAAGTTGCTTTAATGCCATCATAGATTGACATCTCAGCCACGATACCAAACTCATCTACGAACCTAGTCACGTCTAGAACATTCTTCTGAACAAAAGTACTTGGAGTAGCAACATGATTTAATTTTGTTGTTTGTCCAACTACAGAATAGATAGATTCAACAATTTCGTTAACACTTACCCCAACACCAGAACCCAAATTGTATATAGGTGACTTAGCTTCAATGAAGCTACGAGAAATCATTTTTACAACATCGCTAACATAAATATAATCTCTCACCATTGAACCATCTCCATAGATCGTTATAGGTTCATCGTTAATAACTTGATTAAGAAATATTGGGATTACCCCTTGTCTGGCATTTAAGGACTGCCTTGACCCATAGGGGTTAGATATTCTATAAACCACACTTTCTAAACCATATTTTGCTCTAAAATAACTTAAAAATTTCTCAACAGTAAGCTTTCCAATGGCATATGGCGATATCGGTTCTGGGAGAATATCCTCGTTTATCTTATCTAATGAGGCATTGCCATATATAGAGCCTCCAGATGATGCAAAAATTACTTTCTTCACTCGCTTTTCAACACATTTACTAAACAACTCCACGCTATAACGAATATTGGTATCAATTTCAACCAATGGATTGTCTTCTGATGAGATAGGAGTCGTTGTTGAAACTAGGTGAAATACATAATCAATATTTTCTAGTGATTTTGCTAAATCACTTTCATTTAAGAATTCTCCAGGAAATAACTCAATATTATTAGAAGGTGTAAATCGCGTCTTATCATCAACGTATTTATCGAATGCACGAACAAAATGATTTTGGGAGATTAAACTATCCACCAAGTGAGATCCTAAGAATCCATTTGCGCCTAATACCAAACAATTAGCCACTCATTTCACCTTCTATTATGGAAACGAACCGTTCCCCTGATTCTTTCCAGCTCTGTGCTGAAACACTTTCTGATGCTTTCTTGGCGTATTCTACCTGGTCAGATCTATTGACAGCTTCATCTAGGGCTTTTGCCAATGCTCCAGGCGAGCTTTCACAATATTGGATGTATTCATTATCGGCAACCATCTCGTTATTAGCCCCCTTATTCACAACTGGGATCGCACCGCAACTCAATAGCTCAAGCGGCAATAAGGATAGATTTGAGAACGATAGCACTAATGCAGCTGCGCATGTGTTGTATATCCCAGGTAAATCTTCAACGTCACTTACACCTAAATCAGTATATTCGAAATCAATTTCATAATTCGATACATCCCATCCCGCCATAACTATTTCAACATCAGGATTTTTTTCATGGAACTTCTTCAGAGCTAAAAGTCCGAGTTCAAATCCTCGCCTAGGTGTAACTGGCCTCGCATAAAAGAATACTTTTTTCCTTGTTTCATTGTTTGTCATTTTGTAGATAGTGGAATCTACTCCGAAATCATAAAAATCACATTTCATAGAATATTCATCACGTAACTTTGAGGTTAACCATCTACCTGCAGTTATCCCTGTAAATCCAAATTTATATGTGTTTTCTGCCAACTTGTGTTCGGAGCCAACAGTATAAAAGTATGGTTCAAAATCTTGTACGAAATAAAATCTTCGGGAACTAGATTCCTGGTTATAAACAGGATATGCTGTCTCCCAACCGGTGGCAAATATCGCATCAGCAGGTTCCATCTCGCCATCCAACCATTCTATCGAAGCCTCTAATTGGTCATAACCAACTTTAATATTTTCTCGTACACGCTCGATAGTTGGTTTTGAGTGAGCAGAGTAAAGATAAATTCGACACTTATGGCCTGCTTCTTCTAAAAATCGTATAAAACGAAACATATTTTGATGTCCACCACTACCGCGTCCAGGTGGATGTACTACCCAGTTGAATACGTATGGACCTTTCTTCGAGTCGGAATCAAAGATTTTAGGGTTAGTATCAAAATCACAAGCTAGTACGTCTTCAACATCTACTAAAAAGTGAGGTTTAATCAGCCTAGAAGACCCAAAAACACCTAATATTTTTTCCTTAACGACACGACCCACACCTTTCATACCATCAATCTTGTATAGAGAGATTGCTGTATCCAATTTTTTCATATACAAGCTATTCTATTACTAAGACTACAGAATTGCTGAAATCACAATTTTGTGACCATATGAAAAAAATACTGGGAAAACCAGCACTATCCTCACGTTCAAGATTATGATATCGAGCGTATACATAAAATAAATTAAGGTTATTAAGTGGCTTCTGACCCATTCGTTCAAAATAAACAAGATGAATCTGTTCCTAGCGGTTTAAAGTTTTTTGAATCAATTCCCAAAGGAACTTTTGCGATCGGTTCAGGAATGATTGTTGGTGCATTAACTGGTTATATAGTTGTCATTCTTGTAAACCATGCAGTTGGCGACCGAGCCTACGCTGGATTTGGTGCCTTTTGGAGTTTAATTTTTGTTGTAGGTCCAGGGCTTTTTCTTCCACTTGAACAAGAAATAAGTAGAGCCGTATCACATAGGGCTGCACAAAACGACGGAAGTGGGCCAATTATCCGGATAGCAGTATTAATGGCAATAACAATAGCAATTGTTATGACTCTATTTTTTGCAGCTTTAAGCCCTGTAATTGTTAAAGAAATTTTTAGAGATAATGTATTGCTTCAGCTCGGGTTTTTAGCCGGAGTTGCTGGTTATGGGGCCTTACATTGCTCGAGAGGAATTCTTTCCGGAAATCACAAATTTGGCTCATATGGGCTAAGCCTTGCTGCTGAAGGATCTTTAAGGTTTGTAGCCGTAATTGTGCTTTCCATGTTAGGGGTAAAAAACGTAGGTTATTACGGATTAGCGATGGGTCTTACACCAATCTTGGTTATCTTACCTTTCCTTCCTCTCATAAAAAGGCTGGCTCTTCCAGGAGAGGCAGCATCGAAAAGAGAGCTGGGCTCTGCTTTGGCTTTCCTTGTTTCAAGTTCCCTACTTTCTCAAGTACTTGCATATTCATCGCTTTTCCTCACCAACGTGCTCGAGGGAAATTCTGGCCAAACTGCTCGTTTTTTTACGAATGCATTTTTTATTGCACGTATACCAGTGATCGGGTTTATGGCGGTCCAAGCTGCACTTCTCCCAAAACTATCTACTTATCATGCGATAGGAGACCATAGTGAATTTCGAGTTCAATTTAGAAAACTGCTTTCACTAGTATTCTTTTTAAGTATATCTGGGGTAGGGTTTATTGCACTTTTTGGCAATTCACTTGGACAGCTACTATTTGGTTCTGAAAATTTTCAGCTCCAACTATCTCATTTCATCGTATTATCTGTAGGAAGTGCAATTTTCTTAATTGCCCAAACCCTTCTTCAGTCTTGCATAGCGTTACAGCATTATAAAATAGTTTCTATCGCTTATATTGTTGGTGTAGCAGTCATGGCAATTACTTCGGTCTTGTTTGCTTTCTCTAACGTTGATACTACGCTTTGGGTGTCTCTAGCATTTTCAATAGGTTGTACGTTCGTAGTTGTAATACTTTATGTAGCAAATGAAAAGCTAATAAGAAAACTCGTTGATATACAAAAAAATAAGGAATTAGTTAACTAGAAATTATTCAATCTGGAACTATCTCGATGTGACAAGGTAAATGAAGTGTCCCTAGTGTCTTAAAGTTATTAGTCACTTCAAACGATTGCGATTGTTCTTGCCAGTCATACACCGTCCCGCCATCCAAACTAGTAATACCGAAATTTGCTATATATTTTCCATCTGCGAGAGGGATCTCGTCCCACAAAAATAAGGTTGAGCCGGACCCTTTGATTACACCAGGATTTGTTTCTCTCGTAAATGCTTCAAAAACTAAATTCGTATTCGAGTCATATACCTCAATTGAAAAATTAATATCCTCAATCTCTTCGACATTAGTTTTCCAATTAATATGCGCTTGAAGCGGACCTCCTGTGTGTATATTATTCGAACCAGTATCATCAGGGTTTGAAAAACTAGCATCTACAATTTCGATTGCTTTGTATTTAGTATTTAATTGTGGATCTTGATTCTGTGCTATTCGATTCTTATCGCTTATAGTAATAACTTCAGTGTCTATTTGCTCTTTACCCCCATCATCTTGAGGGGCTATTTCACCTGAACCTGAATACAATTTTTCTCTAAACGTCCTTATTGCATCTGCTGTTTGGCCATTAAAAATTAATTCACCTTGATTTAGTACTGCAGCTGAACTTGTAATAGCTCTTACCTGATCTGCAGAATGTGAGACTACAACTATGGTCCTACCTTCCCGTTGAAACTGCTTAACTCGTTCCATACATTTTCGTTGGAAAAGTTCATCTCCAACAGCTAAAACCTCATCTACTAAAAGAATATCTGGATCTACATTAACCGCAATCGCAAAACCTAATCGAACATACATACCAGAAGAATAAAAGCGGACTTGAGTATCAATGAATTTATCCAACTCAGAAAAATCGACAATTTCATCGAAGCGTTTTGTTAATTCTTTTTGCGATAAACCAAGAATCGCACCGTTTAAAAAAATATTCTCTCGACCAGTCAAGTCCTGCTGCATACCCGCACCTAGCTCAAGCAATGCAGCAATTCTACCTTTAGTAATAATTTCTCCAGCACTAGGTTGCAAAATGCCACCGACAAGTTTTAACAATGTAGATTTTCCAGAACCGTTATGACCCATCAGCCCATAAGTAGTACCTTCTTCTATATCAAAACTTACATCCTTCAATGCCCAAAGGTCATCATAAGATTTTTTTCCGATATTTATCAGTCGTTCCTTAAGAGACATGTACCGTTCGTGTTGTAAACGAAATTTTTTTGATACACCCTTAATTGAAATAGCAGGACTCATTAAAGCTCCTCAGCAAAGTTACCTTGCGCCGAATCAAAAAAACGCATTGCAAAGTAGAACAACACCAGCGAAACCCCTAAAGTAATCCCTAGATTCCGCAGATACCAAAGCGCACTTTCGTCGGGTAAAATCTGGATAATAGACTTATTATCCACTGTTGAAATCACCGTTATATTGTTATAAATTACTCTCTGAAATGGCAAAATTATTGCTGACATAGGATTAGCTCGAATAAATGAAGCAATAATCCCAACAAAACCCTCTGTCGGCATTACTCTCCTGTAGTAGACAACAGGAGTAATCCAAAACCAGGCAAGAAGAATCAATTCGAGTAGGTGTTGCATATCACGAGCATAAACATTCACGGCACTTAGCAAAATTCCTAATGAAGAAACAAAAATAATGAGTGTGATCAATGAAAGTGGTAACAGCCAAATAAGCTTCCAATCAATATTGTGTTGGAACGCGAAAAGCATAAGGACTAGGACAATTACCTGCAAAAAGTAATGTACAATTGATGCTCCCACAGATGAAAGTGGAAGAATTTCACGAGGAAAATAAACTTTTTTCACGATTCCTGCATTTGCAACTACTGAGCTAGTTGCACCATTTAAAGAATTAACAAATAAATTCCAAACTAGAAGACCCGACGCAAAAAATATCACAAATTCTGGAATTCCATTTGGAATAAATCTTGTAAACACTAGCCAAAAAATAACAATGTACAAAGCTGGATTCAACATTGTCCAAAAAAAACCAAGAACAGAATTCTTATATTTTACTTTTAATTCTTTTCTCACCATGCCAATTAGAAGTTCACGGTATCTCCATATTTCCATAACTCGACTTCGCACTGACGAACGTGGCTTTACAACTTTTGTAAACGACTCTGTGGACATATCAGATCATTCTATATGCTCTAAGTAGTTAAAGCTGGAAAGTTAGGTTAGGCTACAAAAGTGGCTATACGAGTTAGTTTTGATATGACACCGGTTTTAGGACGCCGTACAGGAATCGGGAACGTTGTATCTCATTTATACGAATCGATAAGTCAAACTACCGATACCGAATTACTATCTTATACTCTGAGCTATAACGCAAGATCATTACAAGATGAGCTTCCCAGCAACAATATTTTTATCAACTATCCAGCTTCTATAATGACATATCTCTGGAAGTACACCTCAATTTGTCCACTGGATAAAAGGATGGGAGATTTTGACCTTTGGCATGCAACAAATTATCTAGCTCCACCCACAAATAAACCGCTACTAATAACTATTCACGATGTAACTATGCTTAAATATCCCGAGTTAGTGCCCACAAAAGTTCGCGCAATTGCTCCAATTATCAAAAAGCGACTCGATAGCGGAACTCATATACATGTCCCTGCACAAGCAATAAAATTAGATGTTCTTGAGCATTTTGGAGATCACATTTCTGATCCAAGTAAAGTTCATGTGGTTCCTTTTTCTGTTCCTGAACTAATTTCAAAACCACCGACGAGCGCTACAAAAAAATTAGTCAAAGGAGATCCATACATATTGTGCATCGGGACCTTAGAACCGAGGAAAAATCATGCCAGACTGATCAAAGCATTCGGCATAGTTCACAAAAGTAACCCGAATATAAGAATGTTACTGGTAGGTGCTGACGGGCCAGCGCGAGCACAGGTGGACAGTGCAATGGCAAGTTTACACCCTAAGGCTAGAGCACGTATTGTACTCACCGGCCCAGTCAATCAAGCTGACAGGACTCATCTGCTAAAACATGCTTATCTTGTAGCATATCCGAGTCTTTACGAGGGTTTTGGGCTCCCCCTTCTTGAAGCTATGACAATGAATTCGCCAATAATTACATCAAAAGAAGGATCTTTAGAAGAAGTTGGTGGAGATAGCGTCCA
>CAUJDU010000100.1 GCA_963169585.1 Actinomycetota bacterium | reverse complement strand
TCAAATGCTACAGTTGCACCACGTGATTTTCCGATCCAGTTTATTTGCTGATTCTTAATCGCATCAGTCCAGTCAAGGCCATGGAGATCATCAATTAAACGATCAGCATATTTTGTAATTCTCATCATCCATTGTTTCATTGGACGCTTATAAACATCAAAATTTCCGCGTTCAGATTTACCGTCAGGTAAAACCTCTTCATTTGCCAACACAGTTCCCAAAGCTGGGCACCAATTCACAACCGAATCTGCTAGATACGCTAGACGAAAGCCATCTATAACTTCAGCTTTTTCAAGTTGGCTTAGATACTTCCACTCACGGCCATCTCCTAATGCTAACTTTCCAGTATTAAATTGTTCAACAAGATCTTCTATAGGTTTTGCTTTATTTTCAATCTCATCAAAATAAGAATTATAAATAGTAAGGAAAATCCATTGTGTCCATTTATAATATTTAGGATCAATGGTCGAAACTCCGCGACGTTGATCATGACCCATCCCTAGTCTTCTAAGCTGCGCCTGAATTAAAGCAATATTTTTCTCGGTAGTAATCCGAGGATGTGTCCCAGTCTGCACTGCATATTGTTCAGCTGGAAGACCAAAAGCATCATAGCCAAAAGCATGAATAACGTTATAACCAGACATACGTTTAAATCGTGCATAAACATCAGTTGCTATATACCCAAGTGGGTGCCCTACGTGTAGACCTGCACCTGAAGGGTAAGGGAACATATCCAAGATATACAGTTTTTCTTTTTCTGGATCAAAATCCTCGGACATATCACCGACAGGATTCGGCGTATAATAAGTATTTTCATCTTCCCAGATTTGCTGCCATTTAAGTTCTATTTCGCCCGCTAGCTTTGCATCATATTTAAAAGCAGGTGCAGTATTACTTTGAGGTTGCGACATGGCTAAATATTAGCCCACTAGGCCTGCGCACCTTGAATAATCTAGGGGCAGGCCATAGTTTTAAGCATATTCGATTTTATTAGATACAAAAAATCAAAGGGCTTGTTCTATATCTGCAATTATATCGTCAATATGTTCAATACCAATAGATAAGCGTACAAGATCTGGAGTTAAACCACCTGCTGAAATCTGGTCGTCATCAGAAAGCTGACTATGTGTTGTACTAGCCGGATGGATAGCAAGACTTTTTGCATCACCAACATTCGCTACATGAGAAAACAGTTCTAAGTTATTAATAAACTTTTCTGCAGCATCTCTTCCGTCTTTATGACCGAATACCAACACAGAACTTTGACCTTTTGGAAGATACTTTTGAGCTAACTCGTAATTAGGATCATTTTTGAGCCCAGGATATCTAACCCAAGAAACTTTAGGGTGGTTTTCAAGATAATTTGCAACCTTTAAAGTATTTTCACAATGACGTTCCATTCGCAAGGCTAGAGTCTCTACGCCTTGTAAGAACAGCCAAGCATTATCTGGAGAAATACATGCACCTAAGTTTCGCAGAGGAACTACCCTCATTCTTAAAACAAACGCTACTGGATTAAGTGCACCAAGATCGTGGGCGAAGCGAAGGTTGTTATAACTCTCTTCGGGCTCGTTATATAACTCAAACTTGGTATCAGTCCAATCAAAGTTTCCAGCATCAACTACAATTCCACCTATCCCTGTTCCCTGGCCACCTATCCATTTTGTTAAAGAATGAACCACAATATTTGCTCCGTGTTCTATAGGGCGCAATAGATATGGTGTAGTGAATGTGGAGTCAACAACAAGAGGTAAATTATGTTTTTTCGCGATTTTACTTATACCTTCAATGTCTGCAATATCTAATGTTGGATTTCCTAGTGTCTCAATAAAAATAACTCTAGTTTTTTCGTTAATTGCATTTTCGAAGCTATCCAAATCTGTTACATCAACAAACTTGGTATTAATTCCAAATTGAGGCAAAATATTATTGAACTGTATATAGGTTCCCCCATAAAGGTTGCTAGCTGCAACAACTTCATCACCTTGCTTGCATATATTTATTATCGTATAAAAAATTGCTGAGGTACCTGAAGATAAAGCTAAAGCGGCTGCCCCACCTTCCAAGTCAGCAATGCGCCGCTCTAAAGCGTCTTGGGTTGGGTTCATTAAACGTGTATAGATGTTGCCAAGTTCTTTTAGCGCAAAGAGGTTTGCGGCATGTTCTGTACTGTTAAACACGAATGCACTTGTCCTATGAATTGGGATCGCTCTTGAATTTGTGGTCACGTCTGGTTCGTATCCAGAATGTAATGCTTTTGTTTCAAATTTTTGTACCATTAGTTTGCTCCTTTAAAAGATTAGGTTGAGAAAATTACAAAAAGATTAAAAAATAAAATGCCCATTAACGGGGCATGTATCTATTGAAAGACATACAACAGCAAGTGAGTTGATAAGTAGCTAAGTGTGCTGTAGTCATATTAGGAAATGATGCTAGTTTCAATACAAATTGATGTCAAGTGTACTTTCTAGTGCTAAAGTAAGCTCCCTTGGGGCTGTAGCTCAGTTGGCTAGAGCGCCTGCATGGCATGCAGGAGGTCGAGGGTTCAAGTCCCTTCAGCTCCACAGAACTTATTTTCGCAGCTTACGTAAACTCCCAAGACACAGATACCTTCTAGCCAATTACCATGAGTAGCTTTCCCATATCAAAGACACTTCCTATGTTAGGGTTTATCGATGGCCCAAATCAGAAAGAACATCAAGCTCTTCATATTCAGAAAGTAATAAAATGTCTTATTTCCTGGGGTTATCTCTATGAATATGATAATTGCACTCGCGCTTATAGGTGTTTGTAT
>CAUJDU010000099.1 GCA_963169585.1 Actinomycetota bacterium | reverse complement strand
AGCACCTGAAAAAATCACTTTTTCCGCAAGACGTTTACTTGTCACATAATCGATAGGGCTAGGCGCAGAAAGGGAAACATCTGCTTCTTTAGCGTTTTGAATCTTTGTAAAATCATATACACTTGCTGAAGAGATATGCATAAAACGGTCTGCATGATATTTTTTAGCCCAATCAAATACATGTTTTGTCCCACTGACATTTATGCTAGATAATTGCTCTAAAGGAATATGTAGATTTGTTGAAGCTGCACAATGGATAACCATGTCAATACCATTTGGTAGATCGACATCGATAGGCGAAGAAATGTCCGCATGTAACCAAAATATGGAACCAAATCTTGATGTATCTTTAGCTATACGTTTATGTGCGAGCGCAAAAACTTCATGGCCTTCGCTAGCTAGTCTGCGAACAATGTGACCTCCAACAAAACCAGCTGCACCCGTGACAACGACCTTCATCTACTCCCCATCTTATAGCGTTGGGTGGTTTAACAATAAGATCCTCATCGTTAAAACATCCGTCACGAATAAATCACTAGTGCACTTGGGTCTTTTTAGCAGGTAAAAGTTTATCTAGCCAAGCAGGTAGCCACCAATTCTTATCACCCAAAAGTTGCATAGTTGCTGGCACTAGCAGCATTCTCACAACGGTTGCATCTAAGAAAACTGCAACTGCAAGTCCTAACCCCATAAGTTTTACTGGACGATCTAATGCAAAAGCAAAAGAACCAAAAACACAAACCATAATTAATGCTGCAGCAGTAATCACGCGGGCAGTTGAAACTAGGCCTTTAGTGACAGCTTCTGTATTATTGCCAGATTTATCATATTCTTCTTTCATCTTTGATATTAAGAACACTTCATAATCCATTGAAAGTCCAAACAAAATGGCAAACAACATAATTGGTGCCCAAGCTTCAATCGGTCCTGGAGTACCAACGTTCAAGAAATCGGAAAGCCATCCAAACTGAAATACAGCGATTACAACTCCATAAGCTGCCAGAATCGAAAATATATTCATCACAATTGCTTTTAGAGCAACTAGCACCGACCTAAATGTAAAGAGAAGTAAGAAAAAGCTGATCAACAAAACTGTACCCATAAAGAATGGAGTACGTTTAGTCATTGTTTCAGCGAAATCAATATTACCTGCTGTAATTCCTGTCACATAGGCTTTAATCCCCGTCTTTTCATTATGTTTTTTAATGATCTCTTTTCTTAACAGATGGACATAATCTGTTGTCTTTTCGCTTTGTGGTGCAGTTTTTTGGTAAATGACGAATGCAAATACTCCACGTTTAGCATCAGAAGAAGTTCCCGTTCGAGAAGGATCAAATTTTTCACCAGACTCTCTAGATTTCACCAATCCATCAATAAAACTGCCTACAGCATCGAGCGAATTGATCAAGTCTGGATCTGGATAAATGGCATCCACATTTTCTTGACCTTCTACGTCGCGCATCAAGTCACCTAAAGCATCCGGATTCGTTGCCTCACGACGGTCCACGACAATCACCAAAGGCCCATTAAATCCAGGTCCAAATCCCTTCGCAAGTAAGTCATATGCTCGTTTCGTAGTTTTACTAGTGCTCTCATTACCAACGTCAGTAACACCAATGCGTAATGACAGAATTGGAGATGCAACGATAAGCAAAATTACAACTCCAACAATTGCTCCTAACACCGATCTTCGTTGTACAAACTGACTCCAGCGGACCCAGATTGTACCTTCTTCATTACTTTCCTTTTTCTTCCGAGTTGGAATACGAAGCTTATGTAAATTACTTCCAAGTTTTGTTGAAAGGATTGCAGGCAATAACGTGAGCGCCATAAGAACCATGAAAGCTACGCATAAAGAGACACCTATTGCGATACCATTTAGATAGTCAAGATTTACTACGAGTATTCCAAGTATAGATATAACTACAGTAAATCCAGCTGCAAACACTGCAGAACCAGCGGTAGAAATAGCTTCATCTATGGCTTTTTGTTGATCTTGATCGCGCTTATAGGCTTCTATATATCTTGTTAAAATAAAGAGAACATAGTCGATTCCAACACCAATACCCATCATCATTCCAATGTGGAATGAGACCTCTGGCATTCCCATAAAAAGAGAGAAGATCTTAACTAATGATGTTCCAACAGCAACCCCAATAATTGCTGTAACAATAGGAAGTCCTGCTGCCACGAGAGAACCTAAGAGTAAAGTGAGTATTATTATTGCAGCGATAATTCCATAGATCTCATTATGGGGAGCCTTTAGATTATCGAATACAAGTCCAGAAAACTCGACAGTTAGATCTTCGCGTACCTCTTTAGAGTCCGCCATAACCTTGTCTCCAGACCCAGTAATATCGACATCGGAACGGAAAAATACAGTCGCATATGCCGTTCGCCCATCTCTGGAAATTTGTGACGCATAATTTCTATCTACGGGTGAGTAGGCTTTAATAACATTATTTGTTGAATCAGAATTGATCTTATCGATATATTTTTGTATAGCTTCTCGATGATGAATTATTCCTTTGTCCGAATGGAACACGATATATCCCTGACGAAAAGATCCTTCCAACTGTGCATCTGGCAACTCTTTATCAATTAGTTCCATTGCTTTGTTCGATTCACTTTGAGGGAGAGCAGCTTGACCTATCCAGTCGGGTGATATAAAAAAAGTAGATATAAATAAGCCCATAGAGATAACAACCCACAGAGCAATAGTTACAGCAGGTTTTTTTCTTGCAACCTTGGATAATGTAAGAACCATATCTTCCTCTTTTTTACAATAGATAACACACTTTAGTGCTGCTATAACTCAACATTGTTGATTCCTGTTCTAGCTATACTCGATTAGATGGATTTCTTGGTGAAATTTTTTGGTTTTTATACCTATCCAGATGGCGGTAGAGGTTTTTATCGGAATTATCTAATTGAAAATGCTTACACTGATTGGCGCCAATGGTTATGGATGATTGGGACCCCTATATTATCGGTCTTTATTTATAAATACTTTCGTAAAAATCCACAAAAGGCTCGATCTACAATTGTTGTACTATCCCTAATTTTGATTTTTAGCCGACTTACAATACAAATCTTGCCTCAATTTGCGGATGATAAATCAATATTTCATGTACTCCCTTTCCATTTGTGTTCAATCACAACAGGAGCAATGGGTGTAGTTGCACTATTTAATATCAGAATTCTTAAACCGCCGATTTACACTCTGGGGGTCATGGGAGGAATTGCTACCGTCTTATTTAGCGATGCATTCCAATCAACATTTATTAACTTTTATGACCTGCTAGGAATCATTGCCCATACGCTAATAATAATTGTCCCGCTTATAGAAAAGGCATCAGGCACATTTAGTTTTGAAATAAAACATACCCCCTATGTTTTTTTAGCTTGTTAACTCTAATGGGTTGGGCAATGTTCGGCAATAAAGTATTGTTGACTTCAAGCGATCCAAATTTTATGTATCTGGAACGTAATGGGTTACCTGGTGATATAGGTGGTAAGTATTACTTCTTAATCTATGTTGCAATATTTTTCTTTATCTACGCATGCATTTTTATGCCGATAATTTTTTATCGCCACCGCCATGGCCAGCCACAGAACGCTTGGAATATAACCACGGGGGAAGGAAAATCGCTAGATAAACCAAAATAAATAGAGCCACATAGATTAAGAAGTATAAGTCTCCACCTAAACCATCAGGTAACCCACTCTCATCTAAATACATGTAGTTTGTGTTGTAACCAGAGAAGAATACTTTATTTGCTAGTGTTGCCCAACCAATAAGAATTACCATAGCCAGAGGTACAGACCACGACTTCTTAATATCAAAACGGAATGTTCTAGCACCAACTTCTATCAGTGGAATTAAAATCAGAATTGTGTGTGAAATTATCCCTTCAAAAAAATAGAAGGTAAGAAAATGGCTTGTAAAATATTCTCCAAATGCAACTGTTGCGATACCTCCCATAAGACTCAATGTATAAACAGGCATTTTTAGCGACTTGATATTAAATATCACAACGATAGGAACAACAACTCCTATCACTGCACACATGTGAAATGGAATCATCCGACCCATCGGTGTTTCGTCACCATATAAAACTTTTATGCTCTGATGTCCCACACGAAATACAAATAAGATAACAGCTAAGACAACAAGCGTAGATCGAGCCTTTTGTGGATTTTTACGAAAGTATTTATAAACAAAAACGCCAAGCATGGGTGCAGCAATTATCCAAACCCAATGTCTCCAGTCACTATATTCACCTTGGCCAAGATTATCGCTATAGGGGAAAAATTGTCCTTGGCCATCGGCAAAATATCCGAAAAACTTCTCATAGAAATCCATTCCGCAATGCTAGCTAGTTTTAGAAAACTTGTTGTTGAAATACGCGAAAAAGCATGAAAACTCGCCCCTAACAATACTAGTGGGCCATATTGCCTATTTAGCAGGATTTTTACAACAAAATTGTATGGGTCTAAAGAATCATTTTCCTGCATATAGCCATTTTTTGTTAAATATCCTCATTTCCTGGCCGAAACAATTAACTATGGCAGCCATAAATATTTCGAATCTAAAAACAAGAGTTATGACCGTACTCATAATTATTGCTTTATTTAGTTTTCCTTTAGGTAATGCGTTTGCAGATGAATTGGATCCTCCCGCATATCAACCTCTTAGCGGTGCAGGTACAACGGCTGACCCATATCGAATTACTAATTGTGATCAACTCGCGCACGTTAACGTTGAACCAAGTTCAAGCTACAGGTTAACACAAAGCATTACTTGTTCTGGGCAGTTTTA
>CAUJDU010000098.1 GCA_963169585.1 Actinomycetota bacterium | reverse complement strand
CGATATGCAACTACCCCAGGGTGGGAATCTGTAGCTGGTTCCCATGCTCCACCTTTTGGTTGTTCGTTAAGTGCAATAAAAAAATTGACATCTAAGGCGATTCCAAGCGCATCAAAACCTGGACCGATATTTGCAGAAGATGCTGGAGCAGAAATTATCATTCAATTACCTTAGTAGTTACGAAAACTACTTGGTCTTATTTCGCAACATTCATGTTATTCTCGGGGTACACGCCCATTCTTTGAGAATCGGCCTTCTCGCCCAGGAAGGTACATATCTTCCCATTGCTTGCTATGCGAGACTCCTTGTACTAACCAGTTTTAGGAACTCGTATTAGCGGACGGGGTGGTTACACGCCGGTGGTTCGCCGCCGGCGCCCCGTTTAACAACTTTCAAAAAATTTATACTCCCGTTGAACCGAATCCGCCGGTACCACGATCAGATTCCTCCAAGTTATCGGTTATCTCCCAATTAATGGTTTCATATTTTTGGATAACTAATTGTGCGATCCTGTCACCTTTGTTAATCACAAAAGTTTCCATAGGGTCATGGTTGATCAATATAACTTTTATTTCATCACGATACCCAGAATCAATTAACCCTGGCGAGTTCAATGCAGTTATTCCATGTTTGATAGCTAACCCACTTCTAGGTTGAACAAAACCTGCATAGCCTTCTGGAATAGCAAGAGCGATACCTGTAGAAACTAGACAACGTTGTCCAGGTTCAATTTTGTAATCTTGTGTAG
Organism: Actinomycetota bacterium; assembly: GCA_963169585.1. Lineage (GTDB taxonomy): Bacteria > Actinomycetota > Acidimicrobiia > IMCC26256 > JAGPDB01 > JAGPDB01. Next base: position 19,913 of record CAUJDU010000098.1, on the reverse strand, counting down.
AACGTAGATCGTATCCAGCATCACCTCTATTTTGGGCTTGTGGAGGTTCAACTGTAGGATCAATTAGTTTTAGGTCAATAGACAGAGTCTCGTTATTTGTAGTCATGAATTTATTCTAGATCTATCTTTTGCGTTGGGCCGATTTTGTTTGAAAATTGGGCTGTTTACGACCATACGCTTTTAACGACTTATGCTTTGGTGCGATTTTTTCTACGCTATAGGGCAGCAAATTATACCAAAGCGCATAGGTTCACTTGGCTGTTTAGGCTAAGCAACATTTTTTACATATCCCGCGATATACGGTATCTATGCTATTTATTTCACCATATTGATCAATCTTAGTTGAGATACTTGTTTTGATCTCGCTGGGTACATCAACTACAGATTTACATTTTGTACACACAAAATGGTCATGCGAATGTTCTACATAGGGATCAATTCGAAGTTGACCAGTGCCAACATCAACCAACGATACAGCTCCTATTTCTGCAAGATCATTAACAATTTGATATACAGTTTTCTTAGAAAGCGATGGTTGCGCAACATTTACTTTGTCGAATAGGTAATCAATTGTAGGATGAGAATCACTTTTTCTAATCTCTTCAATAACTGCAATCCGTTGAGGAGTCACTCTCCCGCCGGCTGCCCGTATTGATTCGATCAGATCTTGCACTTGTTGCATCACACCAGCATAGCACTATCAACAATTAGTGTCGATAAGTAGGATCTTGTAAAAAATCTAAACCTAAAACCATACTGAAAGTCATGGTCTCACCATAGTTTTCCATTGCTAGAAGTTGTCCACATTTAGTTTTTAATTTGTGGACAAGATCGGATATATTACACAACAAATACACAGGAAATTGCTCTATCTATCCACAAACTCATCGTGCCACAATAGAATCATGACATTTGAAATAACACTTATAGATCAAAATAAAGAAACCATCCCCGAAGCTGATGGATATGAGCTAGAAGGACCACTCACTACCTTTTTTATGTCCGATGGACATACTCAACGTCTGTCTTCGTGGTCAACAAGATTAGCTAGTTACAAAACTGATCAAATCACTTCGATCAAGAGAGTTATCTGCCAAGAAAATTAGCCATATACTTAAAAGATGAATTTATCTCTATGGATACTAATCCCAGCTTTGATTTTCGTACCAGCAATCGTTATAGCCATATTTGACATCTTTCAAAAGAAGCATTCCATTTCTAGAAACTTCCCGTTAATTGGGCGGTTACGTTTTTTACTAGAGGATGTTGGACCAGAGCTTAGACAGTATATTGTCACAGATAACAATGCCGAAAAACCTTTTACTAGAGACGAACGACGTTGGATATATGCATCATCAAAAGGTCAAAATAACTACTTCGGATTTGGGACTGATAACGATATCGATAATCTATCTAACTACACAATAATTAAACAATCGACTTTTCCATTTCAACCACAAAAAGATTCAAAAATCGGAACTGCACCCGACTGGAACTTACCATGTTTAAAAACTTTGGGTGGAACGAGAAATCGAGCAAAAGCTTTTATCCCAAATTCAGTGATCAACGTTTCAGGAATGAGTTACGGTTCAATCGGACCAAATGCTGTTAAAGCTTTAAATATGGGTGTTGCTTTAGCTAAGTGTTTACAATCAACAGGTGAAGGTAGCGTCAGCGATCATCATAAACATGGAGGTGATCTAGTTTGGCAAATCGGTACTGGCTACTTTGGGGCACGCAACGAAGATGGATCTTTCTCGTTTGAAAAAATGTTACAAGTCATCGAGAATACTCCAAGCATCAAAGCTATTGAAATAAAACTTTCCCAAGGCGCCAAGCCTGGTTTAGGCGGCTTGCTCCCAGGAGAAAAAGTTACGCCAGAGATTGCACGAATACGTTCAATTCCAGTCGGTGTTGACTGCCATTCTCCATCTGCACACAGCGCCTTCAGTGGCGCTGACTCGCTCTTAGATTTTGTAGAAAAAATAGCACTCTCAACTGGATTGCCGGTAGGTATAAAGTCCGCTGTTGGAAATTTAGATTTTTTTGAGGAACTTGCCATATTGATGAGTCAAGATAAAGAAAGAGGAATTGATTTTATAACTATCGATGGAGGCGAAGGTGGTACTGGCGCTGCTCCGTTAGCATTTGCTGATAGCGTTTCATTACCTTTCATGATCGGATTTGAACGAGTACATACAATTTTTAGGAACCATAATCTCCAAGACAATATTGTTTTCATCGGCTCAGGGAAACTTGGCTTACCTGATAGGACATTTCGAGCATTCTCCCTTGGAGTAGACATGGTAAATGTTGCTCGAGAATCGATGTTAGCAATCGGCTGCATACAGGCACAACGATGCCATACTGGTTATTGTCCGACTGGGGTAGCTACATCTTCTGCTTGGTTAAATCGAGGGTTAGATCCAATACAAAAATCTGTACGCGCTTCTAAATATATTATTGAATTAAGAAAAGAATTGACTCTTCTAACTTATGCTTGTGGGATTTCCCATCCTGGCGAAATAACCAGAGAGATGATTGAGGTCCTTAATCCTTCTACTAGTTTCTAATAATGCCCGAAAAGTACCCTATTACAGCGATTTTACCCCTAAATTTAACGTATTTTTCTGCCGACACAGTTATATATGGAGATCCTATTCAGGCAACATAACCATCGACTCATTTATCCTGCATCATTCTCACTAATTGGTCTTGTGGCGCTTATCTCTACGTTTTTTACGGATCTGTATAAAAGCCCAGCTCAAGTTGTCTTGGTCTCAACAGCGCTTAGTATATGTGCTTTTGTTTGTGTAATGTTTTCAAAACTATCTCAGATGATAGCCTTTAAAGCCGCTATTGCAATCCTGTTCGGATTGACTATCGCTTCCATGATTACGGCTTCTAATATTGACCAACAAAGTTTAACTATGAGTTTAGCTTTCGTTTGCACAGCGTTTGCTATGTCTATTTATGCTCAGCAGCTCAGTTTAAAGTTATCTCTTGGAACTTTTCTATCAACACAGTTTTTTGTATTTGTTGGATTGGTAGTCTCTGGCATTATGGCTGCTCAATTTATTATTTCGGCAACATTGATATTAATACTTTCTATCGAATATGGGGTTGTCCGTATAACCCATATTCCTGTTGTCACCTCTTTAAATGAAGCTTTGGAACGTGCCCAAATAATTTCAACTATCACAAAATCATCACGAGAATTCCACTCACGCGAACCAGAAGAGGTAATTAGAAATATTGTTAATGTTACAAAAACCCTTGGGTATATTTCAGTTAGCGTTGTTTCATTTGACCGAAGGCAAAAGATCTTTGAAGATGGTGTGCCCATTCCAAACGTTATGGATATTGCCGTTAGAGCATCTGCAACACGTCGAGTAACAATCACTGAAGATAGTGCTACGAATAAGTCTAAACGTTCAAGAGCTGGAGACATAGTTGGTATTCCAATTTGGATCAATGGAAGATACTCTGCAGCACTGATTGTTCAAACTTCTAGCCACACGAAAGTAACACAACGTGACTGTGAAGCTCTCGAATTATTAGCTGACCAAGCTGGGCGTGCACTAGAAAATGCAGGTAAAGCCGCAATGGATCGTCGTGTTGTGGAAAGGCTTACTGATGAATCGCAACGTGACAAACTTACAGGTCTTGGCAATAGAAGGTTTGCTGATTCAATGGTGGCTTCTATGAAACCAGGAGATGTGTTAGCTATGATCGACTTAGATGGATTGAAGAATACTAACGATGTTTTTGGCCATGCTTCTGGAGACCAATTATTACATGAGGTTGGTGTATTTCTAGCCGATCAAATCCGTAATCCTGACATGGCTGCACGATTAGGTGGTGACGAATTTATGCTTCTATTGCATAATGCAGATGAAGGAGCTGTAAAAATTCTTGAACGTCTCCTAGTCATGTGGCAAGACAAAAAGCTTTATAACACCACTTTTTCTATTGGGATGGCTGTCCATCGGTCGGGACGTGCTCCAAGAGAAACTGTTGAGGCTGCAGATACCGCACTGTATAAGGCGAAAAAGGATGGTAAAAACCGTCTAGTTTGCTCTCAGATAGCCTGATCTATCCAGGAGGCCTGGCCCGGCAAGAAGCACAAATCACCATAAACAAAACGTGTACGTTTTGTACTTTTTGCCGGGCCAGGCCTCCTATAGCATTACGAATAATACGCACTAGACGAATAACGCGAAACACAATATTATGGTCTTAACACCAAAGTGGGGAGACCATATGCCAGAAGGCAATAAAATTTCAAGCGCAAGCGAACCACTGGATTTCGCGACTTACGTCCTTAACCATGCCCGAGCGTGTGAGCAGCGTGGCGATAAAAGAGCTGCAATGAAATCTTATGCTCATGCTTGGCGAGCAAGCTCTTCTGCCAGCAATCCAATCCTTCCTTCAGTTGCCAGAGCTGAAATGTTCTCAATGTCTCAACTCATTAATGACACTATATTTTCAATATCGCTTTATAGAGACTTAATTTCTACCTTCACCATCCACAATAGGAACATGGCAGCATGGGCACACCACGATCTCGGAAAAATATTTCGCAACGCATGGCAACATGGAGAGATCGTTAACCCTAGTGATGCAGTAAAACACTTTGTTGTAGCACGAGACGAATTTATAGAAATTTGGGAAGCACGAAGTGCAGCATTAGTTGAAATGGATTTAGCTCACGTTTACATGCAGATCGATAAAATAGATCAAGCAGTTGCTTTATTAGAATCTGCCCGTGCGACTTGGCAAAGCCTTGGAGAACTAGGAGGTGCAGCAGAATGCGCACTTAGCTTAGGCGATTGTTTCACACTTCTAGGCCAAAATGAAGAGGCGGTCAACATATATCATCTAGCTGTGCAAGATTTTGAAAAAGCAGGCGATCAAACTCAAATGAACAATGCTCTAGAAAAAGTTTCGAATCCAGATTCTGTAAAAATAGATTAGAGTTCAGTTAACAAACAGATGCCTTAGTTCTTCGTGTAAGATTCCATTTGAAGATATAGCGCTGCCATCTCGTATTGAGTCCTTACCATGCAAACTAGTAAACATTCCACCGGCTTCTTCCACGATGATCTTCAAAGGTGCAATATCGTATGGTTCAACAACAGCATCAAGACCACAATCTAATGCACCTTCTGCAACCAACATGTGCGACCAGAAATCACCAATTCCTCGTGCTCGAGCTATTGCTTTATTCATGTTTTCTATACCATCACCAAATCCAGCCGGCTCAAAATGATTTAGATTACCGAAGCTAGCTTGTACTTGGTCGAGTTTATCTATTTTACTAACATGAATTTCTTTACCATTAAAAAAAGATCCATTACCTTTTGAAGCCCACCATCTACGATGCAAACTTGGCGCAGAAACAACTCCCATTACAGGCTGATCGTCAATACATAACGCAATTAGAGTCCCCCAGATTGGAACTCCTCTTAAAAAATTCTTTGTTCCATCTATTGGGTCAACAACCCAATTACGTGAATTATTTTTTGTTTCTACTCCGTGCTCTTCACCCTCGATCGAATCTTGAGGGAAACTAATACTTATGGCACGTCTTATGCGCAATTCTGTTTCCTGATCAATTTCAGTTACTGGTGAAAGATCGGCCTTGGTCATAACATCAAACTCTCGAGATTCAAAACTTTTTAATGTATATTCATCAATGTCATCACAAAGCGATAATGCAAAATCTAGTTCTTTAGAAAAATTGGCTGTCATGGACTAATTCTATACTTTATATACCAACCAACTTTGAACTATACACGTAATAAAGCTGCATATGGTCGTCCTAATTTTTTCAATTCAGCGGACGTAATCGATTTCAGTTCACTAGTAGTATTGGCATGAAGTAAAGAAACGGTTTTATTTGCATGAGCCACAAAAATATCTTCCATGATATCGGCGGCTTGATATACTATCTCTTTTGGAATAAATCTAGATTCCCTTAGAAGTGGGGCAACACCAATGTTGGTTAAACTCCAAACGATTTTTTCTACAACATCGGCAGTATTTGATGGTGAAGAATCTTTTTCCACTAACAACGAGATTATTGTTGGCCCTCGACGTGGAATTTTTATCTCAAATTTTTCGACATCTCCTGCTTTATTTGCAACCAAGCAAGTTCTGATATCAGAATTATCCACTAGATACTTCCGTAGTGTTTCATTCTTGGCACAAGCATCTACCAGTCGAACTTTAAATATATTCTGACTCTCACCCTTTAAATCACAAGGCAGAGAAATTACACCATGCAGGTTATCTACTTCATAATGTTGCGAAAGAAAATCGATAGTTTCTATTTCATCTTCAACAAGTAATTCAAACGGTGGTTTATAGCTTTGTGAAAAATGAATACTGGAAAGGAACGAACCATACGAGCAATATGCTAATTCTTCCATATAATTCAATAATTCCCTAAGTGCTCCTACACACTTAAATTTATCGTCTGAAAGAGTGATTTCTTGTCCTAAATCCATAACTACGTCCATCTTAGGCGTGAATTCAGGTTTTCCAAGTCATTTTCTCCTACACTTGAGATTAATGCGAGTAGCGGCGATCGATTGTGGTAGTAACAGTTTCCATCTGCTCATTGCTGATGCCTATGGCCATGGCAGCATTGAAGTTGTAGAAGATGACAAGTCCCTACTCTATTTGGGCTCCGAAGTAGCAAAAACAGGAGAAATTTCATCAGCTAGTTTAACGCGAGCTCGACGTGTAATTCGCCACTATAAAACCCTCATTGAAAGACACGAAGTTGATATGGTTCGCTGTGTCGCTACAAGTGCTATTCGTTCTGCAAATAATGGAGCACAGGTAATCGAAGCTCTTTCTAAATCTCTAGGACATGAAATTAGAGTTATCTCTGGGCATGAAGAAGCTGAAACAATTTTCCGTGCGATGTCTGCACTTTCGGCATTGCCTGAAACTCGAATTCTTGGATGCGACATGGGCGGTGGAAGTTTAGAACTGATGGTTGGCCAACGCCATGAGCTCGAGTACTCGTGCAGCGTACCACTAGGTGCAAGCCGAATTGCAGCCCAACTAAAAGTGAGTGACCCTTTGAAAGAAGAGGATATCCAAAAAATTATTTTTGAAAGTAAAAACAATTTTAAAGAATTATCCGAAAACTGGCCAAGAAATTCATTGCCCTATATCGTTGCATCTTCAGGAACACTTACATCGCTAATTTCAATGGCAAGAGCAAAAATTGATGGTTTTGTATCTCCTCCAATGACTATAATCAGCGCTGAAGCTAATGAGATTCAAGATATTTGTGTAGAAATCATTAGTTCAAAACCTAAAGATAGGCGAAAACTCCTCGGTTATGATAAAGCAAGAGATGCATACCTTTCGACTGCAGCTGTCATAGCTTTAGAGATCATGGCCTTAGTATCTAAAGAATGTATCTGGATGGTCTCCCCATACGCCTTGCGTGAGGGTTTGGTATTAAATGTAGCCGACAAACATGTTTTAGAACTTTCCGATGAAATTGCTATAGCAAATAAAACTATTGATGATCTTGTAGCCAGGATTAAACATATCCGCAACGAGCAAGATACACAAAAACCAAATTCGAATAAATCCCTACTCGTGAGGCATGGTGAAAATGTTGAACAAATTTCACTTTCACTTTTTGACCAGCTTAAAGAACTCCATAATTTAAATAGTTCTCACCGCAGAATACTTGGTTACGCTGCAAGAATTCATGATATTGGTGAAACAATAAGCCATTCGAAACACGATCAACATGGTGCTTATATATTATCTAATATTCCTCTTCCTGGTCTTTCGCCCAGTGAATCAAAATTGCTTAGAGCTATGGTCTGCTGGCACCGTTCAAGAGATCCCCGTGTAAATGAACAATACGTAGGGAGATTAAGCGATGAAGAACTAGAAGTAGCGAATTGGCTTGTAGCAATTCTAAGAATTGCTGATGGTGCTGATGCTGGTAAATCTAAAGCCATTGATACGATCAAAATTTCGATTAACCCTGATGTACTTTTTTTACGTGTCATATCGGATTTAGATTGTGAGCTTGAACTTTATTCGGCGCGCCGTAAAAGACATCTCCTTGAGAAAGTTTCAAATAGAGATGTTATTATCGAACTCGCGGTAGGTGTCTGATCTATCCGCCTGGAACAGGGACTGGATTAAATCTTCCTGCCCCGATTTCTTCATATGATTTACCTTTAGCTTCTACAAAATCAGCATATTTTCCAGAATTGTTGTATCTCAGATAAGCTGTTCTTCTACCTTCTGGAGTTCGCATATCAGGCCGGGCATTTGCGCAGAGAAGTTTTCCAGCTGCTAATGCAGAATCATAAACATTTTGTGGATCAATTTTGCCGTCACCGTTACCATCTTCGCCATAGCCTTTCCAGGTCCCTGGAATAAATTGCATTACACCAACAGCACGATCCCAAGTGGTATCTCCATCTAGTAATCCCCCATCACTATCTGGGATTGATGCAAAACCATTCCCATCTAATGCAACACCGATAATTGGGGGAAGAACCGTTCCGCTTTGATCTAAAGTTGACCCTCTAAAACGACCATGGTTGGATTCAGCCCTACCAATTCCAGCTAGTGCCCACCATGTAATTCCACATTCAGGTTTGCTAGCAGCTAGAACTTGTTCACTACGGAGATATGCATCCATTGTTAGTACTGGTATTTCTAAACTTTCGATCAATGCAACAGGAATCGCATTGCGCACAGCTTTCTTTCTAGCGTTAGCTGTTTTCTTTGCAGTTTTAAGATCTGTGTCTAGTTGCGCTAATTTTGTTTTAGATTCTTCTATCTTGCTATCAACCTTTTTAGAGTGTTTTTCTGCTTCTTTCATTTTCTTTTCAGCTTTTATTTTCCATGATCTCATTGAACTTGAAACACTTTGAGTTTGTTGATTTTTTCGAAGTTCGTCAGGTTCGTTTGAACCTTGATCTCCATGCTGATTAGTACTTAAATCCTGGTATTGACTTACAAGAAGAGAACGATAGCTTTTAGATATCTCTTGGAATTGCTCTTTTCGCTCTTTGGCATTCGCTTTTGCAGCGATTGATTCTGGACCCAAAGCAGCTAGATCATTATTTAAAGTTACACTTAACGTCTCTAAGGCTTTGAGTTCGTCTAGGGCTTGAGAATATGAGATAAGTGCTGCTGTATTTTCTTTTTCGATGATCGGAATTCCAATTAGGCGATGATCTAATCCTGGATATATCTCTACTGCATTTGGTGGAACGCTACCAGCAGCGAAGGCGCTGTTGGAATGTATCGTATAAATAGAAAGCACCAACACAAAAACAAAGGTCCAATATAAAGCTGTTTTTATACGGCTTAGTTCGAACCAAGTTGAATTAATTTGATTGATCATTGTCTTGTCCATACCTGTTAACTAGTCAGTTATATGTCGGCAACTAGAAGCTGGTGGTGAATGGTTTTCGCAATATTCGTGGTAATTTTCTTTATACGCAGATCTTGATAGGTATTTTAAAGAAATAATAATTAGGTCTTGCTAGTGTCATTTTTATAGGTTAACTTATGGGTGTTATGACCGACTTTTCAGGAAAAGCCCTTATTGCTGCCGGACGAATGATCCGCGCTCGACGTCGCCAACTTGGGATCAGCCAAGAACAAGCAGCTAGCCGGGCTGGCATCAGCGTAGGTACTTGGTCTCTTTTAGAACGAGGAATGCATCGCCCCAAACTCTCAACAGCAACAAATGCTGCACTAGCTCTTGAATGGGAAGAAAACCATCTCGAATTTATTGTTGTTAAAAAAGAAGATGACTCTGCAAAGATGAGTGCATTCGGCGAAAAAGTTCGAGCACGGAGACGAGAACTTGGCCTGTCTCGACATGAAGCAGCGAAGTTAGCTAACGTCAGTATTTCAGGATGGCAACACATTGAACGAGGTCGAATACGCCCAAGACCACACACAGCACGCCGTATTGCAGAAACGCTCCAATGGCCTATCGAAGAATTTGAAACATTAAGAGATCGTCCAATGCCGCCAGCAACGATCCCCGGCTTGACAGAAGAACAAACTCAAAAATTGGTTGAGTTTGGAGAACGTATACGAAACAAACGCAAAGAGATGAACCTTACTCAAATCGTTGCAGCCAAACGAGCTGGACTTTCAAATGCAACATGGTCCCCACTTGAACGCGGACGTGTACGACCAGTACTTACAACCATGTTAAAAGTATGTGCTTTCTACGGTTGGGACTATCGTGAATATATGGATCTAGTTGCTCCAAACTCTGGTCCATCTATGGCATTCCTAGAAAACCAAATGAACAATGCGCAAGCTAACGTTGAAAATTCTGGTTTAGGAACTTATGTACAAGCACATGTTTCGTTTAATGGAGTTAGCTATTACACACCAGTATCAACAGACCCAGGTGTACTTTCCAATGGGCAACAGATCATTACAGATATTTCTAAAAAAGCATCAAACGAATAGTATTAACTACAAATTTTTGAATTAGGTGCTATCCCCGACACAAAGTAGCTATTAACTAAATCGTCGATACAACTATTTCCTTGACCAAATGCCGTATGTCCATCACCTATTCGTTCAATATATACGCTATTGCCTAACGATTTCGCTGCTGAACGTGCCCATTGGACTGGTGTAGCCGGATCGCTAGATGTACCTATAACAACTACTGGAACATTACCTTTATTCTCCACTTCAAATGTGCTTGCTTGTTTAACATCTGGCCAGGTAGCGCATGGCAACCCTAAAAACACGCTACTTTGCCCAAGTATAGGAGCTTTAGGTTGAATACTCTGCGAAAGTTCTATGAACTTATCTTCATCTCCTAAAGTGCCATCTGCACATCCGATTGTTAAAAATGATTCATAAGAGCCGTCAAAGCTTCCATCACTTGAACGTCCTAAATAAGAATTAAACCCGTTGAGAATTCCAGTTGGGTCTCCATTTTGTAAATCATAAAGTGCAGCATCTAATGATCTCCATCCAAAGAGCCCTCCATACAAGTAATAAGGAACACCAATATCAATTTGTGAAGGTCCTACAACAAGTTTGGGGTTTTGTTTATCTATTACAGGACTGGAATCTACTGATTTTACAATGTTGATAAACGCTACACTTGGATCTATGCCTTGCGCATATTTACATCCAGAAGTTCGACAATATTCAAAAAAATCATTTAATGAGTCTTCGAACCCAACGATTTGTTCAATAGCAGTTTTTTCTGGATCTAGTTCTAAATCTATGACCCCGTCAATAACCATTGTTCGAAAATTATTAGGGAACATCGTTGCATAGACTTGACCAAGTGCAGTACCGTAAGAAAAACCAAGATAATTTATTTTATCTTCTCCTAGTGCTTTCCTGATTGATTCAATATCTCGAGCAGAATCTAGCGTCCCTAGATACGGCAAAATCTCATCGTCAGCTTTTACACATTGTTCGCCCAAGTATCTATTAGCTTTTAATAATTCATCTAACTCTTCTTGAGTATCTGGCGAATAATCTATACCATCAAAAAGTCGATCTAAGCTAGTGGTGCAATTGGGCTTTTCTGATTCGCCAACTCCTCTTGGATCCCAGCCGATAATATCGAATCGGTCCAAAACTTCTTGATCGAATAGGTACGACGAACTTTGTTTAACAAAATCTATTCCAGAACCTCCAGGACCTCCTGGATTAATAATTAGAACGCCCTCTCGCTTCTTTTTATTTGCAGCAGACTTTTTTATTATTGCAATTTCTATCTTCCGACCATTTGGGTTGTCGTAGTTCATTGGAACTTTTATAGTGGCACATTCAAATGTATCGCATTTTTTAAAATTTGCTTTTTCTCGATTACGCCCTTTAGATGTTGTAGTCGTTCTATCTCCGTCACGAAGCAAGGAACACCCCGAAAGTACAAGGCATAAAATTATTAATAATGAGAAATATTTTGTTCTATTCATCAAAATCTAAAGCCGCGATCAATGATTGCTTCGCTTACTCGTTCCAAACCAACTGCCATTGCTGCTCGCCTCATAGACACACCAAGCTCAACAGTTTTATCGTGTACACTTTCAAAAGCATTGTGCATATTGTCATGCAATCTCGTTGCTACTTCTTGGGAAGTCCAAGGATATCCTTGACGGTTTTGTACCCATTCAAAATAGCTAGCAGTTACACCACCTGCGTTTGCAAGAATATCAGGGACAACAGGAATCTCCCTTTCGGCAAAAACCTTATCTGCTGCTTCTGATGTAGGACCGTTTGCTGCTTCTACAACAATTCTTGCATCAAGTTTTTCTGCAATAGTGCTATCAATTGCTAACGCCAAAGCCGCAGGGATCATAACCTCACATTTGGTAGTCCAAAACTCTTCATTGGTAATCGCATCAGCACCAGTAAAGCCAACCACTCCACCGCTTTCTTTAACAAATTCTCCAAGCGCTGGAACATTTATACCACCAGGGTTATGAATCGCACCGGTAACGTCTGCAATTGAGACAACACGCATACCAGCACTATGCAATAGGTAAGCCAAAGGACCACCAACTTTTCCAAAACCTTGGATTGCAACACGTGCTCCTTCAAATGTTAAATCATTTAATAAGAATGCTGCACGAACACATGTGACGACTCCACTTGCGGTTGCTCCAACATGACCTAGAGAGCCACCTATAGATAGTGGTTTACCAGTTACTGTTGCTGCACTTTCTTCACCTCTAGCCATTGAGACGGTATCCATCAACCAACCCATAACACGGCCATCAGTATTAACATCAGGGGCAGGGACATCTCGATCCGGACCTAGCAATGGCAGCATTTCCCATGTATAACGTCGTGTTAATCTCTCAAGTTCTCCCAAAGAAAGCCCTGTAGGATCACAATTTACACCACCTTTACCTCCACCAAAAGGAAGTTGTGAAATTGATGTTTTGTAAGTCATGGCTGCTGCTAAAGCGGAAGTTTCCAAAGAATCCACATCTGGATGAAAACGAATTCCACCTTTTGCTGGACCTCGAGCCGTATTGTGGTGAACTCTCCAACCTGTATACACTTCAACATCGCCATTGTCACGCCGAAGTGGTATGGAAGCCTCGAGTATCCTTTGCGGCCGTTCTAAAACCTTAATAACAGATTGTGGAGTATTTAGTAATTCAGCTGCGTCATAGAGTGAATCTAATATTTCATTCCAACGCTGAATAGCTTCAGGCGAGCTTGTTCCTGCAACGTGTTGTCCTGATTTTTCCACGATAAAACTTCTTTCCTTATATAAGCTTATTTTCAATATCATAAAGATAAATGAAATTTACATCCTCGAAATACTAATCGTTTATGACGCTAGATAGCGTCTTGTTTGCTAGATAAAATAAGAATCTGAAATCACAAAGGAATTGGCCCAGTTGTTACTAAAATGGCTACTTTTGACAACTCCAAAGCAATCGAGTTACCCATCTTTACCCAGTGCTACCTGGTCTTTAACTGCTTTCGCACGCAGTGCTACCTGGTTTTCATCTTCAATATATCCAAAAGTTTGTACATTTAGCGACGAATCAAATTTATATAGCCTCGGTGTTGCAGTAGGTAATTCAAAGTTAGCGATCTGATCAACCGGTATATCTTCAAGTTGCATAATCAATGCACGAAGAGAATTTCCATGTGCAACAACGAAAACATTTTCACCGTCTAATAGTCTCGGAGCAATTGTTTCTTTGAAATAAGGCAACACTCGAGCCACTACATCTTTTAGACATTCGGTTTTAGGTATTAATGAGCTATCGACATCCGCATACAATGGATCGATTGAGAAATCATAGTTAGAATTTTTACTTAGCGGCGGAGGGGCAACGTCATAACTCCTCCGCCAGATCAATACTTGCTCTGGGCCAAATTTCTCAACAGTTTCTTTTTTATCAAGACCAGTTAGCGCCCCATAGTGGCGTTCATTTAGCTTCCAAGATTTAATAGCTTCAATTTTAGTTAATCCAATTTCATCTAAGATCATACTTGCCGTATCCACTGCCCTTTTCAAAACCGATGTAAACACAACATCTGGGACAAAACCTGAATCTTTAATTACTTTGCCTGCAGCACTTGCTTCACCAACTCCGATCTCACAAAGATCCACGTCAACCCATCCCGTAAATAGGTTCTTTTTATTCCATGTACTAAAACCATGGCGAATTATCATAAGCTGTCCTGTCATGGCTACCAGTCTAAAACCTGTCCGAGACTCACAGCGCATCCGTGTATATAGAGCAAATTCAGGAGTACTTGGAAGTCCGTTGCCACACATGGATGATATTCGTGCGTACTGCCAAGAAGTTGTTGACTCAAAAATCTACCGTACTCTTTTCCCAAGCCCATCAGTATGGAGTGTTCCCTATTTAAAACCTGGAAAAGGCGCAAGAACAGCACACGTACTTTGGCATATCGATGGTCGAATAGAAATTGCTTTCCCAAGAGCATATAGGTTTGCTACTTATGTGTTACATGAACTCACACATTATGGATTAGGTCTTGATAGTTCTATTGCGGCTCACGGTCCCGAATTTGTTGGTGCTTGGCTTGAACTAGTCCGAAACTTTTGTTCGCCAAGGACTATTCATGCCCTTGAAAAAGGATTGGCCAGAGAACAAGTTAAATTCCATATCCCTGTATTAGACATAAAAGACACTCGAACAAAAACTCTTGTAAAAGAAGAACCAATGTTTCGTTACGACCCAGATAGCAATACCGTTTTTGTTAACGGGTCAGTCGACTTTATAGATTTAGAACAACTAGAACTTTTTAGCTAGAACCGTTCAACAATCATTGCCATACCTTGACCGCCGCCAACACACATCGTTTCAAGACCATAGCGAGAATTGTTTTCTTTCATCCCATTTAGGAGAGTCCCCATTATGCGAGCACCTGTCATGCCGAATGGATGCCCTAAAGCGATTGCTCCACCATTAGGGTTTAAACGCTCATGTTCTATCCCTAATTCTTTTGCACACGGAATAACTTGTGCAGCAAAAGCTTCATTAAGTTCAACATGATCGATGTCAGAAATATTTAGCTTTGTTTGAGCAAGAACTTTCTTTACAGCATCAATTGGACCTACACCCATAATCTCTGGGTTAAGTCCACTCGTCGCAACGCCAACTATTCGAGCTAAAGGCTCTAAGCCAAGGGAGTTTGCTTTTACTTCACTCATAATTACAACCCCAGCAGCTCCATCATTTAGAGGACAAGCATTACCTGCCGTTACTCTTCCATCTGCACGAAATGCAGGTTTTAAGCCTTGCATTGCTTGAATCGTTGAGCCTGATCTTGGAGAGTCGTCAGAATCTATAACCGTACCGTCACCAAGTGTATATGGAGTTATTTCGTTTTTATAAAATCCACGATTAATTGCAGCTTCACACCTTTGTTGAGAGCTCAAAGCAAACTCGTCCATTTCTTCTCGAGTAACACCATATTTGTCTGCGACATTTTCTGCAGTCAAACCCATAGCAATATAAACGTCAGGTAGACCTTTAGATTCATTCCAAGGCCCCCAACCAGCATCGGCACTTTGATATGACCTAGCTTGAGCCTCGTCAAACTTCGGGTTCATTGAGCCTTCAATCGAATCAGATGAGCCTTTAATAAAGCTACTTGCACTCTCTACTCCACCAATTAAATATGCGGATCCATATCCCGCTGCAATATGGCTAGCGGCTGTTGCCATAGCTTGCACAGAAGAAGCACAATAACGATTTACGGTGGTTGCACTTGTGTTATCCCATCCATTTAAGACTGCTGCAACACGAGCAATATTAAATCCCTGATCCCCACCAGGAAGGCCACATCCAACAATAATGTCATCGATCTCTTCAATATTTAAACCAGCGGTTTTGTCTAATACATCTTTTAAAATGAAGGCAAGCATGTCATCTGGACGCTCTAATATGAGGGAACCTTTAAATGCCCTTCCAATTGGTGTACGGGCGGTTGATACAATAACAGGATTATTCATACCTACAGTTTTGTGTCTATTTCTATCAAACACAAGTATTAAGATAGAAAAATGCATGAAGGTGGTAAAAAAGCAATTATCGCAGCATTCTTTGCGAACCTAGGAATATCAATCATTAAATTTTTGGCGTTTATGGCAACTGGTGCTGCTTCTCTACTCGCAGAAAGTCTGCACTCTGTTGCTGACACAGGAAATCAAGCATTGCTCCTGTTAGGAGCAAATAGATCTAAACGGAAACCATCTCCAGAACACCCATTTGGTTATGGGCCTGAGAGATACTTTTGGAGTTTTATTGTCGCCCTAGTACTTTTTTCGCTAGGTGGTCTTTTTGCGCTTTATGAGGGTATTAAAAAATTACAACACCCACATGAATTAAGTTCACCAATTTGGGGATTCGCAGTATTGACTGTTGCTATTGCACTCGAGACATACTCTCTTAGGACAGCCATAATTGAGACGAATCACGTTAGAGGTAAAAGAAGTTTCTGGAGATTTATCAGAGAATCAAAACAACCCGAATTACCAGTTGTTCTGTTAGAAGATATCGGAGCAATGACAGGTCTATTATTCGCACTAGGAGGACTAAGTGCTGCTGTTGTTACAGGGAATACACGTTATGACGCCATTGGATCAATAGCAATTGGAGTGTTACTAGTTGTCATTGCGTTAGTACTTGTCCGAGAAATGAAGTCCTTACTTATAGGAGAAGCTGTTTCTCCCGAAAATGCGTTAGCAATTCGAGAAGCTATTGAAGATGGCACAGATGTTAAAAAATTAATACATATGAAAACTATGCATCATGGACCTGAAAATATACTCTTGGCTGTCAAAGTCGAATGCGAAGGTACAACCGCTAAAGAAATCGTAGAAGAGATCGACTCTATCGAAGCACGAGTCCGCAAGGCCGTACCTGAAGTTACTTCAATTTACATTGAACCAGATATAGCAAAAACTTAATGCTCCAATTCTCTAAGACTTTTGCTGTACAGTTTCGTATTCTCTACATACATATCTGTTATACGTTTGATGTCAACCAAATCGACATGACCAGGTTTGACTTGAGCTGGTAGACCTAGTGCTCGATGACCGCTTGGGACCCTAGTTCCATCACGAAGCATCGCATGAGCACCGACTATCGACTCATCTTCAATAGTACAGCCATGTCTCACCAACGAACCCACACCGATTAATACACGACTGCCAATAGTGCAGGCTTCGAGGTGAACTAGGTGACCTATAACGACATCATCACCTATCACTGTCGGTTTATTTTGACCAACGTGGACGATACTGCCGTCTTGGATTGAAGTACGTTCACCCACAATTATTGGTGCAAAATCTGCACGCAGTACCGCCCCAGGCCACACCGAAGAATAGGCTCCAATAGTGACATCACCAATAATTGTCGCCTGAGGATGAACAAAAGCAGTCTCATGAATTTTTGGTTCAAGGTCACCAAGTGCATAAATAGTCATATCGTTATTCTATTTGCCTACCGATATCGGGCGGAGAAGGTGGCTCAAAAAATGATCTTATCTCTGCTTCAAAAACTGAATCTGGTGTTTCATCAGCACTTATAGACCTCGAGAAGTCAAGAGTGTTAATCCTTGTACTAATGAATCCGATATCACTAGCTGCTTTTTTAAAATCATCTTCATTAACCTCATTCGAATGTTTATCCCCAATTAACAAAAAATCTTCCTCTACGTTGTCTAATAATGCATTTTCAAAATTATTAGCCGTAGCCCAATAGCCAAAATTCATTGAATCATCAGAGATCATCTGTTCAAAAAGCCACGTTGTATTATATTCAAAATTAGGAGGCAAACTAATGCCGCGAGCCACAAATGAAGCCCAAACTTTTTTGGCTAACAGCTCTGCACTTGGCGGTTCAATATCTATCATTTGTACTCGTCGCCCAAAACCGGCATCTTGCTGGAGGACTTTCTCAAACTCATGTCTGTACCCTGCGAATACGACTACTACATCAGATTTTGCTAAGTCATCCAACTGTTCAAAAACAACATCTAGAGTACGTTTACGAAAAGCTGCTGGGGCATTTGGGTGTGCTCCTTCAAGAAACTTGCCTGCTTCATCAACGAGGAGCAACCCCCCATTTTGCTTCATCTCAAATAATAATTTCCTCATCCTGTTTGCCATTTGGTCTACAAATTGACCGGTATCTTTTCCAGGTGAGAAAACACAAAAATCATCACCACAAGCATTCATAGCTCTAAGGATTTTTTGTAAAAGTCTCGCAGATTCTGTTTTTCCAACACCAGGAGGGCCAAGTAAAGCAATCGAACGAGTTAGAGTACCCTCCCTAGCAACTTGGGAGGCTAATTTTGGAAGTATCGGCCAAAGAGTTGCAAATGCTGGATCTTTACAATACTCGTCGATTGCTCCTTGAAGGAAAGGAAACCTTGCCTGAGCAGCATCTGAGATCAAATAGTCCTGTTGTCGCTGGAATAACCGAACTGGAACATTATCAGTCTTCTCCAAAATTCCTGACTCTTGGCCTTGCCACCTCCGTGACGTATCCCAATCGTCAAGATTGATGACACCTTGCCTATTCAAATAAGTAAGGTATGCTAAAAAGTTCCTATCGTTAGTTACTGCCATATAGGCAAATAGTTCTTTTGCCGTTTTTGCCGTTGTTATATTCTCAAAAATATGCTGTTCCAATTCGTTGGGCTCACAAAGATCACAAGTTTGCGCAAGAGCATATCCAATTTTCAAGCTATTTTGAAAGCTATCCTCATTTCCAAAACACTGGACTAAAATATTTTCAAGCAACGTATAGTGTTCTAATGTTAGAAAAGAATTCTTAATATTATAATTTAAATATTCAATCAATTCGTCTAAATCATTAGCGTCTAGCGTTGGTAGATTATCGCAAATAAAATCCACCCAACGCATATAGAACACAGATTCAGGAATACCCTCCTGAGTTAAATTGTGAATCAGTTGATTTAATTCGTCGTTCTCAATTGCCATTTATCCCGTTCCTTCGAGTTCTAAGCTACAAATCCATTTCATCGAACATGCAATATTATTATCGGAAATAAGCTGGGCTTCAAATCCGTGATCGTTTAGCTCGGCAAATAACTCTATATTATCTGTGCTCGATATTGGAGCCTTGTACTCGACCTCCACCTTCATAGGCCTTTTTGCTTCGAATTTTTGTCCTATTTCATAAAGCGCTATAAAAGAAACCGCATTATTAACATGACCATTTACATCAAAATCACTTTGACGAATAAAAAACTCAATTTTATCTCTATCTTTAGGATCTAGACTGCCTTTAGAAAGTCTAGGTGGTTTAATTTTCTTAGCTTCAGGATATGCTTTACCTAACCAAGACGGCACTTTTTTCGGTCTTCCATTTTCATCAATATGTACCCAAATAGTTGAAGCTTTAATTTCTTCTTGGGCTGAAAAGATATTAACCATACGTTGTGCACAAACACTTCCCACTCCACCACAAAATGTTTCGAGTCTGACCAAGTCGTTGCGCTGAGGCCAATTTGCAGTTTGCGGGAAAACTATTTCTACTTTTCTTGCTACCCAAAGGCCTCCGTCACCTACGCCAATGTCGTTAGTATCGTCGAAACCAATATCTTGAAGGTATCTAGCTATCGCATCAATACGTGCAATGCCTTGTTCATCGCAGTCTGAAACTCTGACACGCCTCGATGATGTGAATTTTCGGTCTTTATTCAGATTCACTTATACAACCTTTTAGAAGTTTTATATACGCCTATGCAGATGGATCTTTCATCTCATCTATTTCTGCGCGTATAGCCATAATTTCGTGAGTTAATACTGTAACTTCCTTTTCTAAAAGATCAACTCGATCTTCGAGATCTTCTTCATCATCAAAAAATGATTCACTTGA
>CAUJDU010000097.1 GCA_963169585.1 Actinomycetota bacterium | reverse complement strand
GGTGCGTTATCAATATTTGCGAAATCAGTAAATGTGTTGTTACCACCAATGCGGTCTGACAGCGTTTTAGTAATAGCAGCTGTAAGAGTTGTCTTTCCATGGTCAACGTGACCAATAGTTCCAATGTTTACATGGTCTTTGGTGCGCTCGAATTTTTCTTTAGCCATTGACGGCAACCTTTCTAATTAAGAATATTCACACAAAGACTTTCTATGTGTGCGGACAGAAATGTTAGCTTAACAGAGACCAAGAATCTAACTTGTGCTCTTTTGAACTAATTATTCATTAAACATCAGCAACGCTTCACTGTCGAATTGATTAGTTATTTCTCCCTTAAAACACAATACGAAAATGATGGAACAAGATTACCTAGTAATACCCACAAGATATTTACAAAACTGGATTCTTAATCAATAATGTACATATAACGCATAATGCGCAAATAATGCATATGCCCATAAGATGAGTCAACACTTATAACCATATTTACATAGGCGGTCAAAATGAGGTCAGCATCAGCACTTAGACACCAGGTGCTTGAAATAAAGCGACGTCGCAACAACAAAAAACGTGAGGTCAAAGAAACAATCGATGAAATAAATAGTGCAAAAACCTCTATTGCGTCTTGCGAAGAATCACTAACTGATAATACTTTTGGAGCAGGAATGTCATCTCAGGCATTATTGGTCGTAAATTCTGCCAAAGCAAATATTAAATCTACCTATTTATCGACATCTATCAATCCGGCTAAGACATCTATCAACGAAATTAAAAAGGCAATTTCAGATCTTTAAGGTTAACTATGACGCTACGTATAGATGTACCACTCTTACTTAACGAAGTATCTGACTATGAACGTGAGATATTCAGAGGCCAGTACAACCGCCAGCAAGCTGATAGTGACATCAGCAACGCAAATAGTAAATTCGAATCGTTCACTTCCTACTTAAATGAATCAAAAAATGAATTAGAACTTCTTCTAACCCAATCAACACTTGCAAGAACAGAATCAAAAATTGAACTCACCAGGCAAGTAAACCAATTATCAACCGCTGTTGCACAGCGGGATTCACAAACACGACTCGTACAACGTAATCGAAATACACTAAGCGAAAGCCTGTCAGAAATCGGTTCAACAACTATAGGTTCGCTAACACATCTGACCACATCAAACGCCCGAAGAGAGCTAGAAGATAGCCAAGATCGATTATCAGAACTTAGAACTAGCATCTCGAGACTACAAGATCGTATTGATGAAACGAAAAATGATATCTCAGATTATGATGATGTCATTGCACTCATAAAAACAGAAATTGCAGAAACACAACGACAGCTATTACAACTTTTTCTTGCAATAATTAATGTTAATAACTATCGGAGCACTAGAGATTTCTTTTATATAAATATTGACCGTGCAAGAGATCCTTCCAAAAGAGTTTCAACATTTGCCCAAGATATCGACAATACCGATTCAAATAATGCTTCACTAATTGAACAAAATTTCATTTCAAGTATTACTGGTATGCCCCCACTAGCATCACTGATAATTCAGGCTGCATCAAGCCAGGTAAATACATTTGAAACTTCAGATAACTTCGTCGCAGGAAAACCATATGCACAATTCTCTATGGCATGGTGTGCAGATTTTGTTCGTTGGGTTCTCGAAGATTCTGGGATAGATATCGATTCCCACGGGCGCGACGCATTAAGCGGTGCTTATAGAACTGCTCGTGCCTGGTCTATATATGGAGCTGCAGGAGGCGGTTACGGAAGATATGCAACAGCTGGTGATCCTAAAGTAGGTGACCTGCTGATAGATCGATACAATGGAACACCTACAGCGGGAGGACATATTTCTATTGTCGTTGAAGTAAATGTAAACGGAAATCCAAACCTAGTTCGCACAGTCGGTGGAAATGAAGAAGATCCTAACGGGAACTCACCAGATGCGGTTCGAAGTCAAATCAAAAATCTAAATGAATCGAATAGGTATTTAGTAACGCTTGCTGAGTTAAATAATTAAATAAGCTTAATTTTTGATTCTTCTTCTGTAGCTAACATAGTCACCTATCAATTTACGCCATTCCTTTGGTTGAAATAATGTTTCATGACTAGACAATATTCCCTTGTCAACTCTAACTAAATCGATGCACCAAAGTTCACCCAAATTCATGCTAGTTGTGTCATAGCTAGTACGTGCTTCGAAATTATACGAGTCAACTTCAGCAAAGAATAAAACATCACGTGAATGTTTATGCATTTTTGAAACACCAATAAAATCACCAAGTGTTACTTCATTTGCCCCTAAGTCAGCCTTTATTTGACGCACTAACGAATTACGTAAAGTTGCTTCTAAATCTGATTTCCCAGGAACCATAACCCTATCGGCTAATTCGACTCGACCGCCAGGACAATAGATAAATGGTTTTGTTGAACCATATTTAATACGTTTTAAAAACACATACTTACCCTGGCATGAGATCAGACCTCTAACATTGATTCTGGCAAGAGGTAGTTTTTCAAGATCAGAGATACGCATTGGAACAAAATACCATATCCATCAGTTATATGACAAAGAACATATTGTTTTACGCCATTTTTTTGGTTTAAGCGCAAGCTCATTTTTGCCAAGTTTAACTATATTAAGTTCCTCTAAAACAACAAGTTGATAAGTCCCCTTATTGGGATTTGTGAATTCTTTACCCGTCCTTGAATCCCAATCGTATGACCCAACATCAACACTAAAAAGAACTTCCGTATCATGTTTATGCTTATTTAATGTAGACAGAACAGGTCCAATAACAATCTCTCTTGCACCAAGTTCTTCTTCCAATTCGCGTACCAAGGCATTTCGTAAAGTTAGACCCAAATTGTGTTTATCGTTCTCATCACGATCAGATTTTTTTAATCGACCACCAGGAAAAGTTAAATACTTTTTTCTCTTTCCATGTTTCTGGCGTTGAATAAAAAGATATGAATCACCATACTTAACAAGTGCGCGTACCTTAATCCTGGCTAAAGGAATTTTCTCTAAACGATCGAAATCCACAAAGGAAGTCTAACTCTCATATACGCGTTGGGCCGATCATGCTTGAAAATCTGGGTGTTTACGACCATACGCTCATTGGACTCTAAAACGTTTGGTTGTAACTAGATACCATTATGCGATCTTACCGCCAGAATCCAAATGCCTTTTATACGTAAAATTCATAGGCGAAAGCAGAAGACTAAAATGTATCCCTACAGCAAAAAAGGGCGCTAAAAGCGCCCCTATTAGGCAATTATTAGCTATTCACCTTTTACTTTGGCAACAACCTCTTCCGAAATCGCGTTTGGAACTTGCTCGTAGTTAGAGAATTGCATTGAATATGCTGCACGACCTTGAGTCTTTGAACGCAGATCATTTACATAACCAAACATGTTAGCAAGAGGAACTTTTGCCTTAATGACCTGGCTATTACCTCGTTGTTCCATACCTTCAACTTGTCCACGACGAGAGTTCAAGTCACCAATAACATCACCCATATAATCGTCAGGTGTTGTAACTTCAACAGCCATCATAGGCTCAAGCAATACAGGCTTTGCTTTTCGAGCAGCTTCTTTGAAACCCATCAAACCAGCAATACGGAATGCCATTTCAGAAGAGTCAACGTCGTGGTAAGAACCGTACGTAAGCTCAACTTTGACATCAACCATAGGATAGCCGGCCAAAACACCAGTCTCCATAGCATCCACA
Organism: Actinomycetota bacterium; assembly: GCA_963169585.1. Classification (GTDB taxonomy): domain Bacteria; phylum Actinomycetota; class Acidimicrobiia; order IMCC26256; family JAGPDB01; genus JAGPDB01. The sequence goes on along the minus strand of CAUJDU010000097.1, from coordinate 864 downwards.
ACACCCTTTTCAACTGCAGGAATGTATTCACGAGGGATCACACCACCAGTAATAGAGTTAACAAATTCAAAACCGCCACCAGGACCGCTTGGCTCAACGGTCATAACAACGTCTGCATATTGACCAGAACCACCAGACTGTTTAACATGCTTATATTGAACTTTTTCAACACGAGAAGAAATGGTTTCACGGTAAGCAACTTGTGGTTTACCGACATTTGCATCAACATTAAATTCACGCCTCATACGATCAACCAAAACATCTAAGTGAAGCTCACCCATACCACGGATAATTGTTTGACCAGTTTCTTCGTCAGTGTGAACTTTAAAAGTTGGGTCTTCTTCAGAAAGAGAACCGAGTGCTTTTGCAAGCTTGTCTTGATCGTTCTTCGTCTTAGGTTCAATCGCAACCGAAATCACTGGCTCAGGAAATTCCATGTTCTCCAAAATGATCGGCTTCTCTTTAGCGCATAGAGTATCGCCAGTAGTAGTTTGCTTAAAACCAAGACCAGCAACAATGTCGCCAGCATAAGCAACTTCTATATCTTCACGATCATTCGCATGCATACGAAGTAGACGACCAATACGCTCTTTCTTATCACGAGTCGAATTATATAGATCTTGACCTTTTTCAAGCCTTCCAGAATAGATACGAAAATAAGTCAACTTTCCATATGGGTCTGCAACAACCTTGAATGCCAACGCTGAGAAAGGCTCATTGTCATCAGCATGACGTTCTTCTGGAGTTTCTCCATCTAACTTTGTCCCATCAATCGATGGGATGTCTATAGGCGATGGAAGATAGTCGACCACTGCATTAAGCATTGGTTGAACGCCTTTATTTTTGAATGCAGAACCACAAAGC
>CAUJDU010000096.1 GCA_963169585.1 Actinomycetota bacterium | reverse complement strand
ACTGTTCCATCATTAGTTACTTCAACGACTACATCAGTTCCTGACTTAACAGTTACTTCTGAAGGATCAATCCCCATTGAAGTTAGATCGTCGTGAAGAGAAGCAGCGATTGTTTTTGCTCCGGAATCTTTAGACTCTTCTTTTTTAGAATCTCCTGACCCTCCGCATGCTGCCATTAGTGAAACTACAGCAACCAGACCTACGGCCATAGCCGCAACTCTAGTTACAGAGGTTCTTTTGTATTTTACTGTTTTCATTATTTTCACCTTTCTGATTTTTGAAATTTATGAAATCTTTGTTGCCTGGGTTAGCTCTTCTTCTTTTGCCAAAGTGGCAGGAAAAAGTATGTTATTTTCACGATGGATATGTAGATGAGTATCCTTTTCCATTGCTTCCAAACCTTGATACAAAGCGGTATAACTAGCGCACGCATCCATAGGTAACTTGTAATCTGAAGTTGTTTTGCGTATTTCTATCAACAGGTCGCCAGTCGTTTCATGCTCTTGACACATCATCCTTATTGGATTTGCAAACGTTCCAAAAGGTAATGCTGGCATTGAATCTGCCGCAGCTATTTGTTTGGCCAATGGAAACAACATTGTCTCTTCTTTTTGCATGTGAGGTTCCATGTCATTATGAATTTCATAAGTTAATCTAGCGACATCGAGTAGTTCAGGATGATTACTTCCATGAACTGAAGCTACTTTATCTGCTAGTGCACATAGGCGTGGCAACTCCCCATGTAAATATTCATGATGTAAAGCTAAAATATTGTCGATTAGCTGGTCGATACTCATGTTGGACCAATCAAGGCCGTCATCTGTATGAGATACCTTTTCAAACTCATTCAGTACTTCTTCTAGGTTTAGACCTGCATCTGCAACTGCATCGTTCAAAGGAATCTGACCACCACAACAATAATCGAATCCTAACTTTTCCATCGCTGCTGCTAGCCCTGGATTTTCAACGACTAGTTGACCAAGCGTTTGGCCTGGATCGATATTTACCATGATTTTCTCCTTCTTATTATTTTATACTGTTAGACCTGTAACCAAGACCACACTGATTCCAAAAATCATTTGTTGAATCCCAATTATTTTTGCCTTATTTGCAGGTTTTCGTACTGCAAGAAAGTTAAATACAGCGATACCTGCTATTAGCAATAGCGATGCGAATGAAACTTGTGCGAAATAGTATCCCATAGCAACAATAACTAAAGCAGTTATTTGACCAATATCACTATGTTTGACTTTAAAATTCCGGTTATGGATTTTTAATATTTGTGTTCGCACATACAAAACAGCTGCTATAGCACGACCGGATATAACCGCCCACATCCCTATAGCTAACGCCATAGATTGTCCTGCAGAGAGAACTTGTATTGCGACCACTGAACTAATCCCAATAGTTCCTGCAAGTTCAGGAAGAAGACGCCTACTTTTTGAACGCATCGAAAAATATAATTCCGTTAGTATAAGTGGAGTTGCAATTATGAAAGGAATCCAAATTAAATGTGTATCAGTTGTTCTAAATGCGAAATAGGCCAATCCAGTAATAATAAGAATTTCACCTAACATTATTTTTAGCGCAAAACTCGTACGATCCAACCATCTTTTGCGCCTTATGTCGACAAGGACAAGTTTTAATGGTGTTCTTGCCATAAACGCCACTAATGCAGCTACACCGAAAGCTATACTTTGCCAAGACCATGCAACGATTAAACCAAGTGCCGCTGGTTCTAATGTGAGACTCCACCCACCGTGTTCACTAGGGATTAAACATGCTTTCCAATGTGATCGAACTTGTACTTGCGTTTGGGCGGTCATGATCTATCGCTACCTGCTAGAGATTCTGCTACTGAGGTTGAATCTAATTCATTTAACAATTGTGTTCTTGCTTTGAACCAGGCATGGTGAAGTGCACAATTTGTATCATCACCACATGGCTGATCAGCTAAAACGCAAACTCCTGAGACTGTTGGGCCTTCGATAGCTTCAATTATCTCAAGTACAGAAATCTTATCTATTTCTCTACCTAGCGAATAGCCTCCCGTTGGGCCAGGATCAGAAATTACGATCCCTTTTTTTACCAATGGGGTCAACGCCTGCGATAAAAACCCTGAAGTCGTGCCAATCTCTTTTGCCAGTTCAGGGCCTTTTACTCGTAGTTCAGACTTAGATAGTGATCGTAACGATTCCATCGCAATATCACACTTCTTTGTAACTTCTAGTCTCACACTATAAGACTAATGGGCGCCTAACCCTTTTGAAGAATCCAGGGGCTATAGGTTATTCGAGGTGGCCGAATTTTCCTCCGAGAAAATCCCGATAGGCCAAACGGATCTCTTCTTCGGTATTCATGACAAATGGGCCATGCGAAACAATGGGCTCATCCAAAGGCTTACCTTGGAGTACAGCAAAATGTGCACCTTCTGAACTAGTAACTTTAATGTCTTCTCCATCATTGTTGAACAACAACAGAGAGTGTTCATCAACGTGAGTTCCATTAGCTGCAACGCTTCCTTCCATAACAAAAATTGATGCATTCTCGCTTGCAGGAAAATCCATTTCCATTTCGCCACCAGCGCGCATTTCTACTCGCCATAAATTGATAGGTGAATGTGTTTTTGCAGGTCCTTTGACTCCTCTATACTCCCCCGCAATAATTGTGACCTTTGCTTTGTCTAAATCGACAACTCCCATATCACTAGCAAGCAGAGGCTGATAAGCCGGTTCATCCATTTTATTTTTTGCAGGTAAGTTAACCCATAACTGCATCATATGGAAACGCCCACCTTTACTAGCCCAATTTTTTTCATGATATTCTTTATGTAATATTCCACTAGCAGCTTTCATCCATTGAACATCACCAGGGTTAATTACGCCTCCGGCCCCTGTTGAATCATGGTGTGCAACAGAACCTTCAAAAGCAAGAGTTACGGTTTCAAAACCTCGGTGTGGATGAACACCAACACCACGAGGTACTTCTGTTGGCTCATAAACGTAAGGAGCGTGATAATCCATTAATAAAAATGGGCTGATCCGTTCTTGAAGCCCAGCAGGTCCAGGAATAACTTGTGTAACATGGAAACCATCGCCTACCCAATGGAAACCATCCCCACGAAATACGCCTGTAACACTTCGTTGCGCCATTTTCTGTCCATTCCTCTACTTGATGTATAAGGCTACAACAAATACCCGACAAATCTATTCCATGACTCTATTACCTCTGCAAACACTTCCAGCCTATATCTAGTTATTGAACATATCTAAAGGAGGATAGAGCTTAAAATTTCGTAAATATATATTGATATCACCAATGTTATAGCACCTAGAGGCTAAAACATATAGTTATGATTTCGTTCTCGCAGTACACAACTTTTGTTTACATTTGGATCTTTATTGCCTTAGCAGTATTCGTTGTACTCCTATTTATCAACGCTCCTTATGGAAGACACACAAAAACTACATGGGGACCATTAATCGATAACAAAATTGCTTGGTTCATTATGGAATTCATTGTTCTTGTAATCCTATATTTTTTTCTTTTTACAGGAACAAACCATATGACGCTTGTTAGCGGAATAATTGTTGGAATTTTTAGCTTACATTATATTAATCGCAGTATTATTTATCCGATTCGTATCAAAACCAAAGGAAAAAAGATGCCTGTGGTTATCCTATTTTTTGCGATGTGTTTCAATCTTATAAATGGGTTCCTCATTGGATATTACCTCGGTAATTTTAGGATTTATCCAATCGGGTGGCTAAGTAGCCCACAGTTTATTGTAGGCATTATTATCTTTTCAACAGGGATGTTCATCAACTGGCAATCAGACAATATTCTCATTGGATTACGCAAACCAAGCGAAACAGGGTATTCGATTCCAACAGGTGCAATGTTTAAATATATTTCTGTCCCTAATCTTCTTGGTGAGATCATTGAGTGGCTAGGCTTTGCCATATTGCTATGGGGACTACCTGGATGGGCATTCTTTATATGGACGTTCGCAAACCTTGTACCTAGAGCTATTTCTCACCACAAGTGGTATCTACAAAACTTTCCAGACTACCCCACAAATAGAAAAGCAATCATACCTTTTATTTTCTAGACCAAACATGCTTGTTCTTGGATATACGGGTTAGAGCTCTGGCCAAACTTCCGATTTAATCCGTTTATGGAAGTTGTCGGTACCGTCAAAACGATTTAACCATTCTGTAATTTTTACTCTTCCAGAATCGATATCATGCTTAGCAACCCAGCCAAGCTCTCTTAATTCTGAAATATCAATAACCGCGTTATAGTTTGCTTCAAGCACCATACCTCTATTGAACTTTGGTACGTTGTGCACTAACTTGCCAATACATTCGTATATCCATGCTCCTAAATATCCAGACCACTTTGGAACTCTGACAACATGGGTATTCGCATTTGCACATCGAACTAATATCGACATCAGCTCAAAAGCACTGTGAGGTTTTTCATCAGCAATGTTATATACAGCACTTTGAGATGTAAATGTATCTTCATCATTCAATAACAAGTTCACCACATCAGCAACATTTTCGACATTGGTTGCTGACATCAAAGTTTTTCTAGGAACAGGAAAAAATAATGTGTTAAAAAATAGGGTTCTCAACAGTTGAGGGAGAACTGTCGTATCTCCAGGACCATACATTGCATATGGTCGGAGAATAATCGTATGTGGTCCACCACCTTGATTAACACATGACAGAACTTCCTTTTCTGCAAGACGTTTACTCGTAATATAATCAATAGGGCTGGGCACACTAAGGTTTACGTTTGATTCTTTCGCGCTTTGGACCTGGGTGAAATCGTATACACTTGCTGAAGAAATATGAATAAATCGTTTTACGTTATTTTTTTTCGCCCAATTGTACACATTCCTTGTACCATCGACATTAATACTAAAAAGTTTTTCAAAAGGAATATGCAAATTTGTTGAGGCAGCACAATGTACAACCAAATCAACATCATCTGGAAGCACAACATCAATAGGAGCAGAAATATCTGCATGTGACCAGATTATTGAACCGAACTTAGAAGTATCCTTATCGACTTGCTTGTGTGCAAGTGCAAAAACCTCGTGACCATCACGGCAAAGCCTGCGAGTAATGTGTCCTCCAACAAAACCAGCAGCTCCCGTGACAACAACCTTCATCATCGACCTCGAATCTCGATCAGGAATCTAAGCAAGGAGATCTCTTACATAAAATCCTTATCGTAAACAATCCACTAGTGTACTTGAGTCTTTTTAACTGGCAAACGTTTGTCCAACCATGCTGGTAGCCACCAGTTCTTGTCTCCCAAAAGTTGCATAGTTGCCGGCACAAGTAACATTCTCACTACGGTAGCATCTAAGAAAACAGCGACTGCAAGACCTAACCCCATAAGTTTTACTGGACGATCTAAAGCAAAAGCGAAAGACCCAAACACACAAACCATAATCAATGCTGCAGCAGTGATTACTCGAGCAGTTGAAACCAGACCTTTAGTTACAGCTTCAGTATTGTTGCCAGATTTGTCATATTCTTCTTTCATTTTTGATATTAAGAACACTTCATAGTCCATTGAAAGGCCAAATAAAATTGCAAACAACATGATTGGCGCCCATGCTTCAATCGGTCCTGGCGTACCAACATTCAAGAAATCAGAAAGCCATCCGAACTGGAACACTGCAATCACAACTCCATAAGCTGCCAGGATCGAAAATATGTTCATTACAATTGCTTTTAA
>CAUJDU010000095.1 GCA_963169585.1 Actinomycetota bacterium | reverse complement strand
ATTCGTAGGGTAGCTACTATAGCTTTAGTGTTGTATTTTGTTGCTAGTCCTTCGAGTTTTGCTTTTGTCAATACAACATATCTATATGCATTGTCTGCTACTATCGCAGCAATTTTTGGAGCAGGTTATTTAGCAAATGATAGACGCGCTCTGCTTGCTAGAACTAGAGAGTTCTATTTTGATATAGAAGCTGTAGCTTACAATATGTATAAGTCTTTAATTAAGCCTGAAGATCGCGCAAAAGATACCTCTATAGTGAAGAAACTTCCAAGTGTTAGCGCAATGTTGGTTCTGACAAATATCGTTCTAATATTTAGGGTGTACCAACAGTTTAATGATCAGCTCTCAAGCGAGATCAGTAACTTCTTAAAAGCATCATCCTTGTTCGTAGGATATTTGCTTCTAGTTACGATGCTGATTGGGCTAGGTATGGTTATTGTTACGCAAGCACGCGCTGCAATGAGGCGTGAAGTTTCTAGGGGTGCAAATTTAAATTCAGAGCCTATTTCTATGATAGATCTTTCTCCTGGTGGTGCAGGATGTGTTTCTGTTACTCCTATGGAAATTGGTAGTGAAGTAAATTTTGAATCTTCTATTCCAACCCAAGATGAAAATGTTAAATTCTCATGTAAGGCTATTGTTAGGTCTAATGTCGAATGGAATGGTTCGTACAGGGTCGGAATTGAATTTATAGGTTTAGATAGAGAGCAGTTAGACATTCTGGAAGTGTATTGTTCCATTGTCTATCCCCATACTCAAGCGAGGGAAGCAGTGGGATCGGTACGAGATAAGGGCCAAAGGCTAGGCAAGCTTAATGGTAAAGCTGAAAAGAGAATGCTCTCCTATGCTTCTTCCTTTGTGGCACTAGGAGCCATAATTTTCCTTAATTTGTCAGCTTTATTGTAAAACAGAGCATGTTAAAGCCCATGCGGCCTACATATCAGCCTCAATGTTTTTTAGATTTATTGAAGAATTCAACCATTTTTGCCGATAAAAGGATAAATAAAGCATGGGGTAAGAATGCTAAGAAGGCTCACACGATTTATTGTTTTCGTTTTGTATCTAGTTAGTTCAGGATACTTACTTAGCGCGCTATTTTCTAATGGGTTAAAAGATAGTCACTATCTATTTTTTGCTCTTTTCGTGACTCAACTATTCGGGTTTTTAATAGGCTCAATAGAACTCTTTCTTTTGCACGGTAGAGCTCCGACACAAACTGGTTTTGGTCAAAGTGATCATGTTGGGGTTTTATGTTTTGTGCAAAAAGAAAATTTAGAAACTTTAAGAATTTCATTACTTTCTCTAAAACATCTACGAGGTTCTCCAAGAGTTTATATTTTCTCACCTAAGTACCAATTGGAAGTCGAATCGTTGTGTTCAGAGTTTGGCTTCGAATATGTATATGAAAGTTTTGATCCTCCGCAACAATTTGATCAATACCTTATAACTAATGGGCATACCATTGTTTATCCAGATGCAATCCTTGTTGCCCAACGTAGGTTAGATGACAAAATATCATTTGTTGAACTAAATCACACGAATTATTCTGCTCATGCCCTAAGTGAGGGTAAGGGTGATCGAGATATAAGTAGGGCATATCTAATTGCAGCAGCTTGTGGGAGCCATTCGATCCCAATGGCTATTGGCGGGCCGATCCTAGCTCAAAGAAGTCACTCAAATTTTGAAGAGTTAACAAAGAATTCGTTAGTCCCATCATTTCCAAAAGTAGTTGCAACAATAGCCTCTTCTGGTCGACGCGGAACAATAACTTCGCATCCTTGTTGTGAATGTATGTCCCATAGTGAAGTCGATCACAATATCGCTTCCAGAGCCGACAGAGTAAGAATCTCTTTACGATTAAAAAAACATTTGGAATTCGTTGACAATGCGAAAGGGATTTTTCGTAGATATATCGGCTGGTACTATATGCGTTTTTTCTGGATTCGATCGATTGGAGTTTTATCGTTTTTATCTCTCATCCCAATAGTTGCTTTAACAGGAATTGACGAAAAAATTCTTACTGTAAGTATTTTGGGGAGTTTTGCTGCTGCACAAATATCAAATTTTATGTTGAGTCGTATGCTGGGGGATTATAGAAACCCATTAGACAGATTACGAGAAATAATCTTGGATTGTGAAGCTTTTGTTTATGCTGTGATACTAACTACAAAAACGAAATACCATGTTACTAATCTTCATATTCGACTTTTCCCTTTTTATTTGTGTGTTTTAACTATATTTACCTTATTTTCATCTGCCTTCATTATTTTTGATGTTGGATTTATGTCTAAAGGGTTGTCTAGTCAGCTTTTTACTATAACTTTTTTGTGTACGTTAATATTGACATCGTATCTAGCAATGTATCGTTACCTCAGTGCAAGGCAACGTGAGTTCGCGCGGCGCTCAGTATCTATAACAGGTTCATCAAGTTACGAATCTATGTGGATAGTCGATCTTACCCATCGGGGTGCCGCGTATGTTTCTGATACATCCTTTGATATTGGTCAAGAAACCCCACTGGTGTTTAGAGTTCCAACTGCTGACGGGGATTCATTGATTACTGTCGTAGGCAAGGTTACGTATTGTGCGCCTAGGGGAGATCGATATCAAGTTGGTGTAGCTTTCAAAGAACTTTCCAGGCAAGCATTAGATGATTTGACTCTCTATTGTTCAATTCTTTATCCGTATCGTCAGGCTCGACGGATAGATGAATCAGAAAATCTATTCGATAATGTTGATTTTAGCTTCCCTAGTTCAGGAGAATCAAAAAGGAATATACTTTCGTTTTCTGTTTATTTGTTTGTGGTTGTTGTTTTGTCTGGATTGGCTTTGGCGCAGATTAATGTTTTGGAGTCTCCTAGTCGTCAATCAAGAAAAGTCGATAGCACTGTTCTTCCTGTTGCCTTAGCAGCAACCCATAGTACAAATTCTCCTATATCTGATTACGATTCTTTGATCTTGTCCAATGATCAAACCCAGCAATATACAATTTCCTCGACTGTTTATGTTGACAATGATTTAAATGGTAGTTTCACCACTGGAGATGAACCATTGCCAGGAATAGGCGTGGAGTTATTCGAGCAAAAG
>CAUJDU010000094.1 GCA_963169585.1 Actinomycetota bacterium | reverse complement strand
AGTTTTCATGATTTTCAAGACATATTGACATCACTACGTGTATACGAGTTACCTCCTGGAGAGTCCAAGCGTTCGTCAAATAACAAAATCCCAGAAGGACCAGGGATAGGTTTTGGGTTACATAATGGCGGAAGATTTTATGGCGATAGCGCAATGCCTAAAAACAGATCTCAAAAACAAGGTAACCTTACAAAATCGATAGAACTAGCGCTACCTCCAACATTAAGTCCCAGCCAATGTGCATGGTACACGTTAGGTTCAGCCCGCTGGATAGGTCAAAGTGCCATAGCGCCAGAGAGCTACGAGGATGACGTGTTTCGTTTTGAAACGCAACCAAACCGTCTAAATTTTGAGTGGGAACAACATAATGGCGAACCATTAAATTTTGAGATCGGGTTCCATCAAAATATTTCTTTACCCGCTGATGGCCGGCATCATGACCAAGCAACAACCGATTTTGTACATGATCTACAAATTCCTATGGCTGCATTAACCGTTCTAACTGGAGAAGGAGCAATAGAACAAGGACAACTTATACGATCTGGAAGATCAAGAGCAGTTTTCGAACCCCACGATTTTCCGCATCAAGGACACTTTTTATTGAACCCGATGTCAATAAAAAGTAATGGCTTTACATTAGATTCTGAGAGTGTAGAGGTTAACCGCCTAGAGATCAGATCAAATGATTTCCCTACATCAACTGATGCGGCAATCCTATGCAACGGTGCTAGTGCTCTAATAGCGACATTGCATATAAATGGTTTAGCACCTGATATTTCGGATCTAACAGATCCGGTATTCAAATCTGATATAAAAGAATTATATGGAACAATGGGTGGTGACGTTCACGACCGAAAATCTGGCAAACTCGCCATAGAAATACAACGCAGATATTTAACTGCATCACAACACCTTATAGACACAATCGAAGATCCGACACTAAAAAGAAGCTACGAAAGTGTTAGGAGTATATGGGGACAAGCAATAGATCAGGTAGAACTTTTTTATGAGACAGGTACTATTGCAAATAATCATGTTAGCGGATGGCTATCCGCGTTGAGTAGACAACAAGAGTTAGTAGAACAAAACAAGCCTGTAGATTCGAGTATTTTTAGAGATTATTCAACAGGCTATTCTCAAGGAGATCACTTTGCTTTCGTACGACCTCCCACATCGTCGAATGCATATTTTAGATCCATGCTAGAAAAGGCTATATCGCAAGACAAGACAAGCGGGATAACCTTTTTTAATGGATGGGATTATATAAAAATCGCTAATTATGATATAGAAAAAGGCATTTCTTTTGACGAAAGAATCACAATCCCGATGACTAAAGAATCTGGTGTTGGCACTGCATTATGGGTAAAAAATATATTCGGTACTTACAAGCCTGAACCAGGTGATCTAGTTAGCTGGGCTAAAGATCAGCTAGACCAACATCTATTAAGACGATCATCACCAGATGTGACGCAAGGGTTAACTTAAAAATATTTTTGAAGTGCTTAGATTTGGATTTTCTAACCTATCTACGCAAGAATGATGAGTTCAAAACCTTGGCGGGGTAGCTCAGTTGGTGAGAGCGCACGGCTCATAATCGTGAGGTCGCGGGTTCAAGTCCCGCCCCCGCTACCATTCTTGATGTGTTGGGGCGTTAAACGCTGACATTCCCAGTGTTTAACGCCCCAACACGAGAAATATTATTCAGGAAGGTCTGAAAAGTCAGGTGTGTTACCTGTAAAACCTTCATTCGTTTTTACGGTATCAGATGAATCCACTACATTTGCAGAAACTAAAGATTCGAGGCCTTTACCTTTTTCGCCAGCATCCTTTAGCCATCCCATAAGAGTTGCAGCCAGTCCTTCACCAGCTCCACCTCCAGTGACAAGAATTTCAGGCATGATATCAATCTTGCCATCGCTTACAGCTTGGGCAACAGCAACCATTGCAGTTGTTGATTGACCAAGAGCACGAACTTGCTCATCATACCCAACAGCCTTAGCAACACCAATCGCCTCAGTAGCTTTAGCATCAGCCAAACCAATCGCCTCACGAGCTTTAGCATCAGCCAAACCAAGCGCTTCATTAGTTGCCGCATTAGCAAAACCAATCGACTTAATCTTTTCACCTTCAGCTTGACCAGTTAACGTAACGAAAGAAGCCTCACCCTGTGCTTGGGCTTCACGGGCTTGAGCCTCATTCTTAGAGATATCAACTTGAACTTGTGCGCTAGCAAGAGAAGATTGCATGTCGGCAGTACCTTTTGCTTTTTCCATTTGAATACGAACAATTTGAGCACGCTCTTGTTCTTGGAATGTAGCCTTTTCTTGGTTTGCAATTTCACGACGAGTCAACACATCAACAAGCTCGGGTGGGAACTCAACATTTTGAATGTAGACTCCCTTTGTTTCAACTTCATATGATCCAAGGTGTCTAGTGACAACAGCAAATGCATTCTCTTGAACCTGTTGACGAGTTTCGATAAACACAATTGCTTCGCTTGCTTGAAGAGTGTTACGGAAGTGGTTACCAACAGCAGATTGTAAGACTTCATTTACAAGATTCAACATAGTTCCAACCATAGAAATAACGTGAGGTGCACGTCTATCTGGAACGTGAATCTGAACTTGAAGTTCAAGACTGAATTCGAAACCTTCGCGAGACTTACCATTAATAGGATTCAAACTTGCATCTAAGTTGTGGGCGCGGGAAGTGTCCTTAGCCCAGTTCAAAGTAAGAATGGAGGTTGGGACAATTTCTGCGGCATAACAACGAGGGTTAATAGGGAACTTTCCAGTACGTAGTGGCTCTTGCCAAATTCCACGGTGTCCAGGGCGAACTATGGAGCCATACTTAAAGTCAGTACCTGAAGTATCTAATGTCGGAAGTCCAACGTAACCTTTAATTACAGCAACTTCTCCCTGGTTGACAACGAGCATGGGCACAAGTTCAACACGAACCAAAAATGGGTTTAACAAATATGCACCATACAAGAGAGGGTCGTGCTGCAAACCGATCTTTCCACCATTATCTAGAAAACGTTGGAAGTCTTGGTAGTTATTATGTACTTGGTTTTTTGTGCCGATTAACACATCGAGCAATTCGGCGTCGGATGCACCATCAAGTTCTAATTGGTTTACATCTTCGAAACCGCCCAAACGGCCAGCTATATCTCCAGAAGGTAGAGGGTCGCCTTCAAGCGTTGTAACAATACCTAATACGTCCTTATCTCCTACAGGAGAAATTTCTACAACATTTAATTGTTGTGGGTTTAAACCAAAATGCTCAGGAGTTAATCGACCTCTTTTTGCTACACCCGCAAACTCTGGAGAAACAGGAAGGCCAAAAATTTCTCTTGCTGTCAGAACTAAAAATGCTACAGGGTGAATCGGAACAAGAGTACCTGGAGGGAGTACAGGGCGTTGAACACCTTTTTGACCACCATTGTTTAAGAACGCTTCGATATTAGAAAAATTTTCAAAGATTGGGTTATATACTGCAGACTTTGCACCAATAGGAAGAGGGTTACCAGTCTGAGATATCACAACTCCGATTTCACCTGCAGGAACTTGAACCCAAGGATATTTTTTAACTGTAAACATCGGCCAAAATTTAAATCGTAAACCTGGCATTAAAAGTTTTGCTTGAAAACCAGCTTCACCTTTGAAAGCTATTGGTGAATCGTTTTTAAGTTTTTTGAATCCAAAATTCTTTCTAACCAATCCGATCTCGGTTGGTCCGATAGATGTAATAGATTTCAGGATTATGATGAACAGCACGGATGCGGCAATAATTATATTTACGAGAACGGTCATGGTTTCCCCTAGGTTCGGTATTTGGCCAGCTATAGCCATGAGAAATATCGTCTGAAATATCTGATAATTGACATCAAATGTATTTTGTTGTTCTGACCAGGTACCTTTCTCCATATTTAGCGTGTTGGGGCTTTAAACACTGGGAATGTCAGTGTTTAACGCCCCAACACTGAGAAATTTTTTTAATAAATGGAATTTTATGGAACTTAATCGCGCTTTCGGTGCGTCTCACCTTTTAACAGTCTTAAAACACGACAAGGAGTCAAAATGAAAAAGGTCCTAGTAGTACTTTCCATATGTTTCCTATTGATAGCAGGTTACATAGTAGGTGAGATTCAAAAGCAAGGTTCAGGAAGAAAATCTTCTGCAACGTATCGAGATTCAAATCCTAGATATTCAAGTATCGATAGCTTTTCGGGTGATAGTACGTATGAAAAAGAAGTACAAACAAACGGGCGAACTATGCCAGGCTATCAAACAGCTGAAGATATGACATGTGACGCGATAGTTCCTGATTGCGGATATGGGGACGATGCTCTCGATCCGGTAAACCAAAACCCTAATGTAGGAAATCCAAAAGGCTCAAAGATCATAAAGACCGGATCAGTAGAGATAACTATTAAACGAGGAACAGTTACAGACAAATACGATGATATCGTCGATCTTATTCCAGACGGTGGCTATATAGAGGCGAGCGAATCTACCCGTAGGACATCAACATTGACTGTCCGAATCCCATCAGAAAAGCTTGATGAGACATTAGTTGCATTGCGTAAACTTGGAACAATAACAAAAGAATCAGTCAATTCTATTGATCGTACGTATGATTCGGTTGATTACGACGCTCGTCTAAAAATCATGCGAGAACGCGAAGCTGTATTAACAGAACTTTTGAAAAAAGCAACAACAGCAAATGAAACATTAAATATCCAAGAACAAATATTTAGCATTCGTGAACAAATTGAATCAACGCAAGGTTTAAAGTCTGTATTAGATGAACAAGTTGCTCTTTCAACCTTGCAAGTAACAATTAGCGAAGACGGTGTTAAGAAGCATGAAGTACAAGATAAATCGATTCTCTCGAAAGCCTGGACAACATCAGTTGGTGCAATGCTTACAAGTTTGAGTGGAATCATGATCGTATTCACCTCGATACTACCTCTATTAGTTGTTGGGGTTCTTGGAATATTCTTATTTCGAAAATTAAGAAAATCTAATAAAACAGCAAAAGAAGATACTAAGGAATAAAACGATTTTCCATACTGTTACAGATAGTGTTCCCCCCACAGTGGTTGACTCGGAGATAGTTTCGGGTCAACCGCTTTTACTATTTGCATAATAGTTTTAAATTGACTTATGAAAATAGGAATTAGCCCAGCCCAGGAACTTCTGACGCGATAGCAGTGAGCACTAATTTTCCATTAATATACGTGTGATCGCCTGTAAAGAGTTCATTGCTATAAGGCACATTCCAAGGTTCATCCAAGTCCAGTGAATCAACTAAGTCGAGTATTTCCTGGAAAATCTCTTTAGATAAGTCGAGATATGTTTGCAACTCGTCTCTATCTTTTTCATCTAACCAAGTTGCAGGTTCTGCTTCAAAGAGTCTGACGATGGGGTCGTCAGGTCCGGTTTTTCCTGTTCCTGTTACACGAGCAACACAATGTCGAACGTTAGTTAAGTTATCTAGGATTTCATCGATCCGATCAAGAATCTCTTTAGTTGATAAAGGCTCTTCTTTTTTATCAATCTGCTTTTTTAATATGTTTAACAAATCTTTAGACCAGTTTACGCCGTCACGAATGCTGATGATCTGTCGTATCTGAAGTCCCATATGAGATCCGTTAGACAGCATATGAAAATCTGGGGCTGTTGGTTTTGGAATAGGATCACCAAGATTAGTGGTGATTATTCCGTTGGGTATACGTTGTAACGATCCATCCGTAGTAGGAACAGGAGACACGAGCACTTCCTTGTATATAAGCGAATGTAATATTGTACTCATTTATGTTCGAACTTAGAAATTTGACAGTCGATTACACTAAGCTGTGTAGTCGTTGTTAACTCAACTATAGATAAAGGGCAGTGGCGCAATTGGTAGCGCATCGGATTCCAAATCCGGCGGTTGGGGGTTCGAGTCCCTCCTGCCCTGCGGAAGAGATTTATATTTCTCTGGACCCCAACGGTTTAGACAATATTATTCATAATCTCGGTCAATTGCAGCCGCAAAGGAGCCATTATGTCATTAAACGTAGGTACACAAGTTCCAGAACTTCAATATGAAACTGGTGAAGGTGAAACTAAGTCTGTATCAACTCCAGGCGAAGAAACCTGGATTATTTTTGTACCATTCGCATTTACTGGAGTATGCGAAAATGAACTCTGTGATATCCGCGACAACCCTCTCAGTTATACAGCAGATGGGCGCAATGTGGTTATCGTAACTTGCGACCCTTCACCATCACAAAAGAGGTGGGCACAAGAGCTTGGATACAAAGGCCCATGGGTTTCAGACTTCTATCCTCACGGTGAAATTGCCCAGCGGTTCGACGTTTTTAACTCTGAGCACGGGTGTGCGAATCGTGTTTCTTATTTAATCGATGGTTCTGGCACAATAGTTAAAGTGGTCGAATCCGCCTCTCTCGGCGAGGCTCGGGACTTTAAAGAATATGTATAACATGCCCAGACCGCTCAGACCGAGTAAATTAGAGGTGCTATGACACAACCGCAAGACAACCAGATGAACCGCGAGCAACGTAGAATGTCCGCGAAGATGGGCTATGACCCTGAAAACCAGAGGGCTCAGACCAAAAAAGCTGCAACTAAAACACAGAAACCATCTAAATCAGGGCCAAAGGTTTCAGTTTTTACTAAAACCATCACTTTCTTTAAGGAAGCATGGCGTGAGCTGCAAAAAGTCTCTTGGCCGTCACAAAAAGAGGTTCTAAATTCGACCATCGTTGTACTTGTATGTATATTACTTGTTACGATATTAATACTCGGTGTTGATTATGGTGCTGAGCGTTTGGCAGATTTGGTCTATTCGTAGGTCGAAATCCTTACGATTTTTAAAAAATCTTATAGAAAAAATGAGATAGGAATATGGAAGAAACAACCACAGATACTTTTGATCAAGCGGCTGACATAGAAAATACTGCTGAACTTGTCGAGCAAGGATTGCCCGAAGAAGCCACAATTGATGAATCAGCTGAACTCGTTGGTGTAGTAGATGATGACGACGATGATGATGAAATTGTTATTTCTCCATTTAACAAGCCAGGAAAATGGTATGTTCTACACTCTTATGCGGGCTACGAAAATAGAGTACAACAAAATATCGAAACTCGTATGCGATCGATGAATGTTGAAGAACGTATCCATGAAATAGTTGTGCCGTTAGAAGATGTCATCGAATTCAAAGGTGGCAAAAAAACGGTTGTAAAGAAAAAAGTATTTCCAGGTTATGTTTTAGTTCGTATGGACCTCGATGATGATACTTGGTATGTGATTAGAAATACACCTGGTGTCACCGGTTTTGTTGGCGCAGGGCAAAAGCCAAACCCTCTAACAAAAAAAGAGGTAGAAAACATTCTCGGTACTGGAGAAACTGGCGACAAAGGCAAACCAGCGGTTGCAGCGAAGTCTCGTCCTCGTCTCGACTTTGAAGTTGGAGAACAAGTCCGAGTTACTAGCGGACCATTTGCAGACTTTAATGGTGCGATTAGCGAGATTGATGTTGACCGAAGCAAGCTTAAAGTTTTGGTTGATATTTTTGGTCGTGAAACTCCAGTTGAACTTGAATTTGGTCAAGTAGCAAAACTTTAACTCAATATTTACTAGGGGAAGCAATGTCAAACACAGTTACAAAGTCCACAGCAATTCTCGTTGTTTTTCTTTTGCTTGCACCCTCATTGGCGGCATTAGCATATTTCCTTTTTCATAATACCCTGGTTGTTATTGCCGTTGCAGCTGTGATAACAGCTATATATGTTGCCGTAAGATTTGTGATATCTTCAAAACAATAAGAGGGTCCGACCCTCTTATCATCCAATAAGGACAATTTTCTAGATCTCATATAAGGCTGGGCCCTTAAATAATTACAGCCAGACTTCCTGACTTAACTGAAACAGAAAAATCCGAATGGATGATCTCATTACTTAACCCTCTTGCCTGGCTCGCATCCAAAGTTGCGTTGTCTAATTTCCATTTTAATCCTTTAGTTGTTACGCCATGAACTGATCCGCTTATTGGGATGAGAGAAATAATATTTGAATTAGAAGGTTGAATATTTGTAGGAATTTCAGATGCAATGAACGGTTGGGTAGGGCGACAAACGGATAGGACTCCATTATCTAAAAACATTGTTGTTTGCCATTTTTCTGATTGCTTAGAACATAAAACCGAAACGTTGGATAAGAAATGATCTGGCCTTTGACCTCCTCCACCGACTACAACAAGGTTATCTGCAAAATAGTTATGTGCAGCCATAAGCGCTAATTCAAAATCTGTTTCATCTTTTTCGTGGGGGAAACGTGAGATAATCGATCCGTCGTTTTCGTACTTGGCTATTAAAGCTGCATCGACACTATCCATATCTCCAACTACAAGATCTACTTTTGCGTTATGTGTATCAGCTAAATGTAAACCAGAATCTGCAGCAATGGTTGCAACAATTTCTCCGCTTATCTTTGGTGCTTGTGCAGGTCCTAGCCCTCCAAGATAGATAACAACTGTTTTCACAGTTCATAACACTAGTTTCAAAGGTTGCTTTAGTGAGATATTTACCCGCTTGGAAATTTTTTATATGTGCTACTAAGGTGCAAGTAAAAAGGGAGTCAATTTAATGGGTATTTTTTCAAAATTTGCGAAATTTATAGTTTTCAGTGCAATAGTTGCTGGCGTTACAAAAGCAGGGACAATGCTTGTTCAAAAGTTGAACGAAGACGGTGATTTCGAGAGCAAGGCTTGTACTTTGATCGATAGTCAAACAGAAAAGGCCAATAAATTGGCAAAAGCTGGTGTATCTAAAGCAATTTCGATGACACAAGACCAAACCAATAAAGAACTTCCTTAACCTGATTGGGAGCAACTTGTTCTAATCAATTAGAATATTTAGCCTTGTGCACATTACCTCGGTGTACACGATGTCCAGTATTTTTCTGAATAATCGGAATTAAAGAAAGTGAGGGAGCCTAATGGCGAAAAAAGTAACTCAAATTGTGAAGTTGCAGATACAAGCTGGTGCAGCAACTCCTGCTCCTCCAGTTGGTACAGCGCTTGGACCTACCGGCGTAAATATCATGGATTTCTGCAAAGCGTATAACGATCAGACTTCTGATAAAAAGGGAAGTGTTATCCCTGTAGAAATTTCTATCTACGAAGATCGTTCGTTCGATTTCAAATTAAAAACTCCTCCTGCTCCTAAATTGATTTTGCAAGCTGCAAAATTAGAAAAGGGAACAGATAATCCACGTACTACTAAAGTTGGCAAAATTACTAAGGCTCAAGTAAAAGAAATTGCTGAAATAAAAATGCCTGACCTAAATGCGAATGATATCGATGCTGCAATGTTGCAGATCGAAGGAACTTGTCGTTCTATGGGTATAGAAGTTGTGGAGGCATAAAGATGACACTTGGAAAAAAAATTAAAGAAGCGCAATCAAAAATAGATGCTGACCGTAAATACCCGGTAATTGAGGCTTTTGAGTTGTTAAGTACAACTTCTAAAGATTCAACAAAAAGAGGTTTTGACGAATCTGTAGATGTTGTTTTCCGTCTAGGAATTGACCCAAAGAAAGCAGATCAAATGCTTCGTGGTTCAGTAGCTCTTCCCAACGGTACAGGTAAAACTATTCGTATTGCAGTATTTGCTCAAGGTGAAGCCGCTACAGCAGCTAAAGAAGCTGGTGCTGATTTTGTTGGTGCAGACGAACTTGTGGCTGAAGTTGAAAAAGGAATGATGGACTTTGACTTGGTTATTTCTGCTCCAGATATGATGGCAAAAGTTGGTCGACTTGGTCGTGCGCTTGGTCCCCGCGGACTTATGCCTAACCCGAAAACTGGAACAGTTACACCTGATGTTGCCAAAGCGGTTGCAGACTTTAAGTCTGGAAAAGTTGAATATAGAACTGATCGTGATGGAAATGTTCATATTCGAATTGGTAAAGCGAGTTTTGATGCCAACAAATTGGCAGAAAACTTTAGTTCTGTACTTGATGAGATCCAAAGAAGTAAGCCAGCTTCTTCTAAGGGCAAGTACATTAAAAACATTTCTGCTTCCACGACAATGGGTCCTGGAATCAAAATAGATATCGGCTCCTAACTAACTAGGGGTTGAACCCTACAAAAGGTATAAAGCACACCTCTTGGGGTGTGCTTTTTCATGAATTTCTCGATCTCGCTATTCTAATTTATGCGATATATGCATAATAGTCCCAAATGGTATATAATTACTGACCACAGAATTAACAAGGATGTTAAAGATGGCAATTGTGAACAAGTCCTCTGGTTTGAATCCGAGCATGGAAAACCCTAGTGTACAAACGAAATACGATCTCGTAGATCCATTTATTATGCAAGCAGATGAAGGTGGGAGCCTCTTGGGTGATTTCGATATGTTCCTCGATTCGCTCAAGAGAACAACTCAAGCAATTCAATTAGCACAAGAACAACTCTTAGATGATAATTTTCTCAATAGGATTCATCTTGTATATAACACAACACCAGAATTTCCGGATCAAGAATTCGTTTCGCTAGTAAACATTATTGGGAATGATAGTGATGATATTGAAAAAGTGATTCTTCAGCTATATGCAAACGACGGAAAAGTCTTAACATTATTGCAATCGCATAACGACCTAATATCGCAAAAAGCAGTCGAAGAATTAGAACTAGTTCTCGATAAATTTCAAAAAGATGGAGAAGCTTTTCGTACGGAGCTATATCATAAACTTCTATCGTTAGATAAGAGCGCTGGTAATAAATTTGTAAATTATATGCACGAAATCCGACCCTATGAAGTCTGGACGGATGTACTAAATCAACAGCTTAAGCAAATCACTGCGGCTCTTGAACAAAGCGGCACAAAACTATCGACGGCTCAGCAAGAAGAGCTAAAGCTTTCAACCGGGGAACACCCAGTTGTAGAACAAGAAACAGAAGATTTTCTTAGCCCTATTGCAAGAGCAATAATAGACTCTTTCGATCAACCAAAAATTCAAAGCTTTGATGACGCGTCTCTTAGCCCAATAATAGATGCTCTCAGAGCAGATAGATTTAATGGAAATGGCCATTTTGATTTCGATTCAGCCAGAGGTCGAGTTGTCATTCACTCGGAACTTGAAAGCAATATTAATCAAGGAGCCAAAGCGCCGAGTCGAATAAATCGTTTAGGCCAATATATCCAGGAACTCTGGAAGAAATTTGAAGGATTTTGTTATAGGGCGCATGCAAAGACTCACACTGATTTTCAAGAACCTGTATCAAGTCCAATTGATACAACACAAGATGTCGAACTCAGCGAATTAGACCCATCTTGCGACTTTCCGATAGTTGCTGATGTCAGTGAACAAATTGAGATCGAAGAAGCGATTCATACACAACCTGAGGAACCTTCAGTAAATGTGGACAAGCAAACAGGTGAAGTAGAAATAATCCCCGAGAATACTTCTGTTTCGTTAGCACCTGATGAAAAAGTGAAAGAGCAGGGATGTGTGGGTGATGAAATGACCAACCAATGCACAAGAGGTCGCAATGGTTTTAGCTCACTTGAGATAATCCTCGATACAAGGACAACTAAACAGTCAGTACCTTTAGCAACTGAAGTAACTGGTTCGCGTCCATTTAATCACCCTTCTCTTTCTATACATCGTGTCTACGAACAAAGAGCAAGTGGATTAATGGTACCTAAAAGATAACGATTATAGGTAGGAGGATTTATGTCATTACCTAATGGGCATTTCAATTTTGAGGACATCTCTGGAGCCAACCAACCTGTGGCTACACCTAGAGATTTAAGGGCGCCCCTTTTTGCAACTATAGGCGACAAGGGCGAGAGTAAAGTTGCAGGGCCAAGTTTCACAGTCGGTAAATCTGATTCAACAGTAGCAATAAATACCGATCCTCAAGTTGGAATAAGAGATGTAGCAAAATTGTTAGACGAACGACTGGAAGAATTGTCTTCCGTAGTAGGTGGTTCACAAGAAGCCGTTAAGAAATTGTTAGGCGATATAAATTCCGAATATTTGAGCCTTGATAATTTACAACTGTTAAGAACGATTGAAGCATTTGTAGAAAATTCTAAATATGCATTGGTTACTTATGAGAGCCTCCAAAGTAAAATAGATACCCAATTGAGCCCTGAGGTTGTTGCAAATAGACCAAAACTGCAGTTGCTAAAGGAAAGATTAGATCGAACACTAAACGAAAGCTTGAAACAACGCAACACTATCCACGAGAGCTTTGCAGATGCGATTAGTGCGCTTGCACAACACGATGATCAACTCATTGCTCTTGGTAATAGATGTTATTTTGACCTCGGTGTAAGTTCCGATGACGGATTTAATGAACTATGGAGCCAAAGTGTAGATAAGCATTTTGTCGCATTACCTAAAAACTATATTGAATTTTTGAAAAGATTTGAAACGATATTACAAACAGCAATAGAAACTTCGAAGAATGCTGGGCTGTTTGAGAAGGCAGAACTTTCAGCTAAAAGAAATCCACCACAGGTTCCTGATGAAACATGCGAGGAAGATGTTCATCGTTCATCGTCAAGATTCTTGCAAGGTCTAAATAAAATCACATCAAAACTAAGTCACGCTTTCTTGACTGGGATTGATTCTATTAGGGCAAAACTTGCAGCAAGTACTCTATCTGCAAGAAAAATAGGGGCAGTTACTATCGCATTTGCCACAGGTATCGTCGGTATAGGATTCGGTGTTAATAGCCTTGTAGGCGGTTCAGAACAACCGGATCAAGAAAAATCTGAACAGGGGAGAAATCAATCTGATGCCAAGGCGCAGGGTAAAGATAAACCAAGTGAGCTACTTAACCCTAATACGAATAAGCCTTTTACGGAAAAGGAAATTAAATTTATTACTTGGGTAGCAGAGCAGATTGAAGATGGGAAAACCGTCGCACAAATTGAGCAGATGATGGCCAACCTTATAGAAAATCAAAATAGATTTTACGGTTGGGTGAGTGAACAGTCAGCTAATGGCAAGACCGAAGACGAGATCAAACAAATGTTTGACAACCTAATCGCTCATGAACAACAAAAAGCTATAAATGAAATCACTCCTATATCATTTGAAACCGAAGAAGTAGATGTGCCAGAAGTATCTTTCATTAAAAGTGCAAGAGTAGGTGGCGATGCTAGCCGGAAAGCAAAAATTAAAGCCAGAAGTGAAGCGGCAAGACGAAATAAAGAAGGATCAGCTTTGATTGGCGCAAACCTCCCACAGAGCTACGGCGATTCGACAAGCCAAATAGCCCCAGCAAAAGTGGTTTCAGAACCAAGAGGGTTAGAACCGCTATCGTTGTAAATCGGCTAATTTGCGTACACCTTATGTGTACGGCGTAGAATGTATCTCTATACCAAAGACATTTGGTCGCACTAGCGATAATCAAAACTTAGGTTTTGGCCAAAAGAGGTTGATCTAGAAGAGTTTCTTCTATTTTACTTCTTTTGCTGGTGCCCAGATTCTTTAGTTAAATTTCGAAAGTATAAGGAATCTAAATGGCTGATAGTGCAACATTGCGACGAAGTGCTAAATATCCTCGTGAGGATAAAGTAGCAACTGTCAATGAAATCAAAGAATTATTTACTAACTCTCAAGCATCGTTGTTCACAGAATACCGTGGTTTGACTGTTGCTCAACTTAAAGAATTACGTGATAACTTGCGTCAAGCAGACTCGTCTTACAAGGTTTACAAAAATACCCTCGTAAGAATCGCTGCCCAAGAAGCAGGACTTTCACTAGACGAAAACTTAACAGGTCCAGTCGCAATTGCATTTGCAAAGACAGATGCAGTTGGTGCAGCAAAAGCTTTAAACGATTTTGCCGGACCTAATAAGGCCCTTATTTTAAAGGGTGGTGTGCTTGGTGAGACTGTAATGTCTGCCGATGATATCGTAGCGTTAGCAAAACTTCCATCACGCGAAGTTCTTCTTGCTCAAATCGCTGGAACAATTCAAAGCCCACTTACAAAATCTGCTGGACTCTTCCAAGCATTTACAAGAAATGCTGCGTATGCCTTCAAAGCACTTGCAGATAAAAAGTCAGCTGACGAAGCTGCATAATTAAATTCGCAACGGTTATACCCGCGACAACAAATTTCCAAAGAAAGGGAAAATTAAATGGCAACTCCAACTAAAGAAGATCTACTTGAAACATTCGAGAAGATGACTGTTCTAGAATTATCAGAATTTCTTAAGGCTTTTGAAGAGCGATTCGATGTAACTGCTGCTGCTCCTGCTGCGGTTATGGCTGCTCCTGCTGGCGGAGACGCTGGTGGCGCTGTTGCTGAAGAGAAGGACTCATTTGATGTTGTTTTGGCTGAAGCTGGAGCAAATAAGATTGCTGTTATTAAAGAGGTCCGAACTCTTACAGGTCTTGGCCTAAAAGAAGCTAAAGACTTGGTCGAAGCTGCTCCAAAGCCAGTTCTTGAAGGTGCAAAGCCAGATGACGCTAACAAGGCTAAAGAAGTACTTGAAGCTGCTGGTGCAACTGTAGAACTTAAATAGTCTTAAACCAGGGTCCGACCCTCTATAAGGGATAAACCCGATTTGTCCTCTTTGGGTGAAAAGGAGGGTCGGACCCTGGAAAAAGATCCAGGCTGTACACGGACGACATTTCGCGAATGTCTGATATGTGTAAATTATGGTTTGGGTCTTTAAAATGCCGGGCGATCGTTGCTTGCGTTTGCCCTGCTAAGTGCGTACGAAGTACGATGTACGTAACCCCTGTTTCAAACCACACAGTTTCGGCATCTAAAAATAGAGTATCATTCACATCTTTTTGTGATTTTGTGATCTCATTGATTGGAGAAAGAGCTGTCGAACTTTTGAACCATTGGTTACATTACTAACAGCGCGAACGGCCAAGGAGTCATATTTTGCCAGGTTTATCCACTCGTGAACGTTATTCATTTTCTCAGATCGAAGAAGTACTACCACTTCCAAATCTCTTAGACATACAAACCGAAAGTTATCGATGGTTTATCGATCACGGTGTTGGCCAAGTATTGCGAGACATTTCTCCAATCGAAGATTTCTCAGGACAACTCCGACTCGAATTGTCAGATCATGTTTTCGATCCACCTAAATACACTGAAGATGAATGTCGTGAACGTGACATGACATACGCCCGACCACTTTTCGTTACTGCGCGTTTCTTAAATGCAGGAACAGGCGAAATTAAAGAACAAACAGTTTTCATGGGTGACTTCCCGATGATGACACCTAGAGGAACATTTATCGTTAACGGTACAGAACGTATCGTCGTTTCACAGCTTGTTCGTTCACCAGGTGTTTACTTTGGAATGAATGTTGACAAGACAAACCCTGACAACATCGTATTCGACGCGAAAATTATTCCAAGCCGTGGAGCATGGCTCGAATTTGAAATCGATAAAAAAGGTGTTGCACATGTTCGTGTTGACCGCAAACGAAAAACTCCAGTAACAATTTTCCTTAAAGCACTTGGCTTTGGAGAAACGGACGAAGAAATTCGAAACCTTTTCGTAGATCCTGTTACAGGAGAACCTTACGAAGTTATTGAAAATACTTTGGCAAAAGACAATACCGAAACGCTTGAAGAAGCATATATAGACCTATACAAAAAATTGCGTCCAGGTGAGCCACCAACAGTAGAAGGTTCAAAAGGACTCATAGACGCATTGTTCTTCAACTCAAAACGATATGATCTAGCTCGTGTTGGTCGTCATAAAGTTTCTAAAAAACTAGGTGACGAATATCGTGTGCTTAACATCAAGAAAATGGGGCTGGAAGAACCAATTTCCGAACCAGCAGAAGGATACGAAGAATACACTTTAACTAAAGCAGATATTCTTGCGACCATTTCTTACTTGGTAAGACTTCATGCAAATGAAATGCCAACAGATGAAAAACACCCTGGTTATTTCCCTGATGACATCGACCATTTCGGTAACCGTCGCGTTCGTAGCGTTGGTGAACTTATCATGAACCAAGTTCGTGTTGGTCTTTCCCGTATGGAACGTGTTGTTCGTGAACGAATGACCACTCAAGATTCTGAAGCCATTACACCTCAGACTCTTATTAATATTCGACCAGTTGTTGCTGCAATCAAAGAATTCTTTGGTTCTTCACAACTTTCACAGTTCATGGACCAGACAAACCCAATTTCTGGT
>CAUJDU010000093.1 GCA_963169585.1 Actinomycetota bacterium | reverse complement strand
ATTGCTCTAGCTGCCATCTCACCAGTTTCGTATCCGTAAGCGATGCCTTCTCCGTTGAACGGATTAACCATTCCTGCGCTATCGCCAGCTACAATCCAGTTCACACCAACTTTAGGTCCAGTACATCCTCCTGTAGGAAGTTTGCCTCCAGTTGGAGCTCCACAACTGTTTTCAGGTGAGATTTCCCAATAGCTTGGGGCAATTTCACAGAATGCTTCCATCAAATGGGAAGTATTAATTTTTTTGTATCCACGAAATGTAGAGAGTAAACCAACTCCTACGTTGATAGTTCCATCACCAACTGGGAAAATCCATCCATATCCAGGCAGAAAATCACCGTTCTTGTCGACAATGTCTAAATGGCTTTCAATCCACGGATCATCATGCATCGGTGAAGTGAAATATCCACGAATTGCCATTCCCATTGGGTAGGTTTTATTTCGCACCAAACCAACATAGCGGCCAAATCTAGGAGTCGAACCTTCACAAACCGCCACATAAGATGTTTTTAGTGCAAATTGCTCTCCATTCTTTGACTCAATATTTACAGTTGAAATGGCTCCAGTTTCGGAGTCGAAATCAGGTGCTTTAGCCTCAAAACCCATATAAATATCAACGCCTGCAAGTTCTGCATTGCGAGCAACGAGCGAATCGATTTCACTCCTCTTTGCAACATAGCCGTAGTTCGGGAATTTCTCATTGCTTGGCCAGGGCATTTCCAGTGTTCGCCCAAATGCAATAGATCTCAAACCTTCATACCGGTGGAATTGTCGCAATTGTTCTGATAATCCCATATTTTCAAGCTGGTAAACAGCTCTCGGTGTCAATCCATCACCACAAGTTTTATCTCGTGGGAACTTCTTCTTCTCGACAAGGGCAACTTTGAAGCCCTTTGAACCAAGCCAATAGGCGCAAGATGAACCAGAAGGGCCCGCGCCAACAACAACTACATCATATTTAGACTTGGACTCTTCTAAGGGTAGGTTAATGCCCACAGGATAAATAGTCTCGATATTTTTAGACATGGATCAACCTTTATTTAGACTGACGGCGATTAATATGTTCTCTAACAGGATACTTAATTCCAATTAGCTGGCACTAATAGATCCAATATCGCTACAAACTTATCCAGCAAAAAATACACAAAAAATTTCTATTTTTTTTCCAATGGTTTCTTGTCTGTACAAGTACTTCGTCTACACTCGAAGCGTGCACTTTGACCGTATTGGCCATAGCTGGACAGTAGAATAAATGACATCTGTTTTACACGAATAGATGTCAACTTAATAAGAGAGTTTAAAAGTAAGGAAAAACAGTGCCGCAATTATTGCCGAGCTCAATATTCTTCTTTGACATTAGCTGGATACGACCGGGTGGCCGGCTTGTACTAGCTGTGTTGTTACTAACCGTAGGGCTTCTATGGATAATGCTTTTGATGAAACACCCTGCTGTTAAATCATTTAAAACGGGTGCAGCAATTTTTGTTTTAGGTGTAGGTGGCGGGACATCGATGGTGATCGTCGGAAGACTTTTAGACGAGTCATCCTTGGCTCGAGGTACTTTAATCGTTAATGGTTTTATGATCGCATGGATTGCAGGATTCTGTGGACTTTGGACAATGATTTTGTCTATCAATGCTTCTCAATTGAAACTACCAGTTTCTAAACTTCAGCACACCGGAATAACTATCGCAATAATGTTGATCTTTTATGTCATCGGTGGATTTGTTCACAACGTATCTGTCCTTATGGCTTGGTTGGCAATAATTACATTATTAACTTCTGTCTCTCTTTATATTTGGTCATTACCTAAGAGGACCGAAGATGGAACATGGGCTGAAGTTATTTTTGGCGCAATGGCCAGTTTCGTTTTGATGGCTCTCATCTATGCAATAATCCCTCATGAGTGGATTACATTTGCAACTAGTTACTTAGGCTTTACTGCTGATGCAAAGCTTTCCGAAGGTGGACAATTTATATTAAAGACCTGGCTTGACGGAAACTTCTGGACGAAACAAACAAGATTGATTCCATTCGAAGTTACGCTCGAAGCTATGCAAGACCAGGCAACTATGGCGATCTATGTTGTTGGTGCTGTTATTAATATTAAGCTATTTTCTGCTTGGCAAAAACGAAATGATCCACTACAAGCGAAAGACGAGACACAAAGTTCTGAATCGAAATTAAGTAAACTTTCACGTTTTGGACGTCCAATGAAATCTTTGAAAGCAACAAAGGCATAAGTGACTGTTATATGGCAAAGATAGATGCAAACCCAAAGATGCCAGAGTTCATCAGTGACTATCTAGTCGCTGAGGTTGACCCGGCGTATCTTTTGAATGCAGTAAAACCAAAACAGTTTTTACATATCGACCAAAGCGAATGCATAATGTGTGAAGGTTGCGTTGACATCTGTCCATGGAAATGCATTCATATGGTTTCTGTCAATGCAATTACTGACGCGCAATCAACAGATAAACCTGGTGAAGATCCGCGCGACCATGTTGCCTTTATAGTCGATGAAGATGTTTGTACACGTTGCGCTTTGTGTGTGGACCGTTGTCCAACAGGAGTTATTGTTTTAGGGAAAGTTTCGAAAGATACAGCTGATGGAGACCCTCATATGCGTACGGAAAGACACGGTTACGCATATGGTGTTAGGTTCTAGAAATTAGGAGATTAAAAAAATCGTGGCTACAGAGACGAAATCGAAAAACCCAATGGAAGTTGTAAAGCGCGTTGGAAATCGCATGCATGATTCCCAAGCAATGAACTCTATCTTCCGTCCGGGTTCAGTATTTAGAAAAGGATACACAGATTCTCCACGTAACCGTTCTTATGTGATCATGAACAACGTTTTGTATCACTTGCATCCAGTAAAAGTTAAAATTCATGCTGTGAAGGTTTCCTACACGCTTTGCTTGGGTGGATTGTCTTTCTTCTTGTTTATGGTTTTGACCGTAACAGGAGTTTTCTTAATGTTCTTTTACCGACCAACTGCAGAACAGGCATGGGCGGATATTCAAACGCTAGAAACTGCAGTTTATTTCGGAAGCTTCGTCCGTAATATGCATAGATGGGCTGCACACTTAATGGTTTTGAGTGTGTTCTTGCATATGGCTCGTGTTTTTTATCACGGAGCTTATAAAGCACCTCGAGAATTTAACTGGGTAATTGGAATTATCCTTCTTACTCTTACTCTACTTTTAAGTTTCACCGGGTATCTTTTGCCTTGGGACCAACTAGCACTTTGGGCTGTAACTGTTGGTACCAACATGATGGGATACTCTCCAGTTTTAAGAACAAACGTACAATTTGTTTTGCTGGGAGGAAATGTTATTTCAGGAGATACGTTGTTGCGTTGGTATGTGCTGCACGTATTCTTGTTACCGTTTGTAATCGTTATCTTTATGGCTATCCACTTCTGGCGTGTACGTAAAGATGGCGGAATTTCAGGACCGTTGTAAAGGGTAGTCATGGGTGAAATTCCAGAACACTTATTAAAAAGAGCAGCAGAACGTAAAGCTCAACTTGCAGCTGAAGCAGGTGGTGCGGGTGCGTCAGAAGATGCATCTGCAGGCAGCGAGGAGACTACAGGCTCCGAGCGTACCGCAGGGGCCGAAGCCGCATCGACTGACGCACCCGTAGCTCCTGTAGAAGAAGCACCTGTGCGAACAGGACTTGCTGCAAAAGTTCCTGAGTTTTTGTTTCAAAGAAGTAAAAATAGACGTGCCGTTTTAAGTGGTGGTACTCCAACATCATCTGGCGCTGGTTCAGGTGGCTCTAGCGCCCCAGCGGCTGGTGCTCCACCTGCAGGTGCACCTGCGATGGTGGGTCCAGATGGACATACTCATCGATTACTCACTGTTGTTAAATCTGGTTCAATCCAACAAACAAAAGCAGAAGCCCAAGACAAAGTACATACTTGGCCACATCTGCTATCGATCGAACTTGGAGCAATGCTTGTTGTTACTGCAGGACTATTAGTGTTCTCAATATTTGTTCGTGCTCCATTATTGGGCTTGGCAGACATGAACCAAACTCCAAACCCGTCGAAAGCACCTTGGTACTTTTTAGGACTTCAAGAACTCTTGACTATGTTTCACCCGATGGTTGCCGGTGTAACTATCCCAGGAGTTGCGTTGGTGCTACTAGCGCTTACGCCATATTATGATAAAAACCTTTCGAATAAGCCAGAAAACAGAAAATATGCCATTGCAATGATGACAATATTTCTAATTTTCTGGGCGGTGCTCGTTATTATTGGATCGTTTTTCAGAGGGCAAGGATTCAACTTTGTCTTCCCAATGAAAGACGGAGTTTTCTTCGAGCTATAGAGAAAAGATCAGAAAGACAGGAGAATTAAAGAGTGGATCAATCAACGATAATCGTTTTTGCTCTAGGGGCAGTATTGATTGTAGCTGCATCTAGCGTTCTGCTTTTAGGTCGAAATGCTGCACGTACAAGTAACGAAGAAAATGAAAAAGATAAAGCTCAAGAAGGAACAGCAACGAAAGCATCAAGACAAGTTGTTGAAGGTTCAGCTGAATCTGCACAAGTAGTTACGTTAGAAAAAGTAGATGAAGATATGATCGGTATTTCTCGCCGTAAATTTATGAATCGATCACTATACGCAATTATTGGTGTCGGCTTTGCTCTTCCTTTCGCGTCTAGCCTTTTAGCTTTTTTAATTCCTTCAGGAAAAGGTGGCTTCGGCGGGTTAGTCAATGTGACTACATCACTTGACGACATCATTTCTCAAATCGAATCCACTAAACAACCGTATTATATTCCTGAAGCTCGTGCTTATATCGTTCAGTTTCCAAAGGATAATGGTGCTGCTGTTGAGGCAGCTAATGCGACTCATGATTACACTAAAAACCCGAAAATTATTGAGGGTATGGTAGATACAGGAATTGTTGCTTTGTATCAGAAATGTCCACACCTTGGATGTCGTGTCCCATGGTGCGATACTTCCCAATGGTTTGAGTGTCCGTGTCACGGATCAAAATTCAATCGAGTTGGTGAAAAAACAGGTGGACCAGCACCGCGTGGAATGGATAGATTTCCATTCGATGTTGCAGGTGGAAAGCTCGTTATTAATACCAATCTGTCAAGTGTCGTTGCAGGTCCACCAATTGGAACCGATACCACCCGTCAAGGAGCGGAAGGTCCATTATGCGTTTAATTAATATATTTATCGGCGGGAATGCTTTAGTAGAGCGGCTAGAAAACCCATTAACTATCAAGTCGTTCTTGATGTTCGGTGCAATCGTAATTCTTTTTGTCGTAACTGGAATTGCCATTAAGTTTGCGATCTCAAAGTTTGGGGAGAAGAGCCCACAGAACTTAGATCCCTTTTATGAAGATGAAGTTTTAGAAACAAAAAAACTTGAACGTACACTTGCGGTTGCACTGGTTGCTGCAGCCGTTATTGCGGTAGGAATCGGTCTTTATTATGTTTGGGAGCCAACACGTCAATCAAAGATGACAACAGCTTTTGACACTAGAAGTGTTCGAAGAGGACAAACGTTTTATGCAAATGAAGGAATGTTTGGATACAACAACGTTCAATCATTAGGTTGTGCGAACTGCCATGGCGGTTTCGATCCGGAAACCGGTCGTTATGCCAATGGTGGATCAACAAATTTCACATTGAAGGCTGCAAAAGATCCAGAAACTGATGAAGCATGCGCAGGAGATCTGAGATATACAAATCCTGACTGTGTTACCAGTTCTGTCTCTTGGCAGGCACCTGCGCTTAATACGGTTCTATATAAATACCCGATTCAAAAAGCTGAACAGAATAATCACTTTAGATCTTCTTGTCGTTTGGCAGATCAACGAACAACACCGAACTGTAGAAGTCAAGTTTATGACATCTTAGTTTTTGGTCGTCCTGGTACACCTATGCCAGCTTGGGGCGTTGCTGGTGGTGGACCTAAAAATGAACAAGCTATTGATGATTTGATCGCATTCTTAGCGTCTATTCAGTTACCAGAAGACGAAGCGGCACAGCCAATTCGTTCAGGAGAAATTATTAAGCAAAATAAAAAAATTGCTACTGCAAATGAAGAATTAAAAGAGGCCAAAGCTAAAGCATTAGAAGGTGGTTTGGATTCGTCGCAAGTTAATAAGAGTGAGGATGTTATCAAAGCCCAAGCTGCTTTAGATGAGCAAAAGGCTGTTCTGGAAACTATTAAAGCTAAAACAGAGACACAATATATGCGAGAAGCTGCGTTAAATACTGCTCTTCAACAAATAGATTCAGCACAAAAAACTTTAGATGAAGCTCCTGGTGTAGTTACT
>CAUJDU010000092.1 GCA_963169585.1 Actinomycetota bacterium | reverse complement strand
CCTTTTGAAAACCTAATAGCAGAAGGTGGCTCCTATATACTTCACGCTCCATTTAGTGTTCCAGCAGCATTAATTGCAACTGTAATTGCATTGAGTGGAATAGGTGTTACTTATCTTTTTTATTGGAAGAAGATTGGTTTTGTTGGGTTAACCGAAAAGAATGCATTAGCAAAAGCTATTCATACCTTATTGGTCAACAAACTGTATCTAGATGTCCTATATACAGACATTATTGTTGGTGCTACTAAAAAATCTATGGCGAAAACATGCTATTGGATTAACCAGAATATTCTCGACGGTATTGTAAATATGGTTGGAAAGCTCACGGCAGGATTAGGTAATTTTTCTTATAAATACTTAGATCAAAAAGGTATTGACGGAATTGTAAACAGTTTGGGAAGCGGATCACATGCAAGTGGTTCAGGTCTTCGCTTAATGCAAAATGGAAAGATACAGCGGTACGCAGCTTTCCTATTTGCGGGTGTAATAATCGTCGCATTCATTGCGGTATTTGTAAGTAAGGGTTAGATCTAAAGGGTCAACGAAAGGTAGAGATACGTGGACACATTTGAAGATTGGGCGCTCTCACTGGCGGTATTTTTACCGTTAGTAGGAATGGTAGGAGTTCTTTTAGCTCCAAAGCGTGCAGAGCTCGCACAAAAATCTATTGCACTTGGAACATCGATTATTACTCTAATCGTGGGAATAGCGATCGCAACACGTTTTGATTGGAGCGACTCTGCTACTCAACTTGGTATTTCAAAACAATGGATACCACTAATTAATGCAAGATATGATATAGGTGTTGATGGAATCGGATTACCTCTGTTACTGCTTTCTATGTTCACAACCTTGTTAGTCATAGTTTATTCTTGGGACCATTTTCCAGAACCTCATAATCCTAAAGGCTTTCTTTCTTTAATGTTGCTATTAGCAGTTGGTATGAACGGAACTTTCGTTTCACAAGATCTAATTCTCTTCTTTATCTTTTTCGAAATCGTTCTACTTCCTATGTTCTTTTTAATTGGCGTCTGGGGTGGCCCAAATAGAAAATATGCTTCATTGAAGTTTTTACTATTTACGCTTTTTGGTTCTGCCATGATGTTGCTTGGATTCCTAGCTTTATTTTTCCTTTCCGATGGGCATACTTTTTCTATTACTGCGCTTACAGCTATGGCTCAAGAAGGGACATTGAACATTGATAAAACAACCGCACTCTGGATATTTGGCGGATTGTTCTTAGGGTTTGCAATTAAGGTACCGATGTTTCCTTTTCATACTTGGCTTCCAGATGCACACACGGAAGCCCCGACTCAAGGTTCTGTATTATTAGCAGCTGTCCTTTTGAAACTTGGAACATATGGATTTGTAAAAATTGCAATGCCAATCTTGCCTGAGGCAAGTGTAACTTGGGCACCATATATCGGTGGTCTCGCAGTGATCGGAATTATCTATGGATCACTTTGCTGTTTAGCTCAAACAGATGTAAAAAGGTTAATTGCTTTTTCTTCCGTTGCACACATGGGTTTTGTGATGCTCGGAATTTCAACTCGAACAGAATTCGGTATGAATGCTGCTCTTTTTGGAATGGTTGCTCACGGTTTTATTACAGGCATGCTTTTCTTTTGTGCCGGTTCGATCCAACACCGATACGATACTAGGGAAATATCTAGACTTGGTGGCTTACTAACAAGCGCACCACGGCTCGGGTGGATATTCGGATTTAGCGCAATGGCATCTCTTGGACTTCCTGGATTGGCTGGATTTTGGGGAGAGTTCCCTGCAGTATTATCAGCCTTTAGCCCAGCAGAAGGCCAAAGTGTTGAGCTCTTCCGCGTGTATATGGTGATTGCAGCAATAGGTACGGTATTAGCTGCAGCATATTTGTTATGGATGTTTCAACGTGTTGCCTTTGGTGAGGTGAAAGACGAATTTAAAGATGCGCATATCCATGATGTTCACGTTACTGAATGGTTAGCTTGGACGCCAATATTAGTTTTGATTGTTGTCTTGGGTGTTTATCCTGACATCCTATTTAGATACTTTGCTGCACCTATATCAGCATTGTTTGGAGCGTAAAAATGGTCTTAGCTATTGCGCAGAAAGCCCCTTTGATTGACTGGCATGCTTTAGCGCCAGAAATCACGCTTGCTAGTGTAGCTATTCTCGTACTGATTTTTGATTTATTCTTGAAAAAGTCATCTTCATGGCGTTCTAGTAATCTTGCGGCGATCGGGATTCTCGTAGCAATGATTCCAGTTATTACACTCGCAATTGATGGTACTAATAGGTCATTATTTGGTGGGGCTTATGTAGTAGATAATTTTGCGCTTGCTTTTAAAGCATTTTTCCTTGTTGGTGCATATCTCGTTGTATTGATCGGCGCAGACTATATTCGTGAAGGTGATTATTTTCAAAGCGAATTCTGGTTTCTGCTTTTAGTTTCTGTTCTGGGTATGAGTGCTATCGCTTCATCGCGAGATTTGATCAGCATATTTGTCTCCCTAGAGACAATTACAATTCCAACATTCGTTATGGCTGGTTGGGCTAGGCGTGATTTAAAGAGCAATGAAGCCGCGATGAAGTTTTATCTAATTGGTGTTATGAGCTCTGCGGTCATGCTTTATGGAATGTCATTTATTGCTGGCATGTCAGGATCAACTCTATTGAGTGACATTGAACAATATTTTTCACAAAGCGATGTTCCAGTTTTGGCAAGCGTCGCAATTATTTTAACTATCGTAGGTTTTGCTTTCAAAATTTCAGCAGTACCTTTTCATCAATGGGTACCAGATACTTATGAAGGTGCCCCAACTCCTGTTACTGCATATTTAAGTGTCTTATCTAAAGCAGGTGGCTTTGTCGGGCTTATTATTTTGCTGCAGTATGCGTTTTTGCCTGATAGTAACATTTGGAAAGTTGTTGTTTATGCGATGGTAGTAGCTTCGCTGATAGTTGGAAACTTTACTGCATTAAAACAAACAAATATTGTGCGTATGCTCTCGTATTCAGCTATTGCTCAAGGTGGGTTTATACTTTTACCTCTAACATTTTTAGGCTCAGACGTTGCTCAAGTTAGAGAATCTGCCCTTCAAGCTACCATCATTTATTTAAGTATTTACTTGCTCGCAAATATTGGAGCATTTGCTTGCGTGATAGCAGTAGCTAAAAGGACGAGTAGTGGAGATATCGATTCTTATAAGGGGCTTGGACGTCGAGAACCATTCTTAGCAATTTGTATGTCGATATTCTTATTCTCACTTGCAGGTGTACCTCCCTTGGCTGGTTGGTTTGCAAAGTTCGTAATGTTTAGATCTGTTTTAGACGCTGGAACAATGGATGCTGTTGTGCTTGGGGTGATCGCTGTTGTTGCTTCTGTCGTTGCATTTGCTTATTATGCAAATGTCGTAAAGAAGATGTGGCTTGAAGAGCCAGGGCCATTGGAAGAGGTTTCTAAACAAGCTCAGAGTCACGGCGGACTGTTGGTGAAACCACGTGGCGCAATATCAACTACGCCTGCTGTGAAGTTGGCTATTTTGATCTGTGCTATCGGTACAGTTGTACTTGGAGTATTGCCAGGAATAGTTGCAAAGATTGGCGAGCTCATCACTCTAGCTTCTTAAATTTATACCGCGTTGGGCCGATTATGCTTGAGAATCGAGCTGTTTACGACCATACGCTATTAAAATCGCAGGTATGAATTTTTTAATTATTGGATTAGACGGCACAGATGAAGATGCGCTTGATCGGCGAATGGCAGTTCGCGAAAAGCATGTTGCTCGCGGTGCGCAGCTTATGGCTTCTGGAAATCTTTGGTATGCATCGGCGCTCTTTCATGATGATGGAACAATGAAAGGTTCAATGTATTTTGTCGACTTCAAAGATGAAGATGAACTTAATGAGTATCTAAAAACTGAACCTTATGTTATTGGTGATGTGTGGCGTGATATTCAAATACATAAAGCCGGAGTGCGAGATCCATGGCTGTTTAATCGGGACAAAGAATTTTTTGAATCACGATGACATTTACTAACGAAAACTTTTCTCAACTCATGGAAGAAGCCCTTTACGGTGAAGATGGATTTTATACAAAAGGGGGAGGAGCAGGGCGTTCTAGAGACTATCTAACCTCACCCGAAGTTGGCGATCTTTTTGGGAGAATAATTGGAAACTATATTGACGATTGGTACGACAATTTAGAAATTGATGGTCCGGCAATAGTTATAGATGCAGGGTGTGGTCCAGGAGCATTAGCAGCAAGTATTGCGCGAGCAAAAATCAATAATGCTGATCGAATTAAATATGCGCTAGTTGATAGATCTCCGACACATTTGAAAACTTGTGAAGAACGATTAAATAAGGTTCAAACAGGGTTTTCTTGGTCGCTACATGAGTCATTACCAGATTGTGAATATCCGACTCTAGTAATAGCAAATGAATTACTGGATAATCTTGTATTCAATATTGGTTTTGCAGATGAAACGTACTCCACTTTCGAGCCAGACGAGATTGATAAATCATTATTGGGGTTTGATACCTACGCAAATTTCGGGATATTTAAAAATATCGATAATTTAAAGGGTGCAGATGTGCCCATAGATATTGGTCATTTTAGAATCCCTTTACATACCGGTATGGCTCAATGGTTTTATGAACTAAGTGTTGCTACAAGTAACGTGAGTTCTTTGTCGCTTTTATTTTTTGATTATATGAAAAGTGTCCAGAAATTTGAAGACGAAAATTGGTTAAGACTATATTCAGATAATGAGCGTATCGTTGGGGTAGAAGAAGTGTTGGATGCTCTTCGCAGAGGCATAACAGGCGATATCACCACCGATATAATTAAAGAAGATTTACATGTGCTTTTAGATATTGAAGGTTTTTCAAAAATTAAATTTAATACTCAACATGATTGGTTAAAAGAAAATAATATCGACATATGGTTCGAAAACGTACTAGAACAATCAAGTGGTTATGAAAATCTTCAAGCTTGGGTCAAAAGTGATACAGATGAAAAACCTATACAAGGTTTTTCATCAGAACGAGCAATACTTTTAGATCACACAGGCCTTGGAGCATTTAGTGTTGTTGAAGCAAAAAGAGAAATATAATCTAGTCTCTAAAATTTTCGAATTGAAGAGGGATGCCAAAATCTTTTTCTTTTAACATTCCTATAACATTTTGTAGATCATCACGTTTTTTTCCTGAAATGCGAAGTTGATCGCCCTGAATTTGGTGTTGCATACCTTTAGGGCCATTTTCTTTAATATATTTACCAATTTCTTTTGCTTTTTCAGTTGTAAGACCAACCTTTAAAGTAAGTTCTTGTTTAAAACGCGCGCCAGCAGCTTCTTCGCCTTTACCATGATCTAAAGATTTAAGAGAAAGCTGTCGTTTCACAAACTTTTCTTCCAACACGTTAATGATGGCTTTAACTCGGTCTTCGGTAGCAGAGTTAATATTGATTTTGAGCTTGCCATCAAATTCGACGACAGATTCAGTGCCCTTAAAATCAAAACGGGTACCAACTTCCCTCGCCGTTTGATCTACCGCATTTCGGACTTCTTGAGTATCTACTTCGCTTACAACGTCAAAACTTGGCATATTTGCCCCCTATAGATTTTTCTAGATCTAAGAGTCTATCTAAATGGCACTGGAATAGAAATTTGGAGGATAAATTTTGCTAACCTGTACAGTTCTAGTGGGGGTCAGTACCCGAGCGGCCAAAGGGGGCAGACTGTAAATCTGCTGCGAGAGCTACGTTGGTTCAAATCCAACCTGGCCCACTAGTTTCCTGCCGTGTTGGGTTAAAAAACATTCCCTTTAGGAACACTTTTTAACCCAACACAGAAGATACAGGGGATACAGGGCTCTACCGATTGCAAGACTCGACTGTTAAATCTTCATTTGCATTAAATGGATCCCATTGTGCTGAAACGCAGTTAGAAAGTTTGACCCCGTTTGGTGTCCTATCGAACTTGACGACAACAACATTTGAAGAGTCGTGCATCCGAGGAAAACCAGCCCCAACGGCTCCCACTTCTATTGTTTGTCGACCATTTTTTTCTTGATTTTTGAATTCATGAGTCCCACCGAGAATAATTGTATCAAGTGAACCTTCAAACTCAAGTGCAGCAATTTTACTAGCGAAGAAACCAATCGTCGGACGGTTAACGTTGTCGGCAGAAAAGTCAACCGAATCTTTTAGTTCGACACCCGCTTGTTTATTGAGTTTGTTCGCCATTCCTTCACCTTGACAATCAATACCGTCAACGCGGCAGGCATCGTCAAGAGTGAGTTGGTTTTCAAAGATAGATGGAGGTTCATTGGACAAGCTTTTAATTCCATATTTCGAAAGCTCAGTCATAAGTGTTTTTGTGTCATGATTACCTAAGAGAGCATAGATCTCGAAAGGCTTTCCTTCTGTTTTGCATTCACCAGATAAGTATTCAACACAAGTTTTTATATCGCCAAAACCTTGGAAATGTGTATCCCCAATCGTGTAGCCACCTAATGAATCGATCTCGAACTGAGCTCCTGTATTTAAGAAATCCCCGAGGATGATGATTCCGTCAACATCACCTGCTCGAGCAATTGCCTCAATAAGTTGAGGGGCGGTAGGTAGATTATGTGGGTCCGAAACAATCAGATACGTTTTAGATTCGATAATATCTGAAGGAGGTACTTGTAGATTCTCTGAGCCGTTTTCAATTGCGCGACCTATACGAGTAGAACGACTTAGATGTAGAGCGAGCTCATCGTTAATCGACTTAAAGTTTGGTACCATTTTTGAAGTTCCAGAAAGTAAATATTCTCTGACAGGTTGTGAAGCAATATCTTCTGCTCTCGGTTGGACCTTATCTATGTCTATTTGCGATCCACTAATTCCAATCATTGCGCCGCTCATGGTTAAACCTAAAGCAACATCACGGCCTACGCCTACAAAAAAACCTCGGTATTTCAACTTTATTCCCTCGATGTTGGGTATATCGAATTCTTTGAGTTGCTTTGGTTCAGGATTATTCCGTGAGATTTGTCGTGATAGTAAGTTAAAAGTTTGAATGGTGGAATTAGTGCAGTGCAGGCAGCCACGTTTTATTAGATTAAAAACCTGGTTTCTTGCTCGCATTGCTAGTGCTGCACCTCCAGCAAATACAAGTGCAGTTTGTGCAATCAATCGATGGAGTTGATTCATGAACGGTTGCTTGTATTTTGAACTAATTGCGGCTTCAACGTCTTTCGCATTTGGTGTCCCCGAATCTGAGGTATAGATTTCTTTAATCTCTTGGATGGCTTTAGGTGTATCTGCCTTGTCCATAATTTTTAGGTCAACATCGATACGAAAGGGTGGTGCTTTAAATAGTGGTTCGCCAGAAAAAGTAGACACAGACCCAACTTCAACGGTTTGTTGTAAAACAATAGGTCCTGCACGAAATTCTTCAGTAGGTTGGACGATAGCGACAGCTGCAAAACCGCCTGCCAAACCAGTAACGGCATGACTGATAGGCACAGCAACGGCAACCACAATTTTTTTTGCTTTAGAAACCATCTACATCCTTGGTAGTTATACAAATGGGACTACACATTTTAGCAGTATATTCAAAACTTTTAAATAGGTGCTTGTTTTGGGTAGCATATGAAGTCGTTAAACGCCTCCTTGGCTCAGTCGGTAGAGCGCTTCCATGGTAAGGAAGAGGTCACCAGTTCGATTCTGGTAGGAGGCTCCAACAAAAGGAGGCCTGGCCCGGCCAGGGCTATGCCCGAAAAGTGCAAAGTGTCCATCAGTTCAATAGTTAAAATGCCGACATTATATCTATGGCATTAAAAGACGACTCCTACTATTTGCCGCTAATAGGTACAGAAATTGAAGGGGTAGTCACACGTACAAATGGGCATAAGTTTACGTTATATAGTTTTCATGATTTTCAAGACATATTGACATCACTACGTGTATACGAGTTACCTCCTGGAGAGTCCAAGCGTTCGTCAAATAACAAAATCCCAGAAGGACCAGGGATAGGTTTTGGGTTACATAATGGCGGAAGATTTTAT
>CAUJDU010000091.1 GCA_963169585.1 Actinomycetota bacterium | reverse complement strand
GCATAGGAAAGTTCAGATGTAAGGATGTTTCTTGCTTGTGACAACATTTTTTTCTCACCAGCACTTAGTCCTTTGTCACCATCACGTGATGATAAGTTTCGAACAACTTCAGCTACCTGGTAAATGTCACCGCTTTTGAGTTTCTCAATGTGGTTTTTAAATCTACGAGACCAGTTAGATGGTGTTCGCGCATCGGTTTTCATTATCACAGCGAAAACTTCTTCAACCTCTTCAGGATTAATCACATCTCGAATACCTATTTCATCAGCCATTTCTGCAGGTACTCGGACCACTAGGTCGGCATAGGCCACTCTCATGACTAAGTATTCGACATTTTTCATTTTGCCTTCTACTTCGACCTTAATTTTTTCGCGTTTCTCAACGACTGCTGCTCCGTGATGAGGATAAACGACTTTGTCACCAACGCTGAAGGGCATAATGTTCCTTTTGGGTATTTTGTGGAATAACTAGTCTTATATTGTACCTTATTTTCGAACTTTTGGCATTTTCAGCTACGACTAGTTAAACATAAATTCAAAAGCTCTACTCCACGCAATTTTTGCATCCTCAACTCTATGCTCTGCACGGTCAGGGTCATGCATAAAGGCATGTTCACCTTCTTCATAAATATCTAAACGTGAACCTAAATTTTTATGATGCCCATTCGAAAGTACTTTTTCTAGATTATCAACATCGTCAGGTTTAGCAAAACCTTCGTCTTTTCTACCCACTATCGCCAAAACTGGTGAGCAAGATTGTAATTGCAAATACTCAATAGCATTTTTTTGTCCAGGGCCTTGCCAATCAACAGGCATAGTAATCATTCCATAACAAGAAATAACGCTATCGAACTCACCTGCACCTGCAGTTTTAAAAGCATACATGCCACCGATACAAAATCCGATCAAGCCCACCTTTTCACAACCATGATATTCGCGCAAAATTTTTCCTGCAGCCAAAATATCTGCACACTGTATCTGGTCATCTAACTCATTAACTCGACTTAGTTTTTCTTCACGTGTTAGCTGCGATGGGTCTTGATCCATATGTGAGAATGGTTCAACTGCGATCACAGCAATAGAGTTGGAAGCAATTTGAGAAATTGTGTCACTAACTAATGGTCTCAATCCAAATACGTCTGGAATAAGTACTAAACCAAATTTTATTTCACCTTCAGGAATAGCAACCATAATCTCAGTACCAGAACCAAGACGAGCTTGACTAAATTTAAACTCGCTATTTCCTTTTGGTAAAAAATCCATCATGTGCCCACCTACATTCCCTGAAATTTAAGTACATCTTTTAAGAGTTCGAAATCTTTAATTTTTATTGACTCTACTTTTAACTCTGAAACCTTTGTTTTCCCAAGATTTGAGATCATCAATTTGTGCCCACGACGGTCAGCCTCACGTGCTCGTCTAGCCATATGTGTAGTAGGTCTTATTTCACCAGATAGGCCAACTTCTCCCGCAAAAACATTATCTCTAGGTATAACAATATCTTTATCTGCCGATGCTATTGCTACACAAACAGCTAAATCTAAAGCAGCATCTTTGACCTTTATTCCACCTACTAATGAAACATATACGTCACAAGATGCCAAAGAAAGCCCGCACCTTTTCTGCAAAACAGCAATCAAACTTGAAACCCTTGCTGTATCTATTCCTTGAACAACTCTTCTAGGAACTGGAGCTGTTGTTGGAACAACCAATGCTTGTACTTCAACTAGAAATGGCCTTGAACCATCAATAGCTGCACTAACTGCCAAGCCACTTGGGCGCACCGAACCAGTTAATGCCATTAATGCGCTTGGATCATCTAGTGCAACTAATCCGGTTTGAGTCATATCAAATAAACCCAATTCATCTGTAGTCCCAAATCGATGTTTGCTCGCACGCAAAGTTCTAACAAGCGCTTGATCATCTCCTTCAAAAGAAAGGACACTATCTACAACATGTTCTAATACTCGAGGTCCAGCCAACGTACCTTCCTTAGTAACTTGACCGATTACAACAACTGTTGTTGTTGACCTTTTAGCAAACTCAGTAAGTCGGTGCGCACACTCTCTAACTTGTGAAACTGTCCCAGCAGATGAAGAAATATCAGCACATACAAGTGTGTGGATTGAATCTACAACTAAAAAAGAACTCTTAGACTCCTGTGCGTGTTGAATAATTTGCTCGATACTAGAAGTTGCAACGATTTTAATTTTGTCAGAACTAACTCCCAATCGGCAAGCACGACCACGAATTTGAGCAGGTGATTCTTCGGCAGTTGCATACAAAGAATCAACTCCTCTATCGGCCAGCGACCCTAAAATTTGCATCACTAATGTAGATTTTCCAATCCCAGGTTCGCCGCTAATCAAAGTAACCGAACCAGGGACAAGGCCACCACCTAAAACATGATCAAATTCAACAACACCAGTTGGAATTGGCGTTGACTCAAGTACATCCACATCACTAAGCGAAAAAACTTCACTGGATTTCATAGCTGGGGTGCCCTCTGGACCAGTTGGTATTGGATTTGCCCCAATTAAAGATTCTACGAGCGTGTTCCATCCCCCGCATTCATTACATCTGCCAAGCCACTTAGGAAATTGACTTCCACATGTTTGACATTCAAACACAGTTTTAGTTTTAGACATTATTCATTCATTTCTTTTGTTTTAGACGATAATAACTTAGGGGTGCGACGAATACGCCACAATATAACTATTCCCGCCACTGCAAAAAGTACCGCAAACCCCATGTTCAATAGAAATCTTGTTCGAATAGGGCTGCTAGATAATCTCAGTGATTCTTTTGAAGTTTTTGAACCAGATATCTCAACTTTCTCTACTTTCG
Organism: Actinomycetota bacterium; assembly: GCA_963169585.1. Classification (GTDB taxonomy): domain Bacteria; phylum Actinomycetota; class Acidimicrobiia; order IMCC26256; family JAGPDB01; genus JAGPDB01. Next base: position 7,940 of record CAUJDU010000091.1, on the reverse strand, counting down.
AATCACTAACTAATTTTAAAGTCAATTTCGTAGAGCTCATAGCTTCATTTATTAATTCTTCAAATTCTGAGAATTCAATTCCTGAGTCTAGAATAGCTTTTTTAACTCCTTCACTTTCTAAATAATGTTTACGTAATTTGGAAATATCCATCTGGACACTAAGTGTCGTATCTTCACGAAAAAATGTTCTCTTAGAAATCATGTCCGCATTCAAAACTTCTTTTGGTGCGAAATAAGATAAAATGTTGGACAATTGTTTTTTATTCTCAAATTTTGCTTTCATTTCGATGTTTGATGGATCACCATTTTTATTATCTAGGACGTCAACATTAAAACCAGCATCTTCTAATTCTTTTGTTTGAAATATTTGTGAAAGTGTCGACGAATTAAAAGAATCACTACGCAGAACTGATGCTGCTGGCTCATCTAGCTCAATAGAAAAATCTACGGTGCCACTTGCTTGGTCTAACAAAGTAATGGTGAGATTACTTTGTGCTTTACATCCCCCAAGGATAAGACTCATACAAACAACAAATATAAAAATTTTTAGGGGTTTGCTAGCAAATGGTGTGACAGATCCTCGTTTTTGTTGCCAAAATGCGCTAAGTTTCGATCCGCTATCTATTGGTCTTACAAAAGGGGACGACATGAAAGATAACAATGTAAAGATTTTCGTCGCAGAATTCATTGGTACGATGGTACTTGTATTGGGTGGTTGCGGTACAGCTGTGCTCGCAACTGGCGCATTTCCAACAGATGCGGACGGTACTGGACTAAGTGTTGGTGTACTTGGTGTGGCCCTTGCCTTTGGTCTGACCGTGCTTTGTATGGCTTATGCAATCGGGCCAATCTCTGGATGTCACATCAACCCAGCAGTCACTTTGGGGATGGTCGTAGCTAAAAAAACCAAGGCAGCCATGATCCCGATCTATTGGGCTGCTCAAATTGCTGGTGGAATTATTGGTGCTCTATTTATAAAGATTATTGCAAGTGGAGCTCCTGGCTGGAAAATGCCAGGTAACGTCGCTGGTGGATTTGCAACAAATGGTTTCGGGAAACTTTCTCCAGGAGGATTCTCTCTAGGTGCTGTTGGTTTTACAGAACTCCTTCTTACAGCTTTATTCGTCCTAGTTGTTGTTCACACTACACGCAAAGATCACGCTCCAGGTTTTGGTGGAATTGCAGCTGGTTTGATGCTTACTCTTGTCCACCTGATCTCAATCCCTGTAAGCAACACATCAGTGAATCCAGCTCGAAGCTTCGGTGTAGCAATCATTAAGGGCGGAGATTCGATCGGTCAAGTATGGGCATTCTTTGTGTTCCCATTGATAGGTGCAATCGTCGCTGGAATTATTGCGATATATGTTTTAAGCGAACCTAAAAAGGTTGAAGCAAAGAAAGCTGAAGTTAGCGAATCATAACCCATAAATATCCGTGTTGGGGCGTTAAACACTGGGAATGCCAGCGTTTAACGCCCCAACACAAAAAAGAATTAATTAGTCTAACTCTCCGTAAACATCTTTCGGAACAGAAATATCTGTTGTCTCTGCCCCGAATTCTTCAGCACACCTTCGTAAAGCGGATGCTACGTGACGGGCTAAAGAAGGTCCCGTTGGGATATCTGGACTAAGTTCAAAATCTAAAATTCCATAGTTTGATCCAGGATATGTAGTCACAGTTCCAAAGGTTTCTAGATTTTGTTTCTCTTCAACACGAACAACTGCTTCACTATAGCGGTCCATGTCTGCATCCCCTTCTAAACTGTAATCGTGTTCTTCAGCGTATCTAGTGAAAAGTTCCATACTCTCAGTCTTTTGAAAGTCACCAGCTTGATATACTCGAACTTTTGCCCAGGGAATTGTATCTCCTGCAGTTATAACAATATCTTCTAGAGCAAACATAACCTCCGCGTCTAGATCATCAGCTTGATTAGATACAGCTAAGTCTTGGAGAACCTCTAGTGGGAAATCAGGTAAAGCATTACTTACATAACCAAGCCCATCTCCAATACGTGTGTTTAGCTCATTAATCACGAACCCATTTCTACCAGCAATACCATCGCAACAAAACGCTCCACGATAGTCATATTCTGTCTTTAAAGCTTCACCAACTTGTCTGGCAATGGTTCTCATCTCAACTCGAAGTTCAATTGAAGGCTGCCAAAACGTATCAGTTCCTGCGAACCAAAACTTGCCATGCAGCCCACGTAATACCAATAGCTCTACAGGTCGAAAGACAATAACTCCGCCGGGTAAAACAAATCCATGTATAGAACATGGTCTACCTTCTACGAATTCAGCAATTCGGACACTCTCACAAGCATGCGAGAACTTACGTACAAAATGACCTATATCCTCAGGGTCTGCATCTGGGCGCAACCACTTAACCATATTGCCCCTAGAGCTAAGACCTAATTTCGTGTCTCCTGACCAAACGGTACCAGCCCCATTGTCAATAATCTTTGATGCTTGCACCATAGCGTCTTCGTTTGCATCAACAATCATATAATTTGGTGAAGGTATTGAATATTTCTCAAAGAAACTATCGACAAAAGTTTTATCTTCTAGCTGTACCCATTCTTTACGACGACTAGCATCAATTACACGACCAAATGCATGTGTTGCAGTCCGAAACCTAAAAACAGTTAAAAAAGCTTGCCCTTCAGGATCAAATTGATTCAGGGCATCAACAATCTCTTTAGTCGGATTTTCAAATATTTCATTCCAGCTATCTTCAAAAGTAAAGTTTTCGGGATTTAGTTCTAAGTCAATAGCAATATGGGTTACATCATCACCAAGTTCGATTTGTTCGTTCAATGGAGTATCTAAGGTAATGGCTAAAAATGGCCCTGCACCTAATGCCCTTAGTTGTTCAATCTTTGCAACGAACGAGTTAGCACCATCACCTGTAAAAATAAATTTTTTACCCTCAACTCTTGCCCTAACAAAATCTCGTATTTCATCTAACGATCCACTCAAGAATACTCCTTTATATTTAATTCAAAGATAAATATGTTTCGAAATAATAATCGACCAATTACCACAAATTTGAACAGATAATTCTACCATCGTGAATTAAAAATATATCGAGTTGGGTTAGATCTGTATTTCTGATTGAGATTATCAGGCTGAAGGAGCACTTGCAGCACCGCCACTACTTGCGGATGGCTTTGGCTTTACTGCACGTGAGATTCCCGTATTAGAAGAGCTCTGAGGATCTTCTATACCGGAAACATCATTTGGAGCTTCTTCTTCTTTAGCTAAGGTTGGCATTCCTTTAAAGGTGATTTCTTTTTCGCCTGGAACAGGGTTCCCATCTTCGCCAATCTTGTCAATCACGTCGATCAAAACAGTTTCGCCAGCATGAAATTCCTTATTAAGAATCTTTTCTGACATTGGATTTTCAATCCTCCGTTGAATCTCACGGCGCAATGGACGAGCACCCATCGTTGGATCATATCCCTTTTCTGCAATAAATAATTTTGCCTCTTGAGTTAATTCCAAACCAATACCTTGGCTCATAAGTTGTACACGTGAGCGGTCTATGAATAAGTCAACAATCTCAGTTACTTCTTCTTTAGTAAGTTCACCAAAGACAATAACTTCATCAACACGGTTCAAAAATTCTGGACGGAAATGACCTTTCAGAGCTTCTAGTGCCTTGTCTTTCATCTTCTCGTATGAATATCCAGCTTGGCTTGAACCGAAACCAACATTTGATTTACGCAAGTCAGCCGTACCCAAGTTAGATGTCATGATAATAACCGTATTTTTAAAGTCAACAGTTCGACCTTGGGCGTCTGTAAGGTGTCCATCTTCCAACACTTGAAGAAATGTATTGAATACCTGTGGATGTGCTTTTTCGATCTCATCCAAAAGGACAACTGAGAATGGTTTACGTCGAACAGCTTCAGTTAACTGACCGCCCTCATCGTATCCAACAAATCCTGGAGGAGAACCAAACAAACGTGAGACAGTATGTTGATCCATATACTCAGACATGTCGAGCTGGATCATTGCATCTTGGTCGCCAAACAAGAACTCAGCAAGAGTTTTAGCAAGTTCAGTTTTACCAACACCAGAAGGGCCTAAGAAAATGAAACTAGCGCTTGGTCGCTTTGGATCTTTAATTCCTGCACGAGTTCTTCGCATAGCTTGCGAAACAGCAGTAACAGCATCATTTTGGCCAATAATCCGCTGGTGCAATTCATCTTCCATTCGAAGCAACTTCGCAGTTTCTTCTTCTGTAAGTTTATAAACAGGAATACCAGTCCACATAGCAAGAATTTCAGCAATGGATTCTTCAGTTACCTCATTGAATAAGTCAACGCCTTCTGCTTTCCATTGAACTTCTTTTTCTTTCTTGGTATTTAAAAGTTCTTTTTCTTTGTCACGCATCTGGGCTGCACGTTCAAATTGTTGCCCTTCAATCGCTGCTTCTTTCTCTTCACGAACTTTAGTAATTTCATCTTCAAGTTCTTTGTAGTCTGCAGGAGTTTGCATTCTATGGATGCGTAGCCTTGATCCTGCCTCATCGATCAAGTCAATTGCCTTGTCTGGAAGAAAACGGTCAGAGATATAGCGGTCAGCCAAGTTTGCAGCTGCAACGATAGCCTGATCTGTAATAGTTACTTTATGGTGAACTTCGTAGCGATCACGGAGTCCTTTAAGTATCTCAATTGTTTGAGCAACCGTTGGCTCTTCAACTTTTACAGGCTGGAAACGACGTTCCAATGCTGGGTCTTTTTCAATATTTTTTCTATATTCATCAAGCGTTGTCGCCCCAATAGTTTGAAGCTCACCTCGAGCTAACATAGGTTTCAAAATTGATGCTGCATCAATCGCACCTTCAGCTGCACCTGCACCTACAAGAGTGTGCATTTCATCAATAAACAAAATAATGTCACCACGAGTTTTAATTTCTTTCAAAACTTTTTTCAAGCGCTCTTCAAAATCACCACGGTATCTTGAACCAGCAACAAGTGCACCAAGATCAAGCGTGTAAAGTTGTTTTCCTTCAAGCGTTTCTGGAACGTCACCTGAAACTATCTGTTGAGCCAGACCTTCAACAACTGCGGTCTTACCGACACCTGGCTCGCCAACTAATACTGGGTTGTTTTTTGTTCTACGAGATAGAACCTGCATCACTCTTTCTATTTCAAGAGATCTACCAATAACAGGATCGAGTTGTTTCTCTCGTGCAAGTTGCGTCAGGTTCCGACCAAACTGATCTAAAACAGTTGAACCTCCAGCTGTGTTTGCATCTTCTCGACCACCAGGCCCTGCTGGAGCTTCACGTCCACCTGAACCTGCAGTTCCTCCTTGACCATACCCACTAAGAAGTTGAATAACTTGTTGACGAACACGTGAAAGATCTGCACCAAGTTTTACCAAAACTTGGGCAGCAACACCTTCACCTTCGCGAATCAATCCAAGCAAAATATGCTCAGTACCAATGTAATTATGACCCAATTGAAGCGCTTCTCGAAGAGAGAGTTCCAAAACCTTCTTGGCCCTAGGGGTAAAGGGAATATGGCCACTTGGGGCTGCTCCACCTTGACCAATAATTTCTTCAACCTGACCACGCACAGCATCTAGAGAAATACCCAAAGACTCAAGAGCTTTAGCGGCAACGCCTTCACCTTCGTGAATTAATCCAAGCAATATATGTTCAGTACCAATGTAATTGTGGTTCAACAACCGCGCTTCTTCTTGTGCAAGTACAACAACGCGACGGGCTCTGTCGGTAAAGCGCTCAAACATATGGGTTCCTTTTCATGTATGGCTGGTGCTTTGGATAAGTGAAACACCATTTTGGGTATGGTTGATCTTACTTAATATTTTCGGCAAAGTAAGGTGTGACCTAAAACTAGCAACACCCTGGGTGGTTTGAGTATTCCAGCCGATCTCATGTTGGGACGTTAAAAATTGGAATTCCCAGTATTTAATGCCCCAACATGCTCTAGAAGAACGTCTCACTGCACTAATTGCACTATTTATGGCCTAATGCGACAGAATTATTAGTCATACAATATCCTTAATGCCAGTGAAACCTACCGATCTGAATCTTGCACCTCTTGAAGGTGACCTCGACCGTTTTGAAGACCTCTTAGAAAAAAATGTTCAAAGCGATTTACCACTAATGCGTGTCGCTGCCCGCCATGTTGTTTTAGCTGGTGGAAAGAGGTTGAGACCCGCACTTGCACTCTCTTGCGCTTACGGAATTAACGGGTTAGCACCAACTACTGATGATGTTTTAAAAGGTGCTTGCGCAATAGAACTTGTCCACGCTGGAAGCCTCCACCACGACGATGTTATTGACAACGCAAAAACTCGTCGTGCGATACCTTCAGTTAATGTTCAATTTTCTAATACGGTTGCAATTCTTTCTGGTGACTACCTATTAGCAAACGCATCGACTTTGGCTGCAGAACTTGGTGCAGCCATCAGCTCGGTTTTAGCTGAAACAATTTCGCAACTTGCAATAGGGCAAATAATAGAACAACAAAATCTTTTTGACGCCAGACGAACACGTGAACAATACTTAAGTGCAATTGAAGGTAAAACAGCTTCGCTATTTGCATCTAGTTGCAAAATAGGCGCAATGGTTGCTGGTGGAGAAATCGAAACCGTCGAAGCATTAAACAATTACGGTTACAACATTGGAATGGCATTCCAAATTATCGATGATCTTCTTGACCTAACCGCCGACGAAGAATCTCTTGGAAAGCCTTCAGGCCATGATGTAAACGAAGGCGTTTACACGCTGCCCATAATTCTCGCTGCCGACTCAGATGCACGCGTAAAAGAAATGCTTGGCGACTATCTAACACCAGCAGAATTGATCGAAGTATTAGTTATTGCACGAGAACCAAAATTTATCGATCAAACTTATTCTCTAGCTAAAGACTACGGCCTAAAAGCAGCTGAATCTCTAGCGTATGCAAATATAAATACTGAAGTACGAGATGCATTCACATCGATAATCGATGGGCTACTCAAGAGAAGTTTCTGAAATAACTTTTCCAGTTTGAATAACAAGCGGTGTTCCTCCGACAAATGTAACTTTTCCATCTTCTACACTAAGAGCTTGATCATCGGTCAAACAATAAGTAAGGGGTTCAAAGGTTGAAAGATTCTCCATCACGATTTCACGTCGACAGTTAAAAAAGGAATCTCCATCCATATGTGGAACAAATGAAAAATCAAAAAGCTCAAGATAACTTTCTGTTCCAAATATTTCTTGATCGTTATAAAGAACACTTCGTGCATTGTTAGGGAGCCGAATCCCTAACACCATCGAACCCGCACTTGATCCAACATAAACCTTATCTTCACCTAATTGTGAAAGCACCTCGTCGAAACCACTTTTCAAATAGACACTTCTCAAGTAATCAGTATTTCCCCCAACCGCAAAAATGACATCACAGGCATTAACACGTGAAAAAATTTGGCTCTTATCTAATGCAAGTAAATTTACTAAATCAACTTCTCCACCTAAAACCTTTGCAGTATTAGCAATTTCGGCAATATTCCAGCGCTTATCGCCGTCTTCTACTGCATGCGCTTCATTAATAATTGCAACTGAGATTTCTTCTGCTGATTTACCTACCAATGTTTCTAGTGCCTGGCGAATAGATCTAGTACGTAAACCTTGTGAAGTAAGAAGATATTTCATTGGTTCCTCATTTTACTTGTAATTATGGCTTAGAATACGCATATGAAATTTACACACAGTGCAACATATCCAGCCGATTTTGAAACAGTTATCACAACTAACTTTTCTGAAGGATTTTATTCTTCTCTAACCGAACTACTTGACACCGCAACCCCAGAAGTAACCAACCATTCAGATGATGGCAACACTCTAGTTTGTGAAACTTTTTGGCAACACACAGGTCAACTTGATCCAATGGCTAAAGCCCTCCTCGGTGGAAAACC
>CAUJDU010000090.1 GCA_963169585.1 Actinomycetota bacterium | reverse complement strand
TTACAACAAGAAATGTAATAACAACGAGGAGAGATATCAAAATAGTTCTAGGAGAAAATCGTTTAGCAGAACGCCTATTCACTTTATGTTGCACATTACTTTGAACACGAGATGTACTTTGTACTCGAGGTTGAAGAGGTTGAACGCGTGCAGCTCGCGACGTACCGCTGTTTACAATACCTTTTTTATAGAGATCAAATGAAGAATATCGAGTTGCGGGTCCTATTGGGGCTGCTGTTAGTGTCATGTCAGTCTCTTTTCTGATGTCTTTCTAGAAGTTCTATCTTCAGTAAACCATCTACATACGACAAAAACGTTTGAAGCTATTTACCGAACACTCGTACGCTATCACGAACATTTGTTCAGGTCAAGATTTATACAAACAAACGTTCACCCTAAGTGCTGGAGTCAGTTCTAAACCTTGTCCGTTTTGACTGAAGAGGAAGGTCGGACCCTGCTGGGGACACCATAAATCAACGCGAACAAATGTTTGACACGAACACTCGTGCGCCCTATAGTAGCTGCCAACTGCTCCGCCCAATTACGAAAGGTAATCAAAGTGACAAAGATTACACAGCCCAAACATAGAACTGGTTTAACTCCCCGCCAAAAGGAAGTACTCGAATACATCGATAGCAACTTACGCGAGAAGGGGTACCCTCCTAGCGTAAGAGAAATAGCCGCAGCCCTAGGACTAACTTCACCTGCAACTATACATAACCATTTAAATACACTCGAAGATAAAGGGTACATAAAACGTGATCCTGCAAAACCTCGCGCCATGGAAGTCAATTATGAATCTGGATCAGGTGCAGTAACTGAACGCAGGCCCGTAAAACATATCCCTTTATTAGGTACAGTTGCTGCTGGTACAGGAGTACTAGCCGAACAAACTATTGAAGAAAGTTATCCCCTACCACAAGATTTCACCGGTGAAGGGGCTCTTTTCATGTTAAAAGTTCGTGGAGATTCCATGATTGATGCTGCTATTTGCGATGGAGATTTTGTTGTTGTCCGTCAACAGCAAACTGCCGATAACGGAGATATCGTAGTAGCCGCAATCAACGATGATGAAGCCACAGTTAAAACCTTTATCCAAAAGGGAAACCAAGTTATTTTAAGGCCACATAACGAGAATATGGAAGATATTATCCAAGAAGCAAACGAAGTTGAAATATACGGGAAAGTTGTAACTGTCTTAAGAAAAGTATAAAAAGTAAAGTTACTAAATCTATATTTTTGGTTATAATTTACGATCTGGTAAATTTGAGAAAATACTGCTGAAAGTTGCTATTTCTATCGTCGATATAGGATAATATAAGTCCTGTTTTCAAACTATTTTGAACACACCGGCGGAGGAATAATTAATGTCACAAAATGGACCTGATATTTCTATAGTTATAAATAGTGATCCTACGTGGACATCAATGGATGCATCTGCAGCACGCTTAAACAAGCCCGATTTTGGACAACTCCTACGCAGTAGGTCTCCCTACCGCATAGGTGGAGAATATAAAAAAGCCAAATTAATTCGTATCTCAGAAAAACTAGCTGCCATTCATAACGGATTGGCAGATACTGAACCTCAAAAGCCATCACCACAAAAATCTACTAATCAAGAAGCTATCGATTTCGATTCTCCTCATGGAATGATTACGAATATTAAAGATAAAGCAAAAGCACTTCCAGTAAGAAGTGTATTCACACCAATACTGACTGGGTGTAGCCAACCAGATCCTACTGCCATAGATTTCTGGAGAAACACAATAAGCTCAATTGTAGGTAATATCAAACCTACACTTGATCGCGGGATCTCGCGCTAACATCATCTTTTTTGTAACGCAAATGTGGACCATTGCTTCCTTTTAACTGTTGAATATTGCGAATAACACGTAATTTTTCCTTGAGAAACATATTATCTCGATATATCATAAGAACTGAGATCTCATTGGAGGAACTGTGGCCCAAGAAGTATATTTCAAAGCTTACGAAGGAGCGGGAATATCTGGTGCTGCAACAACGGAGGCTGAGCGTAAAAAACTTGAAGCCCAACTTGAAGAAAAGAATCGTCGTGATAAAGCCGAATTTGTTCGCAAACAATATGAAAACTATGAACGTGAAAAAAATACTCAAATTTTAAGAGGTGACCGTGCGAGTTTTATGGATAATCTTGCCGCACTGGTAGGAACCAGCGCAGCAATAACTGCTACAGCCAAAAATGCAGATCTACAAAAGCTTTTCGAAGAAAGCGCAAAACAAAATGCGATAACAACTCCTGTTGTTAACCAGTGGGCTTCACGAACTACGAATCTTGCCAACAACCCATATAGAGATAAAAAACTTTTAGCAGCAATGATTGGCCCAAATGGAGAACAACTATTTTCTGATGTAGCTCAAGCACAGGCACACTTCAGAAATCAGGAAATGCTGGCAGCTATTTATAAGCACTATCAAGCTAACCAGGCCGCACGAACTGCAACCGATCAGCATTTAGCAACTGCAAGAGAAGTAATAGAGTCGGTATTTGAACGAAAAGATAGAAATAATGTTCTAGCTAATACACAAATCAATCCTTCACATGAAGTTGAACAAGCACAACAACTTGAAAAAGCACAACAAGCTTTAGACTTACGGGTAACTCTGCAAAAAGAGATAGCTCGCACCGCAATGGCCGCTGGTATGGAACAAGAACAAGCTCAGCAACTAGCAGCTGAAGTAACTGCAGCATTTTTACATGAACAAGCACAACGCGACCAAATACTGATGGATATGAAACAAGAACAAGTTCGCGTACAAAACGAAATGAAAATAGCTGCTACAAAAACGCAAGCTGCTTCATTAGCGGCACAACAACGTGGCGATTTAGCTTCTACACAAACTAGGCCTAGCGTAAACCTTGATGAAGAAACTCAACAACTCATTAGATCTCAACGTATCTCAGATCCACAGTTAAATCCAGAAGGAACGCCTAAAGATCCAACTAAATTTGCTGACGGGGCATATCTAGATCCAAACCGTGAACAAATGAAACAAGAAGCTAAAAAGGAAGCTGAAAAAGATCAGGTTGCTCCAGTAGATATTCGTAGATACGATGTTGACCCAGAAACTGGCAGACCAGTTGATGATGGTGTCGACTTAGCTCAAAGTGGAGCAGCAGGCAGCCAAGCTCAACGTGAAATGGGAACCCACAAAGGTGACCATGCAAAAACTCTTTCTGGTGTGACTAAAGTTGGTCAAATCGATGTGCATGACGGATCATTGAATAGAGATACCTCGCGGGTTTTAGAAAGAAACAACCTCCACCCTACTGAACAACAGTAGGAGGCCTGGCCCGGCAAAAAGGATAAAATGCGATATCTAAAGATGTACGTTTTATCCTTTTTGCCGGGCCAGGCCTCCTATAAATTCTGTTAGAAATTTATAGGTTTCTTGTAATTTTGAAACTTCGATATGCTCGTGAGGCGTATGACATAGGGTTGGATCTCCAGGCCCACAATTAACTGCCAAGACACCTAATTTATAAAATCGAGCTACATCAGTCCAAGCAACTTTTGGAACCAGCGTTCTCCCTTTCGATTTCGCAAAATCAACCAACGGATGCTCCATTGCCGGGACAGCTCCCGCAGAGATAGATGTTATTTCAACTTCATCTGCACCTTTACAAATATCTACAATAAATTCACTAGCGTCGGCTTCGGAAACATCTGGAGCAAACCGATGATTTATCGTGATATCAATTACATCTGGAATAACATTGGCAGCTACCCCACCTTCAATCATCGTAACTTGTACAGTTGGAGTATAGGTTAAACCTTCAACCTCAACTTCTACTTGAGCTTTAGACTCTTGCACTGCTCTATCTAGGACTTTTACGCATTTATGAATCGCATTATCGCCCATCCAGGGCCTAGCACTATGAGCTTTCTTGCCAAAAAAACGAGCATGGGCAGTTAGGGCGCCTTGGCAGCCCATTTCCAATTGCCCATTCGTAGGCTCAAGCAATATCGCCCACTTAGCTTTTATGAGATCTGGATTTTCCTCAGCCACTAGACGCAAACCATTGTATTTTTCTGCAATCTCTTCTGCCTCATAAAACACAAAAGTAGCCGGGACTGAAATATCAGCCAAAAGAGCAAGCATCACTGCCACCCCACTTTTCATATCAGCAGTACCCAAACCATAGAGCTTGTCGCCCACTAAACGAGCTTTATCATTTGTTTGACCTTCAAATTGCGCACAAGGAACCGTATCTAAATGGCCAGCCAAAAGAATAGGCAACTCAGAAAATTTATCTTCCACCTTATTAACTTGCACTATTAACGTATTTGAAATTCGAGTGAAAACGGCATCACTCCTATAGTTGCCAATCCATTCTTGTAACGAATCACATAGCTCTTTCTCTTGGCGAGAAAAAGATGGGAAATCCACCAAACTTGAGGTGACCCGAAGTACGTCTTTTGGATCAAGACCTAAAAACGGGTTAATAGTTTCTGAGTTCAAAAGCTGTCCTTTAAGTAGCTACACCATGCTCGCGCAAAATGTCATTTAAGAGGAGTTTGTCGTGTTGTTGGCCTTCCTCTAAATATCTCAATATCAGGACACAAGGTAGCCCAAACTTTCCACCCGAAAATTCTTTATCTCTAGTCGCCATAATTGCAACTGCACGTTCTGGAACAATACCACGAGAAACTTCATTTCCAGTTTCAGAATCAATCACTGGAGTAGAAGACGTAAGTATGACTCCTGCACCGAGTTTAGCTCCATCTTTTACTCTCGCACCTTCTACGATCATTGATCGAGAACCAATAAACACATCGTCACCGATCATCACAGGTGCAGCTTGTGGTGGCTCTAAAACTCCACCGATCCCAACACCGCCGGATAAGTGAACTCGCTTTCCAATTTGAGCACAACTTCCCACTGTCGCCCAGGTATCAACCATCGTATCTTCGTCAACGTATGCGCCTATATTCACGTAACTTGGCATCAAGGTAACGCCCGCCCCAAGATATGTTCCTCGACGCGCAATCGCACCAGGTACCGCTCTAACTTTATATTTAGCGTAGTTCTCTCTCAACGGAATTTTGTCGAGATACTCAAAAGGCCCAACATTATATTTAGTCATTGATTGAACCTTAAAGAAAAGTAAAATTGCTTGTTTAACCCATTCATTAACAACAACTTCATCGTCTATAACTTGAGCTACACGAACTTCACCATTATCTAGCATCTCAATTACTCTCAAAAGTATTGAACGTGCACGATCAGCTTCGATAACATTTTCGAGCTTCTCTTTTTCTTGCCAAAGGGATGTAACAATATCTTCTATTTGCATCGTTTGAGCCTATGGGATTTAAGTAACATTATACCAATTAGCTAAGAGATATATTTTGCATAAAATAGGACCTCAACTCATCAATTCCTAAATTTTTTGCCGCTGACACAAAAAATATGGACGATGAGGTCGATTTTTTTAAGTCATGGGCAAATTCGTGTAGCGCTTCTAGCTCTTCATCATTTAATAGGTCAATCTTATTAAATACCAAAATTTGCGAAATTGAGCAAGCGTGTATCTCACCTAAAACTTCTTGAACCGCATCGATATTGCCTTGCAGATCTGGGCTTGAAGCATCCACTAAGTGCAAAAGAAGATCTGCATCTTTAGCTTCTTCCAATGTAGATTTAAAGGCTTGAACCAGCTGGTGAGGAAGATTCCTCACGAATCCAACGGTATCTGAAAATAAAACAACTACAGGAAGAAAATTTTCATTATCTCCTAAATAGACTTTACGTGTTGTTGGTGCAAGCGTTGCAAATAACCGGTCTTCGACATGAGCATCACTTTTCGCCAAAACATTTAAAAGTGAGGATTTTCCAGCATTTGTATATCCAACAATTGCAACTCGCTTTTCTGGTTTCTGATTTCGACGTTTACGTTGAGTACTTCTAACAATCTCTAGTTTCTTTAGGTCAGTTTCGAGTTTGCGCATTTTTCTTACGATTTTTCGACGGTCTACCTCAAGTTGAGTTTCTCCAGGTCCTCTGGTTCCAATGCCTCCACCTTGCTGAGACAAAGTTGAACCTCGACCTTTTAGGCGAGGCATTAGATATTTCAGCTGCGCCAATTCAACTTGGACCATACCTTCACCAGTAGTTGCATGTTGAGCAAAAATATCCAAAATTACTGCAACACGATCAACGACGTCTACTTTCATAATGTTTTCAAGATTTCTTTGTTGTGCTGGACTCAGCTCGCTATCAAAGACAACTAAATCACAATCATTGGCCGCTACAAAGTTTGCTATCTCTTGAGCTTTACCGCTTCCGATAAAAGTTGCTGGATCTGGAGATTCACGATTTTGAATCTCACGATGAATAACCTCGGCACCTGCTGTGTCTATCAATAATTCAAGTTCATCTAAAGAATTATTTACATCATCAATTCTCGAGGATGAGTCTAGAGCAACTATCACCGCCTTTTGTATTTCGACATCAAAGTCAGTTTCTGTTGCAGTAAGACGTTTACCTGTCCTATCTATATGGTACGTTTTTTCTTCAGCCACTATGCCTCATTTTGTTAAGAAGCAATTACGATACACTATTAGAAATTTCACATCTAGCTATTTTCCTTACTGGACCAGAAAGTACCCAGGAATCATCATTGCTCTGAAATGCTCGAAGCTTCCCGCCCTTTATGAAAACAGTTACGTCGTTAGCGCACATGCCTGCTTTACTTAACATCGCAGCAACAGCAGTGACCCCGGTACCACAACTTAATGTTTCATTTGCTCCTCGTTCAAAAAAACGAGCTGTAACGATGTGTTCCGAATTTACAACTACAGTGTCAACATTGGTTTGGTTAGGAAATCTTTCATCAAATCGTAATGCCAGTGCTTGTAAAGCCAGATTTTCACTATTAAGTTCGTCCTCATCATCAAGAATTAGTGTCCAATGCGGTATCCCAGAGTTTGCAGCCATTCCACGGCGTTGTTTTCCTAATAAGGTTTCTGGAACGTCTGAAGAAGAATCGCTAATAAGTGGAATTTCTTCTGGTTCAAAAAGAACTTGTCCCATGTTCACATCGCCCTGGATTAAACCATCTTCATATTCTTTTAAAGTAATAGATTTTGTTCCTGCTAAAGTCTCAACCCGCACAATCCAATCACCATTTTCTAGAGATTCCCCAAAACCCTTATTTTTAGCAAACAAAGCGAAACAGCGAATTCCATTACCACTCATTTCTGCCGACGATCCGTCTGAATTAAAAAAAATCATTCGACAATGAGATAAATCGTCAGCGCTATATCCTGGAAAATCTTCTCGATCTAAACCTTGTTCATCTAAAAGTATTAGGTGGTCTGCACCTATAGAAAAATGTCGATCACAAACCTGCTTTGCTAATCCGCTCAAAGTAGACATAGAAATTTCTACACCGTAAGAGGCTAAGTCGGCGACGGTCGATAATAAAATATCATTACCTGTAGATTCGTATTTCTCTAAGATCATTACTTAGAGTCTAGCTTTTTGTGCTGGTAAAAATCTGGTTGATTATTTCACTTAAATCCATATTGTCACACTCTATCCAAGTTATTCTAGGGTCTCGTTCAAACCACTTCCGTTGACGTCTGGAAAACTGTACGGTCTTATTTACTATTATCTCTTGTAAATCATCCAGTTCAGATATTTTTTCTCCACTTTGTATCCAGTTATAAATCTGCATATAACCAATTGCATTCCTAGCTGGTGCAACTATCCTCTCCCAATTATTAGCAAGGTTTTTTACTTCGTCTATCCAGCCATTTTCAAACATTTCTTTTACGCGCAAAACGATACGTTCTCGCAAGTTTTCTCGTGAAAAGCGCAGGCCGACCATCTCAACATCTATTTTTGGTTCTTCAAACGTTTGCACTCCTTTACCTGAAGAAGAGAATTTGTCTCCAGAAATTTCTATCGCTTCTAATGCACGAATTATCCGTCGAACATTTTTAGGATCAATTTTTTCTGCCGCCTGCATATCAAACTCTATTAAAGTCTCGTATGCAGCATTTACATATTTTTCTACAGGATTATCTTCATCGAGTTGATAGTCTTTAATTATTTGCTGTCGAACTTCTTCGCTTGAAGGTGCAAAAATAAAACCATCGACTACAGCATGAGTATAAAGTCCGGTCCCCCCGACCAAAATATAAGATGGTGCCTTATTAGAATCCAAAATAGTGTTTACACCCTTCTGAAAATCTTTTACGTTGTAATTTGTGGTTGGTTCAATAATAGAAATCATATGATGTTTAATATTTTTCCTATCGTCGATAGGAACAACACCTGTACCGATTTCCATGCCGGAATATATTTGCATCGAATCTAAAGATATGATTTCAGTATTTGGAATTTTAGCTGCGAGCTCTATAGCCACTTGAGATTTGCCACATGCAGTAGGTCCTACAATAGCTAAATTTCTAGACACATTTATCCTGCGGATACTTGAAGTAATGTTTTTTTCTTAGCCGGCCGAGAGATCACTTCTATTAGATCTCCAAAAAGCCAATGTGATGCAAAGTCTGTAATTTCTACTCTTACATATGAACCTTCCGGGATAGCTTGGCCTTTAGGATCAAAATGTACAAGTTTATTTTGTGTTGTTCGACCGGAGATCATATTTGGCTTTTGCCTAGAGACATCCACAACTAGCAAGTCTTCAGTCTTGCCCACTTGATCCTTATGTTTGGTAGTTGCATCTCGCTTTTCCAAGTCGCAAAGTCGTATAATTCGTTCCTTTGCTATTTCTGGATCCACAAACTTATCTGTCATCGTTGCTGCTTGCGTACCTGGTCTAGGTGAAAAAACAAACGTATAGGCGCTATCAAACGTTGCTTGCTCAACAACACGCATTGTGTCTTCGAAATCTTGGTCTGTTTCACCAGGAAAACCAACAATAATGTCAGTAGTTACTGCCAAATCAGGGATAATATTACGTGCTAAGTCCAGTTTTTCTAAATATCTTTCCGAAGTATAACCCCTGCGCATCGCAGCGAGAACGGTATTACTTCCAGACTGTAAAGGAAAATGTAGCTGGTTACATACTTTTTCACATTCTGCCATAGCAACGAAAGTTTCTTCACGCATATCTTTTGGATGTGGTGAAGTAAATCGAATTCTTTCGATACCATCGATTTCATTTATAGCACGTAATAAATCAGCAAATTTTGGCCTATATTGACCCGCGCCTAAATCACGTCCATAACTATTTACATTTTGACCTAACAAAGTTATTTCAGTTACTCCATCAGCAGCCAAGTCCTCAATCTCATGAACTATATCTCCCATACGACGTGAAACTTCTTTACCTCGGACAGTTGGGACAATACAGAATGCACAACTATTATCGCAACCAATTTGGATTGTCACCCAAGCGCTATGACTTGATTCACGTCTAGCTGGTAAAGCAGAAGGATATGCTTCAAGTTCCTCAACTATCTCAACAATTGCTTGCTTCTCTAATTCATTTCGACGTAGCAACTCACCTACTCTATGAAGGTTATGTGTACCGAATACAACATCTACTGACTTAGCTTTAGATGTGACAATATCTCGATCTTTTTGGGCTAGACATCCTCCGACAGCGATCTGTAAGTTAGGATTAGTTACTTTCAATGAGGCCAGCTGGCCAAGTGTCCCATAAAGTTTTTCATCAGCATTTTCTCTAATACAACAGGTATTTAGAACCAAAACATCTGCTTGCTCTTGGTTAGAAGCTTCTACGTATCCTTCCCCTAGGAGTTGGCCAGCAATACGTTCAGAGTCATGTTCGTTCATTTGGCAGCCAAAAGTGGTGATATGGAATTTTTTCGGGCTGTTCATAGCGTCTATTCTAGCGTTTTCTCATATTTTTTGATCATTGGCGTAAATGAGCATCATTCGAGCATGAACTAAGTAAAAACTCTAAAATGTACTCGACACAAAAGCCATACTCAAAAGAGAAATAGTGACAAATTACAGCCAAGTTTTCAACCAACACCTAAATCGACTCAAAGAAGCAGGCAATTACCGGTATTTTCTCGATGTTGAAAAGAATGCAGCCACCTTTCCTAAATTTTCTTTTACGGACGCAGATGGCAACCGTTATAGTGCAACGAACTGGTGTTCTAACGACTATTTAGGTATGAGTACTCATAAAGTAGTAATCAATTCAGCGGTTGATGTTGCCAAAACAAGTGGAATTGGTAGCGGAGGCACAAGGAATATTTCTGGAACTACTGTCCACCACAAAGCTCTAGAAGAAACTTTGGCTAAGCTTCACAATAAAGATTCTGCATTAATTTTTAGTGGTGCTTACTTAGCTAATTTAACAACCTTGCAAACTATTGGGAAAATATTTCCTGACATTGCGTTTATTTCTGACCAATACAACCATGCTTCTTTAATTGAAGGTATGCGAGCAAGTCGAAAAGATAAGTTTATTTTTAGACATAACGACATGGAAGATCTTGAATACATTCTTCAATCAATGCCATTAGATAGACCAAAAATGATTGTTTTTGAATCTGTTTATTCGATGATCGGATCAGTAGGCCACATTAAAGAGATTGTTGATTTAGCTAAAAGATATAATGCACTTACATATATTGATGAAGTTCACGCTGTTGGACTTTATGGGCGCCGAGGAGCAGGTAAAGCTAGCGAGCTTGGACTCGAAGGTGAAATTGATATTGTCAACGGGACTCTCGCCAAAGGTTTCGGGGTTATTGGTGGCTACATAGCGGCTAGCAAAGAGATTGCCGACTCGATTAGAAGTTTTGGTAGCGGTTTTATATTTACTACTTCTCTTCCTCCTAGCGTTTGTGCAGCAGGTGTTACTAGTATCAACTATTCAGGTAATCATGATGAGTTACGCCAAGCACTACATCAAAATGTCATTAAGTTGCGCGAAATTTTCAAACGCTACGGTGTCGAATATTCTCATAATCCCTCACACATAACTCCTATCCCTATGAGAGATGCACTGCACTGTAAAGAAGTTGCTGATCGCCTATTAAAAGTCCACGGTGCTTATCTCCAACCAGTAAACTATCCTACGGTCCCTGTAGGAGAAGAGTGTTTACGTGTTGTTGTTACTCCAAAACACACCCAAGAGGATATGATCCACTTGGCAAAAAGTCTTGTTGAAGCTACTCATACTTTTGTTTACGATATTTCTGAAGAGGATTCTGCAGAATACGCCCTATAATAATTTATTTAGGCTAGAAAAGAGACAGTTTTTCTATTTCTTCTATTTTATTTTCTGAGTCTGGCATTTCTTCAAGGGCAATTAAATGCTCATAAATTTTTACCATCGCTAATGTGTCAAGTTCGCAATATTTATCTAAATCAGCAAGTATCTTTTCTTTATTCAAGCCTGGCTTTTCATCTAAAACAGATTGCATCCATAATCTTTGCGCACCTGCACCTTCGTTAATATCGAGGTTGGAATACGAAAGTTCAGGAACTAAAACAGGAAGTACTTTTTTAATTGAATAACTTCCAATAAAATCTGCATGTACATACCAATTTTTCTGGAAAGGCACACACAAGTCTTTAATCCTTGAATTGATTTGTTTGTATAGCTTCTTGTGTTTGGGAGAAATTTTAGCCATTAAATCATTACAACCCATTTCAAATTTTTCATTCCACGTAAGGATTGTTCCACTTTCACCTATGTTTTTAGCAAGCGATTCGCTCAATGGGTCCACTGGAGACGTGTTCTCTCCATGTAAATATGTATAGTGTTCAAGTTCTCCACCTGGTTCGTGCAAAACATGGAGTGAATATTGGAATGGCAGTTGTTTATATGGACCCAAACCATCAAATGCAGGAACAACGCCAGCTAATGTTTCATAGTCTAAGAAATACAGGGGAAACTGAAATTCTCTCATAAATTCTGTTATCAAATTTTTATCCAAAATTAACTCGCCGGTTTTTGTCGCTTGAACTTGAAGTTTTTGTTTTGGGCTCAATTTAAAGTTGATAGGGATTTCTTTGAGTGTCTTTATTCCCATTGTGTGCAGTTGCGCTACCCTATTTTTTGGCCAGCATAAATCAAATATTGATCCTCTTTCTTGTTTATTGTTATAAAGATATAGTTCAAGCCAAGAGTTGAGATCGCCTTCATCGTCTTCTGGGGGCGTTAATTTAGGAGATTCTTTGCGCGATGCAAACTCTATAGCCTGGGCTATTAGTTCAATCGTTTCTGGGATGTGTTCTTTTACCTCTTTGGTTACATCGGTTCTATTACATAGTTCTCGAATACTGATATCGCCATCTCGTACATATTGACCATTGACTGTGATTACTTCTATCCAGTCGACCTTGTAGCCACAAAGAGTTAGTACGTGCGCTTGAAAAGCAAGGTCGTATATGTTCTCTTCTTTTACTGATGTCCCTGATTTTATTTCTATTAAGTTGAGCGATTTTTCGCCTGTCATTTCTATAACGTCACAAATGCAGGTAAGTTCATTCGTTTCAAAACGTCCTTGAAAGATTATCTTTTGACCTTGTCTAATTGCTTCACTAGTTCTTTTTGGTAACGAAAGATACTCGTTGTAGCTATCGAACCCTAGTCTTTTTCCATCGTCGAATAGTTGTTCCGCATATGACTCAAATAGGTTTCCTGTATCGAAAATTGCCTGTAAGTTTGCGTCTATTGGAGGGAGCTTATTTTTGTCATGCTTTTTGTACCAAAGTAATGCGGGATATTTTAAAAACATGAGATATTCGGATTTAGATATTTGCATATAAGATCATTCGCTTTGCAATATTTATTGGGCTGTTAGGTTTGTTTTATTCTAACTTGAACGTAGGACATCTTCAGGAGGCCAGGTCTCTTATAGAGTTAATTGCTCAGATTCTCGGACGGTGACCGTACATTTTGTGTATTGTTTAACTCTTTTGGGATGTTCTCTCGCAAATTCCAGCGCTAATGGCAAAATTGCAGCCGCTACCATAGCGTCTGGCATTGCTCTATGTTCTATATCTTGTGAATTGATTGCTTGATTGATCTCTTTTTCATATTCATCAATAAACATTGAATCTCTAAATAGAGCAGATAGATCAAGTGAATCGCCCTGGTCGAATTTAATACCGACTTCATCCATTTCTCGTTTTAGACATTGAAAATCTAATGTATTGTTCAAACCCACAATTATACGCCCGTTAAATAGTTCCACGAGATTTGATACGATTTGCTGAAATTTAGGTGCATTAGCGACCATTCCATTTGTTATATTGTGAATATGAACAGGCCCTGTATCACGCCATGGATTTATCAAAGTTTCCCACGCGAAAAGCGGTTTACCCTCTTGATCGCATAAAACGATTGCTGGTTCTATTACACGATCCTCATCGCCATTGAGTCCTGTAAGTTCAAGATCAAAAACTGCAAAAAGACAATATTGTTTTACAGATACATATGCAGGTATGTTTGCTATGTGATTTGAATCTTCTGGAGTATAGATTCTGAGCATTTCCACAACTTAAAGATATTTCCAGTAGAGAACTTGCGCAATAGAATTCTTATATTTTGCACTTATAGAGTTCAAAGCTAATCCATTTTGGACTTCATATCACCATTTTTGTAGTACCACAAAGGAGGCCTGGCCTTCCAAAAGGGATAAAACACATTTTTTAGATGTACGTTTTACATCTTTTGGAAGGCCAGGCCTCCTAATTAAAGATCAAGACACCCCTGTCAGGTCTTAATTGTAATTAAGGAATTAAAGTTATGCTTTGACTTCCTTAGTTTCATCAGCTTTAGCTTTTATAGACGTTGGCTTTTTAACTTTTGAAGCCTCTGCATTAGCAGCTTTGCGTTCTGCCATTTTTGCTTTAGCTTTCTGTTCAGCAGATAATTTCTTGCCTTGTTTTTCTATTGGACCAGAAGAATTAGCTGCAAGTTCCTCGCGCGCTTGGGCTTCAGCTTCAGCATCTACTCCGCAAGCATCTCGAACTTTGGCATCGATTTCCATTACAAGATCAACATTTTCACGCAAGTATACTTTTGCATTTTCTCGACCTTGACCAAGTTGTTCACCTTCATAAGTAAACCAAGCACCAGATTTCTTGATGATGTCCATGTCTACTGCAACATCAAGCAAGTTGCCTTCACGTGAGATACCTTGACCATACATAATATCGAATTCTGCTTGTTTGAAAGGAGGAGCAACTTTATTTTTGACAACTTTTACGCGCACCCTGTTACCTACGACATCTGTACCATCTTTAATAGATTCGACACGACGAATATCTAAACGAACAGAAGAATAAAACTTCAACGCACGCCCGCCAGGGGTAGTCTCATTACTTCCAAACATAACACCAATTTTTTCTCGGAGCTGATTGATAAAAATCATAATGGTGTTCGACTTATTTAGATTTCCGCTGAGCTTACGAAGAGCTTGAGACATAAGTCGAGCTTGAAGACCCATATGTGAATCTCCCATGTCTCCTTCTATTTCAGCTCTTGGAACTAATGCAGCAACCGAGTCGACGACAATAACGTCAAGAGCACCAGAGCGAACAAGCATGTCCGCTATTTCTAGACCTTGTTCTCCAGTGTCTGGTTGAGAAATCAGAAGCTCATCGACATTTACACCAATATTTTGTGCATATATCGGATCCATAGCGTGTTCTGCATCGATGTATGCACATGAACCACCATTGCGTTGTGCTTCAGCAACAACATGCATAGCAAGAGTTGATTTACCAGAAGATTCAGGACCAAAAATTTCAATTACACGACCTCTAGGCAAACCACCTATTCCCAATGCTAAATCGAGCGATAAAGCCCCAGTTGGAATACTTGCTACACCGACATGTGCCTGTTCTCCGAGTTTCATGATTGAGCCTTTACCGAACTGCTTGTCGATTTGAGCCAATGCCATGTCTAGTGCATCTTTAGATTCCATTTATGTTCCTTTCGCTGGTGCTTCGGCGTTCTGGCGCTTGGGCACTTTTACGCTTTCTTCACTTGGTTTTTGTTATGCGATCAATATATACCGGGGGTACGACAAAAACCTTAGTACGAACATCCGTTCGATGCAAGCATTTGGAGGATTATATTTTTTAAGAGCGATGGGCCTCTTAATACGACAAATCCGGGAATTAAAAGGCCCATCGCTGAAAAGGTAAGCCGGTTTACCTATCGTAAAGATATAGTCGCCCAAGCATTTGGCCGCTGTTTTTATTTATTGTGATAAATGTCGGATTAATGACCATCAGAAACGGTAAATGAGCTATTCGAATTCTTTGGAAAGACCTATTCCACAACGCTGCTTTACGGTTTGAGCTAATTCAAGCACTGCGTTAAAAGCTTCATTTAAAAGCTTAGCCATTTCCTTATCCGTAGCTTGATCTCCGATCTTATTATTTTCAATAGCAGCTATGTATGCATCAAGGTACGCCTGATACTTTTCCCATTTTGTAACTTCATCACCTGAAGATTCAGTGATCAAACTTTTAACTGCTTGAAGTTGATCTCGAACATAATCCGGAACTCCTTGTAGCTCTTGACCGTCTTGATTGCTCCCCTCATCAGCCGCAGCACGAAAATCTTTTATGTACTTACAATAAGCACTATCTTTACTTGGGGCCGTCGTACCTGTCTCTTCGACCTTTGATGTAGTTGTATTTATTGAAGATTTGGAGCTATCGGAAGCACATCCAACAAAAACCCCCAGGCAAAGAACAATGATTAACACAGTCAAAAGCAATCTAGATTTCATACGGGAACACGCTAACACTAACCATCTACCCAAAAGAACTGATCTTGCCAGGTTAGCATTCTGCTTTACCCAAATTCATAGCCTGAGCAGGGAAAATGAATCACAAATAACGGAAGACCCTTCAAGAAATAATGCCTATACACCGTCCGATTTGTACTGCATATCAATAATTGTGCAAAGGATGGGCAGTATGGAAATAGATTCTCAAATTATAGATTCTCAAATTACTGAATTTAAGGAGCAGGCAAATCTTGCTGACCTAAGAATATCTCGATTTAAGTTAAAAGGTGTTGGACGCCAATCCCCTACAGAAATATACCTGAAACAGGGTGATTCTTCTGGCATGCAAAGAACACAGACGATGCAAGAAATTTGATCTCAAGCATACTAAATAGGAAATAAGGAGTCTCTGGAAATTGGTTCTCTTATTGCAGGTCCGGTTTTAACTACACCAGGTCGATTGGGTTTTACATAGTCACCAGATTGAATCGTTTTTATAGGATCATCAAATAACACCCATTCATCTACACCGTTTTGAGCAAGCTCAGTTTTAGCTTGGCTCTTTCCTGCACCCTTTGTTACACCCCAAATAGAGAAGCCATTCTCTTTCCAAGATCTAAGTTCTGTCATCCACTCTGGATCTCTAGGTATGGCTATCATTGGAACACCTTGGTTTTGCGCAGCTATAGCAAGCTGCAAATCCGATGTATTTCTTAACGGAAAATCGTGCAAAGATATATCTAACGTTTCACGACTAAACAAAGTTGTTGCAGTACCCAAAATATGTACAGGTTCAGGTTGCTCTAAGCCTTCATAGTATCGGTAACGCTGCGCACGTGAATCAACAAAACTTTCAATCGGAAAAGAAAATTCAGAACCATGCACACCAATTATTGCTTTCCCATCTCGCCGATCGAACTCATCAACTAGGCGTTCTACATAATCGTGTGGATAACCAATGTCGTCATCAATTGTTAAATAATGTGTGTAGTCAAGACACTCCGGATCATCCACCCAATAAAATTTACCCTCAGCACCTAAATCACCATCAGCTTGTTCTGATAAGAGGGCTTCTTCAGGGTCTAAAAAATCGGGAACTTCATCAAAACCATTAAGGTAAACTCGCAAAAAATCGACTTGGGGACGTATTGCCTGCACAACCTGTTCTAGATAATTTACTCGACTAGGCATAGTGGCCATACCGGCAACAATAATTGGCATTTGTCCCTCCATAGAATGATTTAAACTAAGTATACTTTATGCACTAATTTGTATATAAATTCTACTAAAAGACCCTACACTATGTCCTTTTGTGCTGTATAGCAACAATTCAAGGCTTAAGCTGAGCTGAATCGTCAAACGAAGTTTCTAGTCCCGTTGCACGCGCATCTTCTGTGCGAACAGCCAAACCATCCCTAAAACACCAAGCACCCATTGCAACAAAAACAATCACACCATAGCCAACTAAATACCACTGCGCATTCAATACACCAATGTGTTGTGCCACTGCCCCAATTCCATAAACACCAAGCATGGCACCAATATTGTACGCCATCGAGGCAATAGATAAAGCAGTAGTTTTCTGGTTACCCTTCATACGATTCTGGATCGCATTATCGTGTAAATACAAAGACATTGGCCCAACAAAAGCACTGAGGACAAAACCAATCGCAGCTATAGGTAAAGCCAAATGCATCAATACGATATTAAAAGCCACAAGAACAATGATAAAGTTCATAGCCCACATAACATTAATTTTTTTATAGATTTTTGCAACGTATAGCGACCCCATAGCCATTAGAAAAACTAAGACTGTATACACCCAACCGCTCTCGGTTAGTCCAATATCTCTTTCTCGAAAATAATATTGATAAAGCGCCCAGTTACCCTCACCTATAAATGCATATAAACCGAGCAAGATCATTATTCGTTTTACATCACGGTCAATTAACATCTCTTTAAAAGTTTCAACCATTTGCCGGCCAATTCGAGCTGAAATTTTAGCTAGATTTTCATTCACGAATTTCTCTTTTATCATCTCAACTGTATGGATTTCAACTAAGAATGACGCAGCAATTAAAGAAATTGTAAAACTCGCAACTGACGCCATATAAGGAAATGTATAGCTCGATGGAGAAGACTCGGGAGATAAATTATATAGCCATACACCAATAGGGACTGTTAGTACACGTGAAAAATTTACGAGAAATAACATTCTGCTCGAAAGTTTGGAATATTGAGTTGGCTCCCCTACAGCCTCAAATGAATCATGCAGCAATCCTTCCAGTGAACCAGATTGGAGAGCATACCCAACACCAGCGATAACCTGGAATGCGATTAGAAGCGTAAAACTTTCGAAAGCTATCAGAGACAAATCCCCTATCGCGCAACATGCTAATCCCAAGATCAACGATATTTTTCTACCATACTTATCGGCAACTGCGCCCATAGGCACTTCGAATAAAGAAGAAGTAACCCATCCGGTGGATCCAAGCACCAGAGACAACACCAATGAAAGACCAAGCTTGTCTGTCCCAAAAATTACCCAAACTGGAGTTAAAAAACCTACAGCATGTGTTGAGGCTATTACATAGGCAAGCCGTTTATTTATTTTTACAACAGACTCTTTTTTAATTGACTTAGCGGTGAAAGTGCTCTCAGAAAATTCTTTGTCAATTTCACTTGCCGTACTCGAATTAAGATCTTTGTCGTTAGCCACTTGGCTCTCTTCCTGCATTGGGAACTAGAAAGTTATTCTAGCTGATTTCTATTATCTACAAATTCAAAATTTATAGTTCAAGTTGGCCGTTTAAGGCCTCTAAGCAGGTGTTTTCGTAAAACATCTAGTGCAGTAATAGTACAATATTCACGCACTCGCTGGCGATCGCCACCCAATAAAAACTCTTCAGAAAAAAGATCCTCTTCACTCGATATCCCGACATAGACTTCACCGGGTACGTGTCCGCCATCTGGATCTGGACCAGCCACCCCTGTTGCTGACAATGCAAAAGTGGTCTTCAATTCTTTGCGTAAATTTTCTGCCATCTGTTGGGCACATTCGTGTGAATATATATCTTGTGCTTGTACATTTAAGAATTTACGCTTAACTTGCGTTTGATATGTTACCATCCCGCCTGCAATCACTTCACTAGCACCAGGATATTCAACTAACCGAGACATAACCATCCCTCCAGTTAGAGATTCACACACACTGAGGGTACTTTTAGTTTCTTTTAAAAGATCTATTATTTTAGACTCCATTGTTTCTTGATCGTATGCGTAAACATATTCTCCGACTTTTTCTTTTACTTTTTCTTCAATTGGCACAATCAATTCTTTCGCCATTTCAATCGAAGGACTTGAGACAGAAAGTTTTATATAAATTCCATTCATGCCTCGAGCAAGAAAACCTAATTTCACGTCACCTGTTTCAGCTTGTATGACCATTTCTTCAAGTTTTTCGGCTAGTGCGCTTTCTCCGAGTCCCCAAGTTTTTAAAGTGCGTGTAATTATCACATTTGAATCTTGTTTTTTGGAAAGCAAAATCGGTAAAACAGATGCTTCCAGAATATGTTCCATTTCATGAGGGACACCTGGAGTCAGAAAAACAGTTTTTGCATTACCACCAACTTTTAGTTGACATTGTAACCCGGGCGCAGTTCCAAGTGGATTACGCAAAACTCTAGCTCCTATGGGAACCATGGCTTGACGTAAATTATTTTTGTTCATTTCTCGATTACGCTTTGCAAAAATTGCTTCAATATCAGAGGCAACACTTTCATCTAGCTCTAAATCGACTCCCATGAGATCTGCGAGCACTTCGCGAGTTATATCATCATGGGTTGGTCCTAAACCTCCGGTGACAATTAGCGCATCTGCTTCATGGAGCATATCTACAACAGCACTTGCTATTCGCTCTGCATTGTCTCCCACTGTTCGTTTTTCGAAACTAGAAATACCAAGTTCACTTAGACGTTCTGATATATAAGTAGAGTTCGTATCGTAAATCTGACCCAAAAGCAATTCTGTACCTACACATAAAACCGAACATCGCATACGACAATTCTAGGAGGCCTGGCCCGGCAAAAGGTGTAAAACACGACATTTTTAGATGTACGTTTTATGCCTTTCGGCCAAAGACCTAGCCTGGCCAGGTCTCCAAACGGAAAGCTAGCGGGTGCGAAGCCACTTTATATATTGCGTTAACACACCAATCATATACTCGTGATATTGCTTACCTATCTCACTGGACGCCTTAGAATTATCACTAAATTGCCCTTGAGGGACGATACGTTTTTCGTCTGCACTATTCCATACGGTCTCAATAAAATCGCCTTCCGGGTTATGCGGTGTACCAAATAAATCATATAAACCAAATTTAGAAAATTCTTCTTCATGATTTATCGTGATATTTTCAAGTTTGTCAGTGTTTACAAGCTCAGGTCGCTTATATAAAAGTTGCGAAACTTCTAACAAGCCTGCATGATGCTCGATCGTTTCACCTTTTAATTTTGTAGCGATTCCTCGTGCCATACGAGCAGGGTCAGCGATCGCAATCATAGAATCTGGATAGTCGTATTCATGAACTTCTTTTGCTGCTATCTGCATTGCGGGCAAGTTTGCAATTTTGTTCCCATTAATCATCAATACTTTTGTAAAACCTTGACGAATTAAGTTACGTAAAATGTCCTTCAACAAATGAATAAAAGTTTCGCTTGTAATTGAAATCGTCCCAGGAAATGCATCATGATGTGCACTATCTCCGTACCATACAGGAGGAGCTACCAATAGATTATTTTCTATTGCAGCATCTTCAGCTAAAAAGATTGCAACATACGCATCGAGCCCAACCGCAGACGCAGGACCATGTTGTTCTGTAGAACCAACAGGAAGAATAATAATTTTTTCATCCTTTAAATAATCTTCAACTTCTACCCAGGTATTATCTTGAATCCAAACTTTATTACTTGGCATGGCTAACCCCTCTTTCTAACATATTAGGTTCTATTTGGTGAACAGGATTACTGTCAACTTGGACACGAGTTATACCGCTGTGCAGAATCCATGGTGGAGTATTAGATTTCTTTGCACCCGATTTATTTTCACCACGAATTATTGCGACCCTATTGATCAATCCATCAAAAACTTCCATAGTATCTGGATCAGTAATTGCGATCAACAATCCCGATTTACCAGTTTTGTCTAGAATTACATCCAAAGCCGGAAATTCACGTCGACGCATATCGATATATACTTGTGCATCGGCACGTGTTGCGTGATTGGCAGATGATACACGCAATTTTTCCATTACTTCCGGGCTGACATTAGGAACGCTTTGGAGCACCTGGTTTCTAATATTAAACATTTCATATAGTCCATCGAGTGAAATTGCACGAATAGATTTAGCTCCGTTGTTCGCATTCAACTCTTCTATAAACAGTCCAATACTTTTTAGATAAGATTCATTTTCAATCCCGTTTACACGACCGTGATAGTCAGCCAAAATAATTGTGGTATCCGTAGGAATGATGCCCTCAAAGAGCGAATTAACAGCCCGTAGCGTCCTCTGATCTGCTTTACCCGGGGAAGTCCTGAGCGTATCAGGGTGTGGACCCCAAAATAAAGCAACTTTAAGAGTTTCCCCTTTGCTTATAAGTTCGTCAATTTGTTGTGCTAATTCTTCGATGTCATCAATATGTCGAAACGGAAGCCGCTGATCATCTGGGCCATACATGGCTTTTAGCTTGTCTAATGTTGAGGTTTTT
>CAUJDU010000089.1 GCA_963169585.1 Actinomycetota bacterium | reverse complement strand
TGTTCTCTTGTTTTTCTACGCTTTATTGTTGAACCAAGGTCATCTGTATTAGTTGATCTTTTATTTTTAGATTTAGAAGTCGATTCACCCGTTTCAGAGGTTATTGTATTTTCCGCCATGTGGGCTAATACTTTTGCTAGTTGTGAAACTTGAACTGTCCAGGGTAGTTGCAATTGTTGAAGTAGTGCGCCAACTGTTGTTGCAAATTCTCCTTGCCATTGTGTAATCGAGTTTGGCAAATCATTTGCAGCAGCAAGTGAACTTCGTGATTGTTTTACAATCTTCATAAGTTTTTGTACTTCAACTGCAACAGCATCGATTAATGCTTTTACACGTTCTCGTGCTTCTGATCGTATATGGCTTGCAGCCATTGTTGATTCAACAATAGCTTCTGCAATATTTTTTTGTACTTCACGATCGATTTCCATCGGGTCAAGAGTTGTTAGCCATTGTGCAATTACGTCTTCGTCGTCTTGATAGTTTCCAAGTTCCATCGGTGCAGATTCTGCTCGTGCCATTGCTACAGCATTTTGTAATTGGGCAATTTGGTCTTCTAGGTCTTCAATTGTTGAAGCACACAGTTCCATTACTGCATCTACTTTGTCAGGGTCATATCCCGATTTAGCGGCAGGGAAAGATACTGCTCGTATATCTCCAGAAGTAAGGTTGCGCTTTGCCATGTCCTTATTTCGGCTCCATTTCTAATGAAAGTAAGTAGATTTTAGAGTACTTTAAGGAGATTATGCAGGCATAGTACCTCTAGTAAATTCTTCTGCTACCGCACATTCGGCTAATACTTTGCCCACTATTCCTCCACGTTCGGGTTCTTCTTGTCCAACATTTCTTCTTTCAAATGTTGCAAGGGTTACTCCGAGTGTTTCGTCATAATCGAGCGTACTCGATAGGGTGCCTTTAGTGACGGTGGATATTATTTGTTCAACGTCTCTGGGCATTAATAGGGTAGGGAAGCAATATACGCTTCGTGTTGTTGGAGGTGCTATTACGTATAGTCCTGCGCCTAGGCTTTCAAATAACGGTGGTGCTGAACGAATTGTGACGGTTAGTTGGGAATCTTGGGCGATGTCGAGGCCTTGTAGGAGACTATTTGTATTTTGGTTACGAATGCAAAGGTGGATTAGGTCTCGCAGGTCGCCAGGGTGAAGATCAGCTCGAACTTCTGATGTGGGTGCAACGAATACTTCTCGGCCACCACCAGTTAGTGTCATAGATGCGCCGGGTAGGTGATAGACAATGGCTGTTGCTAGGCGAAGCTGTGCAAGATTTATCATATGGCCTACTAAGTCGGCCTACATCTCGGGTTCGGGTCATTTCACGTCAAGAAAAAGATGATCTTCATTTTGCAAAGCATAAAAGGTATTTTAAACTTGTTGTTGCTGGGTTTAACCATTAACGCCCTTATTGTCTGTGAGTTTGCACTTTCGCGCACAATACGAAAAAGATTATGCGAAATTGTTGTCATTATTTACTTTTAATGGCCGACATATAAAGCGTCATGACTATGAATAAGATTATTTCATGCAGGCACATTAGTTTTGATGTGCAAATTTCTCGCAATGTGTCCGAGAAGGTAAAAACCTGTCTGAAAAACCGTAACCGAAATCCCGACGAAGGTGGATTGTTGGTTGAAGTTCTAGTTGGAATGTTAATTCTTGTAATTGTTTTTACCGCAACGACTATTGCACTGTCGTCGATGGCCGAACAACGGGTGTATGTTGAACAGCGTGATCAGGCAGTAGCCTTATTAAGCACTTATGAGGAACAATCAAGAATCTTCCGATGTGGACTAGTAGTAGATGTTATTGATTCTAACTTGGTTGATCCAGCTGTACCCTCTAGTGGGACTGCAAAACTAAATAATGATATTACAAAATGTGATTTTGCGGCAAAGGAAAACAGTACACCTCCTGCTAATCCTGGCGATCAAACTTTTGTTGTCTCAAGACAAATTAACGAAATAAATTCTCAGAGAACGTTTCAAATCGATATTCGCTATTGGTGGGAAATCCCTGGTTCGAGTGTTCATAGAGATTCATGTAACGTGATACAACTTGAGAGAAAGCTTCCATCAATTCTTACTAGAGCCATCAGAGTTCAATGGGTGGAAAAAGGAGTGCCTCGTCAAGAAATGCTTATAAAGCGTGATGCTGTTCCTAATGATGATGTAGTCTTTGCATCTGGAAATAGAAAAAATGTTTTGGCGCGTATTAGTCCTTCTCCGCCTCCATCAGGTTCTACTTCAAGTCTTAGTTTAGGTGCACCAGGATCGGTGGTCCGCATACTTGATGGTATCATGGGACAACCAGAGCATTGTGTTTGGTTTCCATATATAACTCCTAATAATACCCAAAGAGTTATTTCTGGTATCGGTGTAGGTACTGCCAGTATTGCCGCCATTGATTCAGCTGAACCTCAAGGTTCGGTGATCGCTTCATGAGTTATTTACGCTTAAAACTTACAAAATCTAGAACAGCTAGAGGATTTACGTTGGTCGAAGTAATGGTGGCAATTTTTATTGGTTTAATAGTTATGGGTATGGCTGTTTCAATATTGGGAGCGACAAATTCTACGGCTATTCGGGTGCTAACAAAATCCGAAATTCAGAGAAATACAACAGCGGCGATGATAAAAATTTTTAATGATGCTTCAGATGCCGAAAGTCTAGAGGTGTGTAGGGTTGGCGTTGATAAAGATACACAAGACGCTATTGCCTCTGCTGCTTATACTGGACAGCCTGGTATCTCTATCGGAAATTGTAAAGAAACTGCTTCTTCAGGAATTGTTGTTGCATGGGCGTTTCCAAATCATTTTTGTTATTTCAAAACGGAAAAAACTAATGGTGCTTTATCTACAACTCCTGCAAGAATAAAGTGTATTGCTAGGGGAGGAGTAGGAGCTTTAAATGGGAGATTACAAAGTTTTTCAGGAGACCCTGGTCCAGGAGTTTTAAACCCAATAACGGTGGCTTCTCCAGTTAGATCTCCACATAATGGAATTAATATAACTGCTTGTGTCAATTTTGAGATGCCAAATTCATCCTTCCATGAGATATACACTTATGAATGCCCTCCAGGGGGTGCAGCAGCAGGGACGGTATCTAGCATCAATTGGCCTGCTTCGTATAACGCTCCTACAAATATTTCAATGATCTCTGATGTAGGTTCAAATTTTGTCGAACCCCCAAATATAAATTTATTTACATATCGTTTATCCGGTGGCAGTACACCTTTAGCTAACGGTACGGTTATGGGTGAGGTGGAACTTAAAAAAATTGTTGCTGTAGATGTAAATCTACGAGGTAAATATAATTCTGGGGTGAATAATGAAACACGTAATTTTTATTTCAACCATACAATATTATTGAGGGGATCAGAACTAGCTCAGGAGGAGAATGCGAATGAGAACTTCTAGATTACGAATTACTTTCCATTCTTCTAACTCGACAGCTGCTAATGATGGCTTTGTTCTAATAACTGCGCTAATGGTGATCTTCCTGATCATAGCAATCGTTTCTTCGGTTGCAATGGTGACAGCAAGCGATCTAAAAGCTAGTGCACGAGCTAGAGCAATAATAAAAACGAGATTCGTTGCAGAAAGTGTTTCAGATACAGTATATGCACGCATTGCGGGGCTAAAAAATGGGTTTTTAAGTGCTGCACAGGGTTGGGGGATAGATTCGACGGTAACACCACCAGTGAATACTAACAATCCATTAATGCCTGAAAATCCAGGAGATCCAGACTCATGGGGGCGTTGGTTCGCACTCGATGAAAATGGTGGGTTAAAAGATTGCCAACTAG
>CAUJDU010000088.1 GCA_963169585.1 Actinomycetota bacterium | reverse complement strand
AATTTTACGTGGAATTAATTACAGTGTAGATAGTGCTTTTGGGGCAAAATCAATGAGAGCTAACTTTAAAATTGCCGATCGTTCTGGTGCTAAATTCTCGATTATCATCGGGGATTTGGAATTAGCAAATGACAGTGTTTCAGTTAAGAATATGGATTCTGGCGAACAATACGAAATTAGCGTGGAAAAACTTGCACAAAGCTTAAAAAAACAGGATAAAATGCCATAAAAAACTGAGCTTTTTGACCTATTGTGTCGAGAATACATGGGTGGGAAAACTTTTTGGTACCTTCGATTTGTTTGGGCAAAAAATATACAAGCATGCCAAAAATGAGTCAGGATCTATGTTGGTTGAAGTGCTTGTGTCTACCACAATTTTGCTACTTGTGTTTACTGCTGTTGTTACACAAATAGGAAACCTTGCTAGTACTCGTGTAAGAATCGAAACTAGAGATCGTGCAGTTGCATACGCAAATTCTATGCATCAAATTATGGCAGCAAATGGTTGTGGTTTCGATGTCGATACAGTTGAGGAGACCTTATTTCTTGATGTAAATGGAAATCCAATATCAGCAAACTCAGATAGTTTTGCGGGTTCTGATCAAGTTGTTCTTAAAGGGCCTTGGAATAGGGTACAAGGATGCGCCTTTCGTGCTTTGGAAAGGGTCAGAGAAACCCTAAATACTACTGGGGTCCACAGTTATGTTGATCTTAATGGTGTTGTTTTTCTTTCAAACAATTTAAACGGGACACCTTCTGGTACTAACGTAACGAAAGATACGGCAGAAGCATTTTGTAAATTCTATGGTGACGATGATTCAAATTATTCAAATAAAGCATGTGAATTGGGTGACCAAGAATTCACACATATAATTTCAACGAATGATGCAGGTACCCAAACAAAATTTGAAGTGAAGGTAAATTATTGGTTTGAGCTTATTGGCGGAAGTAGTGGGGTGCCTAGCGACGGTCTAAATAAGAAAAGTACTTGTACTCAAATAGTTTCGACGCAAAGGCTTCCCGATACTCTCGCACGAAAAGTTAGTGTGGAATTTTCTGACGGTAAAGGTGGTACAGAAACTATCTCTATGGTTAAACGTGAGAATGTGCCTGTCGATTCGTTTCAATTCGCTTCCGGAACAAGAGTTGGAGTTGGTGTTGGGTCGGCTAATCAAGCCACTATGTATCCTCGACCGGGAACAAATTTTCCATTTAAGGTTACGAGAATGCAATCTCAAGATGGCGCATGTATCTGGTTTCCTTATATTTCAAGGCATGCCACAGGTAAAACTCAACCCACATTTTCGATCGACTCAACAGGTGCAATAGAAGCAACTCTTGGCGATGCTCCAGCCTTAAGTACGGTGCTGCTATGAGAGTTAATCTAAGCGAAAATGGTTCTGGCGGGTTCACTGTTGTAGAGACAGCAATAGCGATAACTGTTGCAGCCATTGTGTTGACAATGGCAGTTAGCGTGGTCTTTTCATTCCATTCTAGCGGTTTAAAAATCTCTTCAAAACGAGAAGTCGCAGAAAATACTAGATTTGCAACTTCTCGTATATTAAAAGATTTAGGTTCTGCGCAATCTCTACTTAGGTGTACTATTTGGAAAAGTACAGAACTTCAAATTGAATATGAAACTTATATTCGACGTATAGAAAATAATGGTGATGATCCATCTACAACTGTGATTGAATCTGGTACGCCTGTATTTTCTGGGTCTAGTGCTGATTGTTTGGAGTACTATGAGTCTGGCAATGTCTTACTTAGGGTGCTACCTAACTCTGTGTGCTGGTTTGTCGATCTTACACCTAGTAGCGATGAGATCGATTACACAAAGCCTTTCCAAAGTGCATGCTTGTTTCGTGGAGGTTCAGGTAGAGATGCGAACTACAACCAGGATGGATTAAATATTGGATATGGAACAGTATCTACTGTTCCGATGCCTTGTAACCCCAGTACTGGTGAAACTACCAGTGAAGACAAAATATATTATCTCGAGTGCAGATATAGTGACCCTAATATTCATTATTTTGTCCCACAAGAAACTACGTCAGGAAATTGGGTGCTTATCAATGAGAGTTTTCGTGAAGTTTTAGATTTAGGCGAAGGTTTGGATAATAGTGATCTTATAAGGAAAAATCTTTTCTCTTTTGTTGACTCTTCTGGCAACAATCCAAACCTTGTAATCAATCAAGCCGGAGACAACACGAAAGATATTATGTATGTGAATGTGAATATGGATGTACGATACAAAACTAATGCGCCAGTTGCTCAAGGCGAAAGTGGAGAGAGGACATATAAATTCTCGCAGACTTTATTACTTCAAGGAGCAAAGACTTATAGCGATGAAGGTGCATATTCGGATAGGTTTACGGGGTGAATTATGCGAAAGAGAACTAACAAAAACGATGACGGTTTTGTACTAATAACTGTTTTAGGCATTTGTTTTCTTGCCGTGATGCTCGTAGCAGCACTAACCGCTATTACTATTTCCGATCTTGTTAGTTCGGCTCGAAACAGAGCAGTTATAGAAGCTAGGAATTCTGCAGAAT
This sequence comes from Actinomycetota bacterium, assembly GCA_963169585.1. Lineage (GTDB taxonomy): Bacteria > Actinomycetota > Acidimicrobiia > IMCC26256 > JAGPDB01 > JAGPDB01. The sequence continues at coordinate 46,916 of CAUJDU010000088.1, read as the reverse complement.
CCTCATTGGACACGTTATATGCAGTAGTAAACAGAGAAAATAATGAAGATCTGATTGAGGTAGCATCGGCAAACTTTGTAACCAGTGCAGGTGATTCACCCATCTCTAATACTATTGATACAACTAAGTCATCAGGTGGCGCATACAACACTTCAACTGTTATTACTCAAGTTTACGAGTGGAGTGACAAGTGGTACAGCTCAGATGAAGACGGCAATATTGGTGATTGTGGATTGTTAACAGCACAAACTACAGACGATAATCTTCCATGCTTTAAAATGCGTATAAATAGGATTACAACAAATCCATTTGGAAATTCAGGAGCATTATTAAATCTAACAGCCGGAACGACAGAAGCTGATTATCAAAATGCTAATAATACGAGAAAAGAATACGTTGTTGACGTAGTAGTTAGACATGCTTGTTTGAATCAGACGGATATTGACAATCCAAGTGGCTGTGTATTCTCTAGATTCCAACAAAAGATTCGTAAACGTGAATTTATCCAACATGTAGTAATCAGTGAAACAGAAGAAGTAGCTCCACAAGTCTATGAAAGAATAAGTGATCTTGATCTGCAAGATAGAGTTAAGAATTTGGGGAATGCATATGCGGCAAATGATGCTGTAGCAGGCAACATTCACACTAATGGAGCAAGTGTATTTGTTTGTGATGGATTTGGAGTTACTCAAAGTGGGCTAGTAAAAAATTGGATTACATCTGGATATGATTCCTCAAGTACCCCAGGATCTCCAACGTCATCAGCGGCAACTTCAACTAGTAATTTTTCAGCATGTAATGGGAGTTCTGGAATTAGTGTTCCGAGATTTACAGCATCCAGGAACAAATTCCCGCTGCCTAAAAGAATTGGTGACGCAAACGGAACCAGATTAACTTCCATAGCATACAGCGAAAACGCATCTCTTTATGTGCTCTCTGGAACTAGCATACGGGTCAATTTTAGATTTGATAGGAGTCATCCGGACCAAGCTAACTGGGATAAGACGGGGATGATGAATCCGATTATTGATGGAGTTGACAAGGGTTGGTATGCGATACCGTCAAATGGTGTATTAAGTTTAAATCCAGATAATGGTAATGGTGTGGCAACCGTTTCAGGCCAGATAAAAGGGAAGTTGACAATTTTCTCAACTGGTTCAATCGCAATAGCAAATTCAATTGTCTATGTTGACACAACCATGAATGAAGATCTGCTTGGGCTATATGCAAATAAAGATATCATTTTGAATTGCTATAACGATGGGGTGACACAAAGCGGTCCATGCAACTCAAAAGTTGTTCATGGTTTGCTTTGGGCAGGCAATCAGACCTTAATTGTAGACCCATTAGATTCGAATGCTTACATAGTAAGTCATCAAGGCACGATTTATAACGACCATTGGAACGATTCTCACATATCTGATTTGAATAATCCACCGACTTTGACAATAAAAGGTGCAATGATCTCATTTCATCGCGGAACATTTAGCACGATTGAATCCAGTGGTGCAGGGCGTGTAACAAGCGGATGGCAAAAAGCATTTTCTTGGGATCCAAGATTAAGTTCAGAACAACCACCGTATATGTTGAGAGATGCACTTGCATCATTTATTCGTTCAACTGCAAAAGATATTCCTTGTGATCAAGCTTGCTATTAATATCCGAATGTAAGAGGTCAGACCTAGCATATAAGGCTTGTCCTTAAATGGTACTAGTCACCAACGCTAAGTCCGCTATTAACTCTAAGTTGGTCGTTAATGTCGGGTGAGCTTGATATCGTTTCTTGCAAACGGGATCCTCTGATAAATCTTATTACGGTATGAAGTTGATCTACGCTAGTCACAAATTTGTCAAAAGCTTCTTGCGCTTGAGAGGATGAGGGCTTCAAACCTATCGAGAGAGCATAATCAGATTTGCAATGATGCTCGACAGGGTAATTAGCTAGATCTTTAACTCCTGTGAAGAAAAGTTCCCAATTTCTCCCCACAGGTATTTCTATATCTAGATCGAAGACCATACCGGCTTCTTCGAGTTCCTTTTTATGTCGTCCTGTAACTCGTAAGTCTCCAATATTTATATCCATAACATCTGGAGAGAATAATTCTATCTGACCGTTAGTAAATCGATCTGTGATTCCTCTCCACGTAGGTCCGATGAGTTGGAAGTCACCTGCGAAAGTATGAAACAGGCCTGCAACTATTCGACCATCATTGGATTTGATAATCTCAGGCACAATTCCTTGTTCTTGTGTATTATTTTCAGATTCAAATTCACCAGTGTGGGCTACACGCCCTGATGTTACATTCAGAGTCGGCGGGAGAGTCATTAATAGATGATCTGATGGATTGTCTACATGAATTCTTCGAATACTAGCTTCAATTTCAGCGCCGAATGCTTTTAAAAGTTGAATTAACTCAATGTTTTGTCTTGGAATAATAATGAATTTTTCTTCATCATTGTGGGAGCCTTTGACGTAATTAATCGGGTGAGGAAAACGTCTAAATTCACTAGCTAGAGCCTGTTCTACGTCGATAGGATCTGGTCTAGCTTGGATCTGTGTGGCGAATTTAAGATCTTGCCCATTTTTGTTATGCCAAAAAAATCGCCCCATGCAGTCCCCCAACTACTGTTTCGAATAACCTAGTATCCGAAATACTTTAACAAATGATAGCAACTCAAGGAAAGACAAACATGCTTCGTAGCCACTATTCGAATGAAACAATTTCAGCAAACATCGGAGATGAAGTCGAACTATGTGGATGGGTTGATGCAAGGCGTGATCATGGGGGCATAGTCTTTTTTGATCTAAGAGATCGTGAGGGATTGATTCAGGTTGTGGCAGATCCATCTGTTGGAGAGCTAGAACTCGTTAAAGATATCCGTCTCGAATATTGTTTGAGAATTATTGGTAAGATCGAAAATAGACCACAAGGTACACTTAACGAAGAATTGCCAACTGGAAAGATAGAAGTGCATGCTAAAAGTGTTGAAGTGCTCAATGCTAGTGATCCTTTACCATTTCAGCTTGATAAGGCCGATAATGTTGACGAACAAATTAGATATCAATATCGTTATTTAGATTTAAGAAGACCACGCATTCAACGTAATCTTAGGATTCGTGCAACAGTAAATGGAGCCATTCGAAAGTCTTTTACCGAGCAGGGTTTTACTGAAGTCGAGACTCCTTTGTTGATTGCTTCAACTCCAGAAGGAGCTAGAGATTTTGTAGTCCCATCCCGTTTGAGTCCAGGTAAATTTTATGCTTTACCTCAATCTCCACAACTCTTTAAACAATTGTTGATGGTTGGTGGGATTGATAAATATTTCCAGATAGCAAAATGTCTTCGTGATGAAGATTTGCGTGCTGATAGGCAGTTTGAATTCACACAGTTAGATATGGAAATGAGTTTTGCAAGCCAAGCCGATGTATTGGATTCTGTAACAGCAGTACTGGAAAACGTTGCTGCCCAAGTCGCGCCAGATGTAGAGCGAAGCTTTGAAACTATGACTTGGTTTGATGCAATGGATAGGTATGGCATAGATAAACCAGATCTCCGTTTCGATACACCGCTAATTGAATGTACACAGATATTTAACGAAACAGAATTTCGAGCTTTCCAAGCTGAGAGCATTAAGGCTCTATGTGTACAAACTCAGGGTGATATATCTAGATCGAAATTAGATGAGATGACTGAGAAGTCGAAAAAATTAGGAGCAGGTGGACTTGTTTGGATGCGAGTAACAGATGAGGGAGTAGATTCACCTGTTGCTAAATTCTTAACTGATGATGAAATCTCTGAGCTAAAGAATGTAACCCAAGCAAAAACTGGAGACCTATTATTGCTTGTTGCATCTGATTGGCACACTACATGTGATGTCTTAGGAACTCTTCGTAATGATTTACTTAGACCTCCAGTTTCTAATCCACCTCTAAAATTCTTGTGGGTAACTGACTTTCCTCTTTTTGAAGGCTTGAATGATCAAGGGAAACCAGTTCCGGCTCACCACCCGTTCACTATGCCTCACCCAGACGATAGGGAAAAAGTAGAACAGTTATCGGAGCAAATTAAATTAGGGCAAGAGCTAGATGAAGTATTTGTTCGATCAATTCGTTCACAAAGCTATGATGCTGTTCTAAATGGATGGGAACTTGGATCGGGAAGTGTACGTATCCATAGAGCCGATATTCAATGTCATATTTTTGATATCTTAGGCATTAGCCAAGCTGAACAAAATTCTAGGTTTGGTTTCTTGTTAGATGCCTTCAGATTTGGTGCACCACCTCATGCAGGATATGCGTTTGGTATTGATCGCTTAGTTGCGATACTTGCTGGTGAAGATAATATTCGAGAAGTAAGTGCTTATCCTAAAACCCAAACAGGACAAGATCCACTAAGCAAAGCCCCCTCGAGTATTGATGAAGCTCAATTGGCTGAATTGGGACTAAACATACGCCCAGAAGTTTTAGCCCAAGACCAGCAAGATTAAAGCCATAGAGGAAACTCAGATTTCACTCGATATGACATTTGGACTGAGTGAGCATGCGAACGAGGGAAACGGAGTGAGAGAGAAAACAGAGTTTCCATCTAGATAATAATACCTGTATTCGATTTTGCCGCAGGTTCGTGAGAGAATTGGTATATGGCTTTAAGTCTATTTAGTGAAAATGCTGATGAGGTTAGAGATCTCCATGCGCCTTTGGCAGCAAGAATGCGACCAACTTCCTTTGATCAAGTAGTCGGCCATCATGAGCTCATAGATAAAGGTCGTCCATTTCGTTCGATAATTGATTCATCTCCTAGTGCAAGCTTTATTCTTTTTGGGCCACCTGGGTGCGGTAAAACCACCATTGTCTCTGTGATTGCCAAGGAAAGTAATCATCATTTGGAGATGCTAAGCGCAATGGGCTTAAGCGTTGCTGACATAAAAAATATCGCTAATAGTGCAGCCTTACGTTTAGGTGAGCATAATTTACACACAATTGTTTTTGTTGATGAGATTCACAGATTAACAAGAGTCCAACAAGATGCTTTACTTCCACATGTTGAACGCGGAACATTTCGTTTGATTGGAGCCACTACAGAAAATCCCTATGTATCTCTCTCTGGAGCTCTGCGCTCACGTATAAGCGTCTATACGTTATCTCCACCCAGTGAAGAAGATCTGATTGAACTACTGGTTAGAGCATTGGAAAACGATGAGCAATTGATTACATCGAAGGTAGAAGTCGAAAAAGAGTTGTTAGTTGAAATTGCGCAATCTAGTTCTGGCGATGCAAGGTTTGCATTAGGTGTTTTAGAGACTTTGGTGGCTGCTTGCAATAAGCAAAAAGCAGACCGTGAGGTTCTGAAATCTGTGCTCGGAACCCGCCAACGCCCCACTGGAGGACAAGAACATTACGACACTCTTTCGGCTTTCATCAAATCAATGCGTGGGTCAGACATGGATGCCACGGCGTATTATCTAGCCAGGCTTTTAGACGCAGGCGAAGATCCATTGGCAATCGCGCGCAGAATCATGATTGCTGCAAGTGAAGATGTCGGTTTAGCTGATTCTCGTGTTTTAACTTTGGTTACTAGTGCAGCACAGGCTATTGAAATGGTTGGGATGCCAGAAGCCAGAATTATTCTTAGTCATGCAGCGCTTGGTGTAGCTAAAGCCCCAAAATCTAATAGTGCTTATATTGCTATCGATTCAGCTCTTTCCTATGTGAAAAGTACTCCAGTCGCAAAAATTCCTCACTATCTAAATGATAAAGTTTCACAAATAGCTAGTGAAAAGAACCCAGCTAACGATGAAATAAGTGAGAAATTTGAAAAATACAAGTATCCTCACTCATTTGGAGGAACCGTAGATCAACAGTATTTACCAGAGGGAGTGCAAGAGGAATTTTATAAAAGCTCAGGTAATGGGGCAGAAGCATAGAATGCTTGGCCTAGTGGTCTAAGAGCTAAAAGTAATAGACTCGTTAGAGTGGATGCCTCATCAATAGTTTTAATAGTGACTTCGGTATTAACCGCACTAATTTTGGGTGTATTAATTGCTGTCACTACATCGATGTTGATGGTTTCGAGAAGGATTAATTCCAGGTTAGATGATTTAGATAGCAACTTGGCAGAGTTAGTATCAGTAATGTCAGAGTTATCTTCGTCATCGAAAAGCGAATTAGCTCAACTGCACGAGACCTTAGAAACTCAACAGAAGGTACACCAATCTATACGGGCGACATCTCGGCTTGTTGATATTGTATTCCGTAAACCTGCAGTTAATTCGGTTGCTGTAGTTGAGACTGTGCAAAAGGGAAGAGCCAGAAAAATACGTAAGAAAACAAAACCTAAGAAGGTAGATGCATAATGTTAAAAAGATTAAGATGGCTAGTTTTTGGCTATATATTGGGGGTGTTCACCTTTGATATATTAAAGCGGTTTTTAGATGAACGATATGGGGAGAATAAGGGATACCAGACTTTTACGGCCGCTCTTGCTAGTGTTTCTGATTTCCAGTCTTCCAAATCTAATTTAGAAGACTTTCTAGACGAGTAAACCAAAGCGGTATAGAAAATTATGTCGAATGAAAAAGAACTTTCACCAATAGATAATATTCGAGAGTCTTACCTATCCTTTTTTGAAGAAAAAGGACATAAACGATTACCTAGCTCGAACCTGTTGCCACATGATCCAACTGTACTTTTTACCATGGCTGGTATGATGCAATTTAAACCTTATTTCGTGGGATTAGAAACTCCACCCGTAAAGCGCGCAACAACTTCGCAGAAATGTGTTCGCGCTGGTGGAAAGCATAACGATCTAGATGATATCGGCCGCACGAATAGGCATTTTACTTTTTTCGAGATGCTCGGAAATTTTAGTTTTGGTGATTATTTTAAAACCGATGCAATTGAATTTGCTTGGGAATTTTCTACCAAAGTTTTAGGATTCGAAGAAGACAGAATCTGGGTAACCATTCATGAATCTGATGATGAGTCAGAAAAAATTTGGCAAGAGGTTTCTGGTTTACCTATAGAACGCATACAACGTTTGGATAAAGACAACTTTTGGCAAATGGGCGATGTAGGCCCCTGTGGTCCTTGTACCGAACTTTTTTATGATTTAGGTCCAGAACTAGGTGAAGATGGTGGCCCGAAATATGGTGGCGAAAATAGGTTTGTAGAGTTTTGGAACTTGGTTTTCATGCAATATGAAGATCATCCTGATGGTAGCCGTAGTGATTTGCCTGCACCTTGTGTCGATACTGGTGCAGGGTTAGAGCGAATCTTATTTCTAAAAGAAGGCAAGAAGACTATTTGGGAAACATCGCTTTTTATGCCCCTTATCCAAACGGCTGAAAAGTTGACGTCTGCAAAATATGGAAAAGATGAAGAATCTGACGTTAGCCTTCGAATTATGGCAGAACATGCACGTTCTATGGCATTTCTTATTTCTGATGGTTGTATGCCAAGTAATGAAGATCGTGGCTATGTGTTACGTCGAATCATAAGACGAGCAGTGCGTCATGCCTATATGTTGGGTGCTAAAGATATCGTAATGCCAGATTTGGTTAGACATGTTATAGATATCATGCAGGGGGCCTATCCAGAATTGCAAGAAAATGCAGATCGAATTCTTGCTGTAGTCGAAAATGAAGAATCAAGGTTCAGAGAGACTTTGGTTAAAGGTTTGAACCATTTAGATTCTATTTTGCAAACTAGCGATGTTTCAGGCGAACAAGCTTTCTTCTTGCACGATACTTTGGGCTTTCCTTTTGACCTAACGCGAGAAATAGCTGAAGATGCCAACAGGAAAGTCGATGCGCAAGGTTTTGAAAAAGCATTAGAACAACAATCTAAGCGTTCAAAGCAAGCTCGTAAAGATACAACTGTTAAAACAACAGATGCAACAGAGTTCTATAAACAGATATTTGATACTAATGGAGAAACTGTTTTCTTAGGACGTCAAACCTACGAAGTCGACGATGCAAAAGTAATCGGGATATTGGATGGAAATGGTGAAGCAATTAATAGTGCTAGTGCAGGTAGCAAAGTTAATGTTCTATTGGATAAAACACCTTTTTATGCAGAGTCTGGTGGACAAGTTGGAGATAGTGGAACATTAGAATCTCAAAATCTTCAAGTAAAAGTTAGTGATTGTCAGTACGGAATTGCTGGAAGTATCTATGTTCATGACTGCGAGGTCATAAAGGGTGAGATTAGTGTTGGCGAAGTAGTTGAAGCAAAAATTGATTCGAAAAGACGAGATCGGATCAGAAGAAACCATACGGCAACACATATTCTTCATTGGGCGTTAAGAGAAGTTTTGGGCGACCATGTTGCACAAGCTGGTTCACATGTTGATGATGTGAGGTTACGTTTCGATTTTCAACATTTTGAGCAGGTCACACCAGATCAACTTAAAGAAATTGAAAAAATGGCAAACCTTGAAGTTATTAAGGATCCAAAAGTAACTCACGACGAAATGAGTATTGACCAAGCTAAGCAAATGGGTGCTATTGCCTTCTTTGGTGATAAGTATGGTGATCGGGTGCGCGTGTTAGTTGCTGGGCCCTCAATAGAATTTTGTGGTGGGACCCACGTCGACTCTCTAGGTTTTATAGGTCCAATTAGAATTACTTCCGAAGGCTCTATAGGTTCAAATATCCGTAGAATCGAAGCTATTACAGGCGAAAGTGCATACGATTCTTATGTTCAAGACGAAAATACATTAAACACTATAGCTTCATCGCTTAAAACATCACCAGGGGAATTAGTTTCAAAAATAAATCAGCTGACTTCACAAGTAAAAGACTTAACGAAACAAAATAAAACTTTTAAACAAAACTCGATAAAGCTAGAAGCTACCAAGTATGTTTCACAAGCAACAGGACCAACGTTGGCAATTCGCTATGATGGCGCATCACCAGATGAGCTACGAACTTTAGCTTTTGCAATTCGGGATGAAATGAAATCTGCAGCTATTGGTATCGTTGGTTTGAATGAAGACAAAAGTAAAGCTGGAATTTGTGTAGCGCTAAGTAAAGACTTAGTAGCAAAAGGGCTAAATTCAGGAGAATTAGCCAGTGCAGCAGTTGGAGTACTTGGTGGAGGAACTGCAAAGAATGCAGATTTTGTTGTTGGCGGGGGACAAAATACCAACGAAATTGATAATGCTCTTGAAGTTCTAAGAACTTCACTTTCTGATGCACAAATAGACTGATTTATGCAACGATTTCTTAGTCTAGATATTGGTAAGCAAAGAACAGGAGTAGCTCTAGTCGACGACGAGAATCGAGTAGCAACTCCATTGGAAACTATTGCTTTTGCTCCAGATACTAAACAATTCATCAAACGTATAGCTGACTTGATTGTCGAATGGGAACCAAAATCGATAATTGTCGGCCTGCCAGTGGATTTAACAGGAAAGGAATCTGTTGCGGCAACACAAATGCGAGAAGTAGTTAAAGGTATAAGCAAGCATTTTGATCAAATTGATTTTGAATTTGTAGATGAACGCTTGACTACTGCTCAAGCTGAAAAATCGTTAATTAGTGCAGATTTTTCTCCCGAATATCGAAAAAAACATCGAGATGCACTTGCCGCAGCGCTAATCGCTCAAACTTGGGTCGATACACTCTAAAATCTATCCTTGATGTCACGATTAAAGATTGAAAGACCTACAGAGATTTTACGGGTGAAAAGACGAAAGCGAGCAACGCTTTTGGTTATCTCCATCTTACTTCTACCTTTCCTATTGGCGGGAAGTTGGTTTTACTTGCAGGTCAAACCTATCTCAAGTGCAGGAGCGAAAGTCAAGATTGTAATTGAAAGGGGTAGCGGTGTAAGTCAAATAGGGCAGGTTTTAGAAAAGAACGGTGTGATAGGTTCAGCAAATGCATTTGTGCTGTATTCGAAATCTGCACGACGCGGCCCTTACCAAGCTGGGACGTATGAATTGCATAAAAATCTTGGAGCAAGGGCAGCCGCGATCGTATTAGAAAAAGGCCCAATTATTAACTACGACAAGTTTACGATAATACCGGGACAAAGGTTGGTTGACGTAATAGAAAATGTGGGTAAACTCCCAAATTTTTCATCCGAGCGACTACGACAAGAATTGGATTCGGGTGTTTATCGTTCTAAATTTCAACCCGAAGAGATAAATACCTTAGAAGGACTTCTACTCCCAGAAACTTATTCGATTTCATCATCTGAGACAGAGAAAGATATTATCCGCAGATCTCTACAAGAATTTGATGCGCGTGCTCGAGCTAATGGTTTAGAGGATGAACACAATGGCTTTAGCGCGTATGAAATTATCATTATTGCAAGTCTTATAGAAAAAGAAGCACGTTACGAAGGGGATAAAGAACTTATCGCTTCAGTTATATATAACCGATTGAAGATAGACATGCTATTACAAATAGATGCAACGGTATTATACGGGCTAGGAAGATCTGGCGGTTCTTTATCTATTAATAATTTACAAACAGATACTCCTTTTAATACGTATATCCATAAAGGGTTAGTACCTACTCCTATATCAATGATTTCAATGAGTTCCTTACGCGCAGCGTTAAACCCGGCACAATCAAACTATCTGTATTATGTGTTAAAGAATTCCGAGACAGGAGAACACGAGTTTGCCCAGACTTATGAACAACATTTAGCTAATATTGAAAAAGCAAAAAGTAATGGGGTGCTTTAATGGATTTAAACCAAGCAGGGGTAATCGGTAATCCAGTTTCTCATTCTTTGAGTCCAGTTATGCATAATGCGGCCTATAAGCATTTAGGGTTAGATTGGGAATATGAGGCTATTGAACTCAAAGAACCCAATGTAGGCGAGCAGATAATCAACCTTTTCGATCAGGGAGTTAAAGGTCTAAACGTAACTATGCCTTACAAAGAGATTGCATTTGATATTTCTCAACCGCATGGCCAAGCTGCCCGTTTAGGAACAGTCAATACATTGATAAAGGCTCAAGATGGAAGTATCCATGGACATTCGACTGACGGTCAAGGTTTTATTAATTTTCTCCAAAGCGAGGATATAGAGCTAAAAGGTAAAACTGTTTTAGTTATCGGTGCTGGTGGTGCTTCAAAATCTATTTGTGATGCTTTAGAAAAAGCTAGAGCCAATGTATTTGTCACAGCACGTAAGCTTGAAGCGTCGATGGTTATCGTAAAGACAATCGTTGCCCGTCGAATTCAAAACCAATTCGATTCGCACGGATCTATAGATGTTCTAGAGTTTTCGCAGCGGCATGATTTTTTAGATAGTTGCGACATCGTTGTAAACGCAACACCAGTTGGAATGACTATTAATGGCAAGAACAGTTCCGATATGCCTATTAATATCGATAAACTTAAGTCCAATCACGTACTCGTAGATACTATCTATCATCCCGTACAAACTGCATTAGTGAAAGCAGCAAAAGATAAAGGTGCGAAAGCTTTCAATGGGATAGGCATGCTTGTTCACCAAGGTGCATTAGCCTTTAATCTCATTACCGGAGAACAGGCTCCAATTGAAGTTATGGCTCAAGCTATTATTTCAAAACTAAACGAAAGTTCACAAGAAAATGACAATTGACATTTTAACTCATCAACAATGGCAATTCTTTTGGGCCTTCTTGGCTGGACTTATAGGTCTATGTGTTGGTTCATTTTTGAATGTTGTTATTTGGAGAGTTCCAAATAACATGTCTATTCTCAAACCTGGTTCACATTGCCCGAGCTGTAAAAAACCAATCACAAATAGAGATAATATTCCTATTCTGAGTTACATGTTGCTAGCTGGGAAGTGTAGAAATTGTTCTTCAAAAATTTCTTTTCGGTATCCATGTATAGAATTGTTCAACGCAGTTATTTGGGTAGCTAGCGTCTTTCTGATTGGGCTACACGTTTATACAATTGGCTTCCTCCTGTTTTTCTCGGGATTGTTAGCACTAAGTGCTATAGATTTTGATACCAAACTGTTACCGAAAAAAATAGTCTATGTATCTGGAATCTTATTGGTAAGTTTTCTTGGATTATCAGTTCTGATCACAGGTGATTTCCATCGATTTATAGATTCTGCAGTCTGCGCTTTGGCATATTTTGTTTTTCTGTTTATTATCTGGTTTGCTAGCAATGGAAAAGCTATGGGTTTTGGGGATGTACGATTGGCGCCATTTCTAGGTGCCGCAATGGGGTTTTTCGGATATATGGTCAGTTACATGGGAATGCTTATTTCTTTCTTCATCGGGTCATTCGTAGGTATTGCAATTGCAGTTATCACACAAAAAGGTCGTAAAATGAAAATACCTTTCGGTCCCTTTTTGGCGGCTGGAACAGTATTAGCAATATGGTTTGCACCATGGATTAGTGAATGGGTACAAGGTTTTAATGTTTAGATATATAACAGCGGGTGAGTCTCATGGTAAGGCTCTTAATGTCATACTCGAAGGTATACCTTCAGGTCTTGAAATCGATTTGGAAGATATTACAAATGAGCTATCTAGACGTCGACTTGGGTATGGTCGTGGTCCACGAATGCGATTTGAACAAGATGAAATTGAAATATTGGGTGGGCTAAGGCATGGTGTAACTTTGGGTTCGCCTATATCAATAGTTATTCATAACTCGGAATGGCCAAAATGGCAAGACGAGATGTCAGTTGCTAAAGGGATAACAAACAAGAAACTAACTCAACCAAGACCAGGGCATGCAGATTTAGCAGGAATGCGAAAATATGATTTAGATGATGCACGTAATGTTCTAGAGAGAGCCAGTGCCCGTGAAACTGCAGCTCGTGTTGGGGCTGGCGCTATTGCAAAATTAGTTTTACGCCAATTAGGTACAGAGATCATGTCTCATGTTCTATCAATTGGGCAAGCCCGTATAAATCCAGATTCGCTACGTCCAACCTTTGCAGATCTAGAAAAAATTGATACCAACGAAGTTAGATGTTTTGATGAAGACTCCACACAGAAAATCATCACAGAAATCAAAACGGCAGCTAAACAGGGTGATTCACTTGGAGGTGTAGTTGAAATACTTGGCTTTGGTGTTCCAGAAGGTCTTGGCTCACATGTTCATTGGGATCGAAAAATAGACGGCCTATTGGCACAAGGCTTAATGAGTATTCAAGCTATCAAAGCCGTCGAAATTGGTGACGGGGTAGACAACGCATATAAGTTGGGAAGCGCAGCTCATGATGAGATACTTTACGAAGACAACCACTTTGTCCGACCAACTTCGCGTGCCGGTGGGGTGGAAGGTGGAATCACTAATGGCTCGTTGCTTGTTTGTCGAGCATGGATGAAGCCTTTAGCATCACTAAATCGTCCTGTGATTAGAACTACCGATGTTCAAACTAAGCAAGAGACCGTCTCTTTCAAAGAACGGACAGATGTTACAGCCGTACCTGCTGCAGGGGTTGTAGGCGAAACTATGGTTGCATTGACACTCGTTAGTGAAGCACTTAGAAAATTTGGTGGAGATTCTATGAAAGAATTCTTAACTAATGCCAAAAACTTCCGTGATTGTTTAGACGGTTAAAAATGAGTCAAAATAAGCCACATATATTTATTGTTGGACCCTCTGGGGTTGGTAAAACAACAGTAGGAAAATCAGTTGCTTTGGATTTAGGAATTAAATTCATTGATTTAGATGAAGCGATATCTGAAAGTGTCGATCAATCTATTTCTCGGTATTTTGACCAACACGGAGAAGCTAAATTCCGCGAAATTGAACGACAAGTTCTAAATGAACTCGTCATAAAAGATAAATCTTTTGTTCTTGCTACCGGTGGCGGGACAGTTTTGGATACTCGCAATGTAGCTGCGATGAAAAAATACGGAACAGTTGTTTACCTTAGCGCTTTAGAAGAAGATTTAGTTCAAAGAGTCAAAGGCGATAGTGTTAATGATAGACCTCTTCTGAGTGGAGATCTAGATAAAAAGATACATGAGCAACTAATGGACAGACGCGGTAGTTTTGAACTGTCCGCTGATATAACGATCGCAACTTCTAGGCGCGATGTGCAAAACGTAACACAGGCCGTTATTCGACAAGTCAACAGGTTAAGCGGTGCCGATAGTGAGCTTTCGTCATCAATTGTTGTTGGAGAGAACATATTATCGACTTTGGGACAATATATAAAGCATTATCGTCGAGCTGTACTTATAACTCAGGAATCTATTCCTAATGAATATAAAGAACAGATTTCAAAATCTTTAGATGAAAATAAAATAGAAGTTCTCGAAATTGTTGTTCCTGAAGGCGAAAAGGCAAAGACGTTCCAATCGTATACGGATGTGATTGAGAAAATGCTTGAGGCTGTTATTCCTCGTTCAGCTTGTGTGATTGCACTCGGCGGTGGAGTCGTCGGAGATCTATCTGGTTTTGTTGCTGCTACTTATCACCGTGGTATTGATATAATCCAAGTACCCACAACATTATTAGCCCAAGTCGATTCTTCAATAGGTGGAAAGTGTGGAATAAATTCGAACGTAGGAAAAAATCTTGTCGGTGCTTTCCTTCAGCCAAAACTAATTTTTGCTGACGTTAAAGTGTTGGATACTTTATCGGATGACGATTTCCAAAGTGGTTTAGGAGAAGTTGTAAAATATGGTCTTCTAGGAAATGAGACTGTAACAAAAATAATAAAAGATCAATCCACACAGGTGATAAATCGAAATTCTGAAGTACTAATCGGGCTAATTAGATCTTGTATGAATCAGAAACTAAATGTGGTTTCGAGAGACCCGTTAGAGAAAACTGGACTCCGTGCAACGTTAAATCTTGGACATACTTTGGCTCATGCGATTGAGAATTTAACTAAATACGAATTAGCACATGGAAAAGCTGTTGCTTTAGGTTTGAGATTCTGTATAGAACTTTCAACTGCGATTGGAAGAATTTCGCAATCTCAAAAAGAAGAAGCTATTGGATTAATTGATTCATTGAAGCTCACTTCTCAAATACCACAAGAGTGCAGAGATGTAAAAGTATTGGTTGAGAAGATGTATTCAGATAAAAAATCATCAGGATCTCTCGCTTTTGTGTTAATGACAGCTACTGGTAGGTCTGAACTTGTTGACGGTGTTGATGAATCGATAGTTAAAGAAACTTTGACAAGATTTATTGAAAGTAACTAGAAAAAGACAGATAAACTGGGAGTTCATTAAATTTCCCGGTATTGATCCTATTTTTGTGTCAAAATGTGCATATGCGTGTTCTAGTGATTAACGGTCCGAACTTAAATCTTCTTGGTGTACGTGAACCAGAGATTTATGGTGACAATACTCTTGAAGATTGTATTAATGAAGTTAAGAAAGCGCTTCCTGGTATTGAAGTTGATGATTTCCAGTCAAATAGTGAACATGAGATAATTGATCGCATTCAACAAGCGCGAGGAAATACCCAAGCCCTAATAATTAATGCAGGTGCTTTTACTCATTATTCATACGCAATCCGTGATGCACTTTCTATGTACGAAGATATAAAGATCGAAATTCATCTTTCCAATCCACATGCTCGTGAAGAATTTCGGCACACATCTGTGATCTCTCCTGTTGTCGATGGAGTTATTGCAGGCTTTAAAAAAGACTCATATACTCTGGCTGGTGTTGCTATATCGCGTCTTTTAAATAAATGATCTGTTATTTAAGCTAAGCAACAAAAAAGTCGAGGTATGTAAATGATTGAAAGCGCAAAATTATTAGCTGACTTAAAGCCCATTGATTATTCTGGTAGGCCAGACAAGGTTCGTAATGTGATGCCTGATGATGTAGATGGTTTGATTGTTTCGCACCTTACTAATGTACGATATTTAACAGGATTTACTGGAAGCAATGGATTGGTTTATCTAACTCGAGATTCAATTACATTTATTACTGACGGTAGGTACATAACTCAAAGTAAAGAAGAGCTCGAAAGCTCGCGAGTTGATGCAGAGATTTTGATTACTTCACAAGGTGAAGGACCGCTCATACTTTTGCAAAAGCTATTTGCAGAGGGCTCAAGGATAGGACTTGAGTCAGATACAATTTCATGGGCTAGCGCAAATTCCTATATTTCTAAATTTGATAGTAACACTTTTATTCCTACTAATGGAATTGTCGAAGGAGTGCGAATGGTGAAAGAAAGTGGGGAGGTCGATCGGATCCGTGCAGCTTGTCGAATTGCCGATGATGCATTAGAACAGACGCTCCCATTTCTTAAAGAGCTCCCAACTGAAAAAGAATTTGCACGAGCTCTAGATCGGAAAATGATTGATCTAGGGGCACAAGGTAACTCTTTCGATACTATTACGGCTTGCGGTGTTCGAGGTGCACTGCCTCATGCTCAACCAAGTGATACGCACATTACACCCGGTCAAATGATCGTTATCGATTTTGGTTGTGTGGTCGATGGGTACTGCTCTGACATGACAAGGACTATAAGTGTTGGCGAACCAGACGTCAAACAACAAGAAATGTATAATCAGGTAATAAAGGCTCAAAGCGAGGGAAGCAACGTTGTTAAAACCGGAGTGAAGCTATCAGATATTGATGCTGCTTGTAGAGATACGCTAGCTGGTTTTGGGGTAGATCAATATTTTACGCATTCAACTGGACATGGAGTTGGTTTAGATATCCATGAGCAGCCTTGGGTGAGAGCTGCTGGAGACGATGTGACCCAATCGGGCCATATCTTAACCGTTGAACCAGGAATATATATAGAAGGGATCGCAGGAGTCAGAATAGAAGATACCCTTCATGTAACAAGTGAGGGTGCTGAGGTATTGACAACTGCACCAAAACAGCTTGTAATCTAAACTGACTATATTTTGTGACCCGCTGGTCCTAACTAGACTATGATTTAATACCTTATGGCAATATCTACAAGTGACTTTAAGAATGGAATGGTGCTCAATCTAGATGAAGGATTGATGCAAATAACAGACTTTCAACATGTGAAACCTGGTAAAGGTCCTGCTTTTGTAAGGACTACTTTAAAGAATCTCCGTACAGGTAGAACCTTAGAAAAAACCTTTAACTCGGGTGTAAAAGTAGAGCAGGTCAACGTCGATAAGCGAGATTATCAATTTCTATATCGTGAAGGACAAAACTTTATCTTTATGGATCTTGAAACATTTGACCAGTTAAATTTATCTGCAGACCAAGTTGGTGATTCTGGGAAATACTTAAAAGAATCGGATAACGCAATGATCCCTATGTTCGGATCGGAACCTTTAGGCGTTGAGCTTCCCGCAAGTGTTGAACTTACTATTACCGATACTGAACCCGGACTTCAAGGCGACCGAGTATCGGGTGCAAGGAAACCGGCAACACTAGAAACAGGACTGATAGTTCAAGTTCCACTTTTTGTAGATCAAGGTGAAGTAATTAAGGTGGATACTAGAACCGGGGAATACATAACCCGCGTTTGATAAAAATTGTAAAGTAGGAAAAGTGAAAAAAACAGACTCAAGGGAAAGAGCTGTACTGCTACTATTTGAATCAGATTCCAAAGGCCAATCAGTTGCTTTAACTCTTGAATCGCTTGAAGTAGCGCCGGATAACTATGTAGTTGAATTGCTAAATAGTTTTGTCGAATTTGAAGATAAAATTAATGGCCTGATCACAGAAAACTCTAAAGGTTGGGCAACAGAACGAATGCCAGCAATGGATAGGGCAGTGCTACGAATGGCTATTACAGAGCTAGTAAGAGATGCTAAAACTCCTGTTGGAACAGTGATCTCTGAATCTGTATCGCTAAGCGAAAGATATTCAACTTCGGAATCTCCAAAATTTATAAATGGCGTTTTAGGTACTATCGCTCATAAAGTTCGTGGCGTAGAATTGCTAACAGGCAATAAATCCGTAACTGACCAGGAGAATTAGAAAAGTGACTGAATCTCCAGACATTTTAGTAGATCAAGAACTCGATCTAGATGGGTTACTCGATACCCCTTGGGTAGTAATTGTTTGGAATGATCCAGTCAATTTAATGAGTTATGTCGTACATGTATTACAAAAACTATTCGGGTACTCAAAAGAAAAAGCTACAGAACTAATGATGCAGGTGCATGAAGAAGGAAAAGCTGCAGTAGTCTCGGGTAGACGGGATGCATGTGAGACGGATGTGAGTCGGTTACATGCGCACGGTCTATGGGCTACAATGCAAAAGGACTCCTAAAGATGATTCATTATTTATTTTGCCTAAAATATTTTTCTATCGAATACCAGACTTACTTACTAAGAAAGATAGCTAATGAGAACTAATCGGTTTTCAGTATCACTTGAAGGAATTGAAGCTTATCTGTTTGATAGCGAAGCAAAAGTATTCGCTGATATTGCTGCTGACTTACGGGCAATAATTGAAACACCGGCATTAGGTGAAGACCCTGTACGTGAACGTCTTTTCCCAAGAGCCTATTTGGACCCAACAGAAGAAACGGCAGAAATGACATGGGCAGCTTTTGCTCATCCAGAATTGCTTGAGTCTCGTGTCGCGACTCTTGAAATACTTACAAGATCGTTAGATCGATTAGCGCCCGCTACTCCTGATAAGGATGCTGGCGAAATGAAGGTTATAGTTTTATCTCCTGAAGAAACGGAGAGTTGGTTAAAGGGCTTAAACGATTTACGTCTAGCATTGGGAACTCGATTGAATATTTCTGAAGATGGTCAAAAAGGGGAGTCTTTAGATCCTTATATAGCTCTACGGGAAATATATGACTGGCTAACTTTTCTACAGCAAGATCTACTGGAACAAGTTTATTTATCCTAGATTTATGTTAAAAGGCCTTCGTGCTAAAGTCTATCGTGTCAGTTAAAAATGCGTATTCAAATTGAAGGATAACTGTGGTACCTCAATCTAAATTCGAACGTATAAAAGATATAATTATATATGTTCCTATAGGGATCTATGGTTTAGTGAAAAATAATGCTTCAACAGTTATAGAACTCCTTATAAGTCAGGCCAAGCCAGAGTCGAATACCATCCAAGAAAAGGTGTCTAATGACTTGTTAACTGACGACCAAGATTCAGCTAGTAATACAACTTCAAATCTTTTTACTAAATATCTTAAACCTGGTATCGATGATGTTCTTATTGACTACAGGAAGAATCGAAAAGTATTAGATGGTGCGGTCGGTTCGCTTTCCATATTCCGAGATAATTTTTCTACTTTTGGAAAAGTTGCACAAAATAGAGGTAAGCAAGAAATCCAAAATATTAGCCAAGACGTTAAAGGTGTCGTAGTCCCTCTAAAAACATCCAAAGATATTGAGATTGAAGAGCCTGTTGAAAACCAGCTGACAAAAATTCAAAATTTCGGAATGACACTTGTGTCAAAATCTATAGGTACTGCTCTTTTGGTTGGTAATGCCGGATTTAAGATGTCATGTGGAGCACTAAATAGGGTAAACGAAGCATTATCAGTTACAAAGAATCAGACGATTCTAGACAGTGATTCCGACAGTGACGCCCAAAAGCCTAAATGATTGATATAGTAGGTCGTCATCAAGAGGCTTTAGTGGCATGCGATATCAACGATAGGGGAATCTATGACTGAAATAATATTAGCTTTGTTCGCAATAGGCGTTGGGGCTGTGTTTTGTTTTCATGGATATCGTGCCATGAGAGTTATTTTCCCGCTGTGGGGAATGGTTACCGGTTACTGGCTTGGTGCACAAGCTGTTCACTTGATAACGGGGGATAGCTTTTTAGGTACAACTCTTGGCATCATTGTTGGGATTGTTTTTGCGATCTTAGGAGCATTGTTGGCCTACCTTTACTTCAGTGCAGCCATCTTATTATTTATGGGTGTAGTTGGATTTTGGCTTGGTAGTGGAATTATCGAACTGTTTGGTATCCGTCCTGGAATACTAAGTGCGACTGTTGGTATTGTCTTGGGCGTTTTCTTCGTATTGTTAGGGCTTGTTATAAGAGCTCCTCGCTTATATCTCTTGATCATTACAGCTTTTGCCGGTGCAGGTCTTCTAGTTGCAGGTACACTTCTGCTTATAAACGTTGTAGATCTTCAAGATTTTGAAAACGGCGCATTAGCAGTTGTAGGTGATCAGAGATTGTTCTGGCGACTAGCTGCTCTCGGACTTGC
The DNA here is from genome assembly GCA_963169585.1 of Actinomycetota bacterium. Classification (GTDB taxonomy): domain Bacteria; phylum Actinomycetota; class Acidimicrobiia; order IMCC26256; family JAGPDB01; genus JAGPDB01. The sequence continues at coordinate 26,830 of CAUJDU010000088.1, read as the reverse complement.
ACTGGCAGGTATGGCCGCACAGATAGTTGCGGCTGATGCTTCCGACCAGCAGTGGGCTGCCGAATGGAAGAAAGCAGAGGTTGCAAAATGATCGTAAATAAAAACATGCATGGTCCAAATGTTGGTACTGCAATTGATTCTCTCGAGTTAGACGCAAATAACTCAAGAGAGCTATGGCAAATATTCTTTTACCGAGGTATAGCGATTTTTCTTTTTGGATTCGTATCTGTTGCTTGGCCCAAGATAACACTTGTTGCTATGGCATACGTTTTTGCTATTTCTATCCTTATCATTGGCGCATTAGACATTGTTAACGGCTTCCGGTCAGTAAATAGTAAAAACCTTTGGTTCTTAAAAGTTTTGTTAGGTGTAGTCGAAGTTGGAGTGGGTTTATATCTGTTACGTAGCGGCTTTGTAGTAACTACAGCAATTTATCTTAAAACATTAGGTTTAATTTTGATGTTACAAGCCATTATTGATTTAGCTGTCACCATCAGATCCGAACACTCTAAGGGCCTTAAAGTATTGTCTCTATTTAGCTCTTTTCTTACGTTTGTTATCGGTGTATTCCTAGTTAGACAGCCTATTTCAAGTGGCTTGACCTTTATTTGGATAGTTGGACTATATGGAATCCTTGTTGGTTCGATTACCATAGCAGCTGCTTTAAGTATTCGTCCCGCAAAAAGTTAAAGGGACGGTTATGAGTCAACGCTTCTTTCAAAAGCGAACCTTTAAATTGTCGGTCAATATCTTTGGTCTTGGTATTTCCGTTATCGGTGTTGTGCTATGTATATTGTTGGTTGTATCAAGTTTATATTCACAAAATTTAATTATGCCTAAGATAAGTCGAGTCGATCGGCAAGTGGAGGTGGTGGCAAAAATAGCGCTTACCGAGTTAAACAATCTCGAAGAGCAAGTTGAAAAGTTTCAAATTCCCGAACAATTAGATAGCTCGATAGAAAGTATCGTATTAAGAAATATTGACAGGCTTGAATCTCTAAACGATAGGTTAAAACAATTCAACCTTGTGGGGATCCTTGATGATGAAATAGCTAAGGTAGATGGGCTGATAGCTGGAATCGATGGTTTGAAAGAAAAAATTCCAAATTTTACTCAAATGAAACAAAATGTAATTAACAAGATACAAGCTATAGAACAAAATATTAAGAGCACGTGGAATGAATATAAAAGTACCAGCCGAGACGTAAGGTTATACATAAACTTGAGTGTTTATTTCTTTATTACTACCGCTGCTATATTTTTTATAGGACAAATTTCATTATTTAGACGTACTAGGTCGAACTTATCTAATCTCAAAAGGTTAAAGTCGGCTAGTTAACAAATTATATAATTTTCTGCTACAATCTATGTGATCCATCCTGTGAGGTGGCACAAAATCGAGAGATTTTGTTACAGTACTGCGAGACTGATTTGGAGGCGTGTGACAACCTTAAGTGTGTTCACTAGCGACGATATGCGTCGTGTTTGTACGAGAATTTCTCATGAGATTATTGAACGTAATAATGGCGCCAAAAATTTAGTACTTCTAGGCCTAGTTCGTCGTGGAGCATTGATCGCTTCACGAATTTCAAAAAATATTTCTGATATAGAAAATATATCTGTGCCAGTGTTTTCACTCGATATTACTGATCTCCGTGATGATAGAGAAAACTTGGAATCTGGTGAAGCAAGAAATTATAAGATAGATGATATTGCGAGTATTACTGCAGATATCGCTTCAAAATTTCCTCCGCTACTAACTTCGGGTTCGAATGAAGATTTCTCTAAATCTCACGTTGTCCTTGTGGATGATGTTCTCTTTACAGGAAGATCAATAAGAGCTGCCTTAGATTGTATAACTCGTGTATCTCGGCCAAGTAGAGTTCAACTTGCAGTATTGATCGATAGAGGACACCGAGAGCTCCCAATTCGTGCAGATTTTGTAGGAAAAAATTTACCAACAAAATCTAGTGAACGGGTCAATGTTTTAATGGAAGAAATAGATGGCTTAGACAGAGTAGATGTGGAAAGGGCGCAATTACCATGAGTGATACTTACCTGATCGCAGGAGGAACAATTGTCGATGCTAGGCGTGAAAGAATCGCAGATGTTCTAATCGAAGATGGCAAAGTCGTTAGAGTTGAACCAAATATTTCAATTCCACAAGGTGCTCATGTTATCGATGCTCAAGGGAAAATTGTTTCACCTGGATTAGTTGATATCCAAGTTCATTTTCGAGAACCAGGACAAGAACAATCTGAAGATATTGAATCTGGTTCTCGTTCTGCGGCAGTTGGTGGAATGACAGCGGTGCAATGCATGCCAAACACGAATCCTTGTATAGATTCTGTGGATGCTTATTTAGATGTTAAAGATCGTGCAAAAAATGCTAGTTGTGATGTCTTTGTGGCTGCAGCAATCACAAAAAATCGTGCTAGCGAAGAAGTTGTTCCATTCGTAGAACTCTATGAAGCTGGAGCGCGTACATTTACTGATGATGGAGACTGTGTTAGAAGTGCGCGAGTAATGCGGGAAGCTGTTGAAGGTCTTTCACCTTTACAAGATGCAGTCCTAGCTCAACATTGTGAGGACTATTCGCTTGTGCACGATGGGGTGATAGACGAAGGTTACGTCAGTGCTGAACTTGGATTACCTGGGAGACACAGAGTTGCTGAAGAAATTATCATTTGGCGTGATATTGCTTTGATGTCTGCATTCTCTAGAAAATCTCTCCGCTACCATGTTCTTCATCTTTCTACCAGACAAGGACTAGAAGCGGTCCGCCACGCGCACAGGACCGGTGTAAATATTACTGCTGAAGTTGCGCCTCAACACCTAGTGCTCACTTCAGAGCTTTTAAAGTCTGGGAATGCTAATTTCAAAATGAATCCTCCTTTAAGAGAGCAAGCGGATGTGCAAGCATTGCGTTCAGGGATAAAGGATGGCACGATTACTGCAATTGCAACTGATCATGCACCGCATCCAAAAGATCAAAAAGATCTAGGAGTTGTGAAAGCTCCTCCGGGAATGCTTGGTGTTGAAACGGCATTGAGCGTAGGCATCACGCATCTAGTGCACACAGGCGTGCTGACAATTCGTGAGTTGATCTATTTGTTATCGATGAAACCATCTCGAATTATTAATGCATACAAGCCAGAAAATGGTGGACATGGTTTAGCAATTCACCCAGGGAATCCCGCAAATATCACGGTATTTAGTATGGATGAAGATTGGGTGGTTCAAGCAAAAGACCTTCATTCCAAGAGCGAAAATTCACCTTGGGATGGTCAACAACTTAAAGGTAAAGTTCACTACACATTTTTGCAAGGCAAAATGACATGTGAGAAAGGGCAACCAACCAAATGAGTAAATCGGGCGATGAAGCAATCTTAATTTTTGGAGATGGAACACAGTTCGAAGGAAATATTTGTGGAGCCATTCCAGAATCTGGGGTAGCAACCGGAGAAGTGGTTTTCAACACTTCTATGTCTGGTTACCAAGAAATTATTTCTGATCCAAGTTACGCAGGACAAATAATTACTTTTACTTCTACACAAATTGGAAATTATGGAACTACTGATTCAGATAATGAAGCAAAGAAACCGTTTTGTAACGGTGTCGTAATTCGAGACCTGGCTCGGAACTATTCAAACTGGAGAGCTAATGCCACTTTGGAAAGTTATTTGAATAGGCATTCAATTCCAGGGATTTCCAATGTCGATACTAGAGCACTGACTCGTTTTATTCGTAACAACGGAGCATTACCTGCAGCATTTGGAACAGATGAGATAAAAGTTAAGCAGGCTGCGGTGCTTGCTAAAGGAACTGATGATTGTAATTTGGCAAAAGTTGTGTCTACTAAAGAGCCATACTTCTCTGGAGGTACTAGCTCGCCATTTAAAGTTGTTGCATTTGATTTTGGAATCAAGTCCTCAATACTTGATCATCTCACATCAAGAGGATGTTACGTAGAAGTTGTCCCTTGGGATACTTCTGCAGAAGATGTCTTAGCACGAAATCCGCATGGTGTATTTCTATCTAATGGACCTGGAGATCCCGGGGCTGTTGAAAATGCTGATGTACAAGTTGCCAAGATGATTGGAGAGATCCCTATATTTGGGATTTGTTTAGGCCACCAAATTTTAGGGCGAGCTTTAGATGGTGAAACCTACAAGCTTGAATTTGGTCATCATGGCGGAAATCATCCTGTGCAAAATAAAAAAGATGGTTCAATACAAATTACTTCTCAAAATCATAACTATGTAGTCGACGCAAGTTCGATTACTGGTGCAAAAATTACGCATGTGAATCTTAATGATGGAACGGTAGAAGGGCTAGAGATGCCAGACGGGATTACGTTCTCGGTACAACATCATCCAGAAGCGAGCCCTGGTCCTAACGAATCAGCAATAATTTTTGACAATTTTATAGCTTCAATGGAAAAGTTCGGAAAAGGAAGAAAATAGATGGGCAAGCGAACAGATATCAAATCGATTTTGGTAATAGGGTCAGGCCCAATCGTTATCGGACAGGCTTGCGAATTTGATTACTCAGGAACACAGGCCTGCAGGGTGCTTAGAGAAGAGGGATATAGAGTCATTCTCGTCAACTCGAACCCTGCAACCATTATGACCGATCCTGACGTTGCTGACTCTACATATATCGAACCTTTAGATCTAGAACATGTTGAAGCAATAATTGATATAGAACGCCCCGACGCTATCTTGCCAACACTTGGTGGCCAAACCGGTTTAAGCATTGGTCTTGGGCTTAGTGATAATGGTGTTTTGGAAAAGTATGGCGTCGAAATGATCGGTGCAAACCCAGACGCAATCCGTACGGCCGAAGATCGTGAACTATTTAAAAATGCGATGACCGAGATCGGTTTACAAACATGCAAATCTGGCACATCCAATAGTGTCAGTGGAGCGGTTGAACTCGCAAAAGAAATCGGTTATCCAATTATGATTCGCCCAAGTTTCATTATGGGTGGATTTGGAACTGGACTTGCATATAATGAAGAAGAATTGACCAACTTAGTAAGAACTGGAATTGAAGCATCTCCGATTGGTGAAGTTCTGATTGAACAAAGTGTATATGGTTGGAAAGAATATGAAACTGAAGTAGTAAGAGATAAAAAAGATAACTGTGTGATCGTTTGTGCAATAGAAAACTTTGACGCAATGGGAGTACACACTGGTGATTCTGTCACAGTTGCTCCTCCAATGACATTGAGTGATGTTGAATATCAACAGATGAGAGATGCCTCTTTTAAAATTTTACGAAGAATAGGTGTCGATACTGGTGGAAGTAACGTGCAATTTGCTGTTAACCCAGACACTGGAGAACAACTTATCGTTGAGATGAATCCACGAGTATCTAGATCTTCAGCGCTCGCTTCTAAAGCAACAGGGTTCCCAATAGCCAAGATTGCAGCACGACTAGCAGTGGGTTACACACTTGATGAAATAGAAAATGATATAACTAAAAAGACATTAGCTTGTTTCGAACCTTCGCTTGACTATGTTGTTACTAAAGTTCCGAGATTTGTTTTTGAGAAACTTCCAGGCGCAAGTACAACTTTAGGCACGCAGATGCAAAGCGTTGGTGAAGTAATGGCTATCGGTAGAACTTTTAGAGAGTCTTTGCAGAAATCCTTACGCTCAATGGAAAACGGTCGTCTCGGTTTGAATTGCGATGAAGGTGAAAAGATTTTTGATGCAATGAGCGAAGAGGAAAAAATCGATTTACTGACTAGACCAAACCCAGATAGGATTTATGCGCTCGAATCATGTTTACGCTCTTTCATGGATCCAGCTAAAGCCCACGAATTAACTTCTATTGATCCATTCTTTATAGATCAAATATTGTTGCTCATTCAAACTCGTGAACTCATTGAAGCACGAACTCCGTCTACCATTTCTAGAAGTGAAATGAAGAGGGTTCTAAGGGATGGATATTCTCCTGAACAAATCGCATATGCGTGGGATTGCTCATTGGGTGAAGTTTTAGAAGCAATTAAAAATTCAGGGATTGAAAAAACATTTTCAGTTGTCGATACTTGTGCCGGAGAATTTTCTAGCGCAACACCTTATTATTATTCAACATATTCTGACGAAGATGAGTTGGTGATACCTGAAAAACCAACAGTAGTCATACTTGGTTCTGGACCTAACCGAATTGGTCAAGGTGTGGAGTTTGACTATTGCTGCGTTCATGCAAGCTACGCATTACGAGAAATTGGGTACGCCCCCGTAATGATTAACTGTAATCCAGAAACTGTCTCTACTGATTATGACACCTCGGACATGCTCTTTTTCGAGCCTCTAACTGCGGGTGATGTCCTAGCTATTTGCGATGCATTAAAACCTGAAGGAATTATTGTTTCTCTTGGTGGTCAAACGCCATTAAAGCTTGCAAATATTTTAGAAGAACACGGACATAAGATTTTAGGTACTTCACCTAAATCCATTGATATGGCAGAAGATCGAGATCATTGGCATAAGCTTTGTGAAACTCTTGGAGTTGCTCAACCTCCAGGTGGTGTAGCAATTGATAGCCAAGAAGCCTTAGAGATCGCAAAAGATGTTGGCTATCCGGTTCTAGTTCGGCCAAGCTATGTTTTAGGCGGGCGAGCCATGCAAATTGCAGATGACGCAGCCCAGCTAACCCAAGCCATGGAAGAACTTTCATCAATGGGAAGCCTCGGCAAAGAAGGTGGTCTCTCTAGTGAACGTCCAGCTCTGGTGGATCATTTCCTGGAAGATGCTATTGAAGTTGATGTAGATGCAATTCGTGACGTTGACGGCGATTTCATGATTGGCGGAATCATGGAACATATCGAAGAAGCAGGTGTACACTCAGGTGATTCAGCAAGTGCGATCCCGCCACAAACTTTAAGCGAGGAAGTAATTTCAGAAATAGAAAAAGCAACTCGATCAATTGCGCAAAGTCTTAATGTGATTGGATGTATAAATATCCAGTTCGCTGTTCAAGATGAATCTGTTTATGTTATCGAGGCTAATCCGCGTGCGTCACGTACAGTTCCATTTGTCGCAAAAGCTACAGGAATTGAACTAGCAAAAATAGCCACGAGGGTTATGCTTGGTGAAACTCTAGAATACTGTAGAAAAAATGGGGTTATTGATGAAAGAGTTGATTATAAATCCTCATCACGAGTTGCAGTTAAAGAAGCAGTTATGCCATTTGGCAGGTTTCCTAAAGTTGACACGGTATTAGGTCCTGAAATGAGATCTACAGGAGAAGTGATGGGTCTCGGAACCACCTTTGGGGAGGCCTTCTACAAGTCCCAAATCGGAGCAGGAATGAATGTTCCAGACTCAGGAGTAGTTTTCATATCTATAGCTGATCGGGACAAAGGAAGATCGATTGATATCGCCAGACAATATTCCAATCTTGGATTTAGATTTGCAGCTACTACTGGTACTGCCAGTTGGCTTGTTTCTAATTCAATTCCAGTAGACCATGTAATAGCCAAAGTCGGCGATGAATATGGCGATGATGCGATCGATCTAATGTCATCAGGAAAAATTGATCTTGTAATCAATACGCCTAGAGGTAGGAGCACTAGAACTGATGGGCAACATATCCGCGTAGCAGCGACCAAGTTTAAAATTCCATGTGTTACAACAATCGCCGCTGCACGCGCATTGGTGGCAGGTATAGCCAAATGGCGAGAAGTTGAAGTTGACGTGGTGAGTTTACAGAATCTATATAACAACACCCAATTAACACTTGAGTCAAAAGGATAAAATGCAGATTGATCTAAGCACTCAAATTCCGACTCGATCCGGAATGCTTAAGTTACCGAATCCGGTAATTGGGGCTTCTGGTAGTTTCGGACACTCAAATGAGCTTTTTGAAATCGTTGACCCAGAGGAGGTTGGTGCAATTACTATTAAGTCATTAGCTCATTTTGAATCTCATGGTAATAAATCACCAAGAGTTGCTGCAGTCAGTACTGGCATGATGAATTCCGTTGGCCTACCAGGTCCTGACATATCAAATTGGTTAGAAGATGGTTATTTAAAAATAAAGAAAGCAAATGGAAGATTCATAATGGCTATTTGGGGTCAAAATTATGATGACTATTCCAAAGCTGCAAGCTTGATTGCACCTGTAGCAGATTCATTTATTGCTTTAGAAATAAATCTAAGTTGTCCAAATACTGAAAGAGGGAATCACCTATTTGCTCAAAGCGAGAACGATACTCGTGAAATAACTAAACGTGTACGAAACGAAATAGGTAATACAATTCCTATCAGTGTCAAACTTTCAAGTGGAGTTACTTCTATAACAGATATTGCTGGAGCTGCGATTGATGGGGGAGCAGATATACTGACTCTGTTTAACACTTCTATGGGTTTAGCTTTAGATCCTTACACCAGAAAACCAATCTTGGGTAAAGGTCCTGGAGGATATTCGGGGCAAGGTATATTACCGATCGCTCAAAAAGGTGTGTTTGAGGTCCGAAAAGCGTTTCCTGATGTAGGAATTATTGGTACAGGCGGTATTTCAAACGGAGTAGATGCAGCTTCAATGATGATGTGTGGTGCTAATGCTGTTGGTGTTGCAACGGCTGTTTTTATTGATCCGAATGCACCTGTAAAAATAGCTCATGAACTTAAAGAATTTTGTTTCGATACTGGCGTTGCAAATGTCAACGAATTAGTTGGTTCAATCGATTTGGGGGTCTGATCCGACAAAAGGTACACCTTGAGGTACCTTTTGTCGGATCAGACCCCCACGAAAGGTGAAGAAATGACAGCCATAAACCTAGAAATTACAGATCGAATGGTTTTGAACCTGGATGTGGGAGACCTAAATTCTGCAATTAGCCTAACAAAATCATTAAGTGAATATTTTAGCTATGTAAAAGTAGGCAGTGAACTTTATGCTCAAGCCGGCCTAGACGCAATACAGGCGATGCAAGATCTAGGAAAAAAGGTATTTTTAGACCTGAAAATTCATGATATTCCAAATACTGTTGAGAGAAGTCTTGCTGTACATGCATCTAGAGGTATTGCTATGACAACTGTTCATGCTAGCGGTGGGAAAGAGATGCTTTTGGCTGCTAAACGAGGTTTAGAACAAGGAGCAAAAGAAGCTGGAGTTGATACGCCAATATTATTAGGAGTAACGGTTTTGACTTCACTCCCTCCAGATCACCGTGCTTTTTCGCAGAGACTTTCGTGGATAGATGAAGTTGGTTGTGATCTGGTTTGTTCTGCGCATGAACTAAGCACAGTTCGCGACTTTTCTAAATCTGTAAAAGCATTAGTTCCAGGGATAAGGCTGAGCGGTCAAAGCAGCGATGATCAAACTCGGGTCGCTACACCATATGATGCGATTAGAGATGGCGCAACATGGATCGCTCTAGGTCGAGCAGTTTATGGTGATAAGGATCCTTTAGGCGCTGCCAAACGTGTTTATGAGGAAGTAGAAAAAGCCCTCCATTAAAGGAGGCCTGGCCCGGCAAAAGGGACAAAATGCAACATACAAGCATGTATGTTTTTATACCTTTTGCCGGGCCAGGCCTCCTAAAATGAGAGTATCCGAAAATCCCACATCAGGTAGGACTATAGTCAGTGACCAGCAGTTTTAAATAAAACATGCAAAAGTCGAGAAAGGACTATCAATGCCGACACCACCACAGCTAACTCCAGAACAGAGAGCTGCAGCTCTAGAAAAAGCTGCAATTGCACGTCGTGTTCGCGCTGAAGTGAAAGAACGTTTGAAAATGGGGATACTCGATCTCCCCGGTTTATTCAAAGAAGCAGATGCAAATCCAATCTTGGCGAAATTAAAAGTTGTTGCTGTTATTGAATCTTTACCTGGTGTCGGTAAAGTAAAAGCAAAACGACTAATGGAAGAACTCGAAATCGCAGAATCACGTAGGCTTGGCGGATTAGGTACAAAACAAAAAGCGGCCTTGTTGGCTAAGTTTTCGTCGTCGTTGACCTAATCAAACAAAATTAATCGTCCAATAAACTTAAGGAAATTTAGGACTAATGACATCTGAGATTCAAAAAAAAGGAAAGCTAATTGTGATTGCCGGGCCTTCTGGTGTCGGTAAAGGAACATTGGTATCTGAGCTAATGAAAAAAATGCCAGAACTTTATCTGAGTATTTCTGCAACTACTCGTGCAGCTAGGCCACACGAGAATGAGGGTGAACATTACTTTTTCTTAAATGAGGATGATTTTTTAGAATTAGCGATGAACGGGGGCATGCTCGAATATTTTGAAGTTTATGGAGATTGGAAAGGCACACCTAAAGCCCCTATAGAAGATAATTTAGATGCGGGTAAATCTGTTCTATTAGAGGTTGATGTGCAAGGAGCAATGAAAATCAAAGAACTTTACCCACAAGCCTTTTTGATTTTTGTTAAAGCTCCAAGTGAAGAAATCCAACGTCGGCGTTTGTTAGAGCGCGAGGATCCGACAATGACAGAAGCTATTCTCGAAAAAAGGTTGACTGCAGCTGCAAAAGAAGAGAAAGTTGTACCACATTTTTCGGCATTGGTCATCAATGATGATCTTGGACGAGCTCTATCTGAGCTAACTTCTATAGTGAAAGATTTTATATCAAAAGGCTAGAATTCCTACTTATTTAGGGGTAAGTTGGGAAACTTTCACTCAAAAGTGTAGAATATTCAATCTCGTTAAAGGCGGTTTATTATATGGACAAGAAAACATCACTTATGGATCCTGGCATGGAAACACTTTTGGAGAATGCTGGATCGAAGTTTACATTGGTGACTTTGGCTGCAAAACGTGCTCGTGAGATCAACGATTATTACAACCAACTTGGTGAGGGTTTGGGTCGAATTGTCCCTCCTCAAGTTACATCAGTTTCTAGAAAACCACTTTCGATTGCTTTAGAAGAGATCTCCAATGGCGATATCATCGCTATGCCTATTGAAGAGGAAGATATCAAAGAGCTTGCAGAAGCAAAAATAGATATTGAGATTCCGGTTCAATCGACATCAGCTGAAGAGGAACAAGACCCAACCGATCCTTCAATAGCTTAAAAATCCTATGAGTGAGCTTGACCAGCCGCTGAAAGGTTTTAAAGTTCTAGTTTGCGTTTCAGCAAGTATCTCAGCATATAAGAGCGTCTATCTTGTTCGTACGTTGAGAAAACTTGGCGCATTTGTTTCTGTCGCCATTACGCCGTCTACAAAACGTTTTGTGGGAAGTGCTACCTTTTCTGCTTTAGCAAGTGAACCTGTTTTTGATGATCTTTGGGATAATCGAGGGGCAATAGCACACACAACCTTAGGTAAGACTTCTGATTTTGTAATCGTATATCCTGCGACTGCGTCGACTATTGCGAAGATAGCAAATGGTTTAGCCGACGATATTGTGTCTTCAACTCTTCTATGTACTCCTCAGTCAACACCAGTAATTATTGCGCCGGCAATGCATGAAGAAATGTACGATAATCTAAGAACTCAAGAAAATATTGACAAACTAAAAAATAGTGGTGCAAAAATTATAGGTCCTGAATTAGGCGAACTAGCTGGCGGTGATAGCGGACGCGGCAGGTTGAGTGAAGCGGAAAAAATAATAGAAGAAGTACTAACAACTCTAAAAGATGCTATTCCAGTTAATAACATAGATGAAGAAGTGAAATTTGAAACACAAAATATGACGAATTCTCCTGTATTTCTTATAACCGCTGGCGGGACAAGAGAGCCAATAGACACTGTTCGTGTAATTGCAAATAGAAGCTCAGGAAAAATGGGCCATGCCCTTGCTAATGCGGCAAATGCATGTGGCTATAAAGTGATTTTAATAACATCATCTGAGCTGGACTGTGATCAAGAAATCGAAAGGCACGACGTTGAAACTTCTGACGAAATGTACGATTGTGTAATTGAAAATCTTGATAGAGCCAATGTGGTTGTCATGGCAGCTGCAGTTTCAGATTTCAAGCCTGACAAAGTTTTAACGCAGAAACTTAAACGAAAAGATTTAATTGGTTCTATAGATTTAGTCCCAACCATTGATATTTTAGAAGCTGTGGTTGCAAAGAAAAACCAACAAACATTTGTTGTTGGTTTTGCAGCTGAGAGTGAAAATGTGATCGAGAATGCAACGCAAAAGTTTAAATCAAAAAATGTAGATATGCTGATTGCAAATGATATTTCCAATGTAGAATCGAAATTTGGTAGCGATTCAAATGAAGTATGGGTATTTGACCGAGATCAAACATTGCCTGTAAAACTTGACGTACAGTCAAAACAGGTCTTAGCCTTCGAAATTATCGATATGATAGATAAAAAGCGTTCAAGAAATTAAGAAAAGAAGAGATAGATATGTTGTTTTCATCAGAATCAGTTACAGAAGGGCATCCAGATAAGCTTGCTGACCAAATAAGTGACAGCGTATTAGATGCAATCCTCGAGCAAGATCCATATGGCCGAGTTGCATGTGAAACTATGTTGACAACTGGATTAGTTGTAGTTGCAGGAGAAATTTCTACTAGTGCATATGTAGATGTTGCTTCGGTTGCTCGTAGAGTTATTAAAGATGCGGGTTATGATCAAGATGAATCTGGATTTGATGGTAATGCTTGTGGTGTTATGGTTGCCATTGATGAGCAATCTGTCGAAATTGCTGAAGGAGTTTCTGATAGAGCTTATTTAGATCAAAATGAGATTATTAATCTAGATCCTGAGAAAATTGGTGCAGGTGATCAAGGATTAATGTTTGGTTATGCATGCGATGAAACACCTGACTTTATGCCAATGCCGATTTGGTGGGCTCATAGGATCACGAAAGAACTAGCACTGTCTCGTAAATCCGGCGAGCTTTCTTACCTGCGCCCAGATGGTAAATCATTAGTTACTATTGATTATGAAAATGGTAAACCTGTATCTGTACCGTCCATAGTGGTATCTACACAAACCGAGCCAGGGATTGAACTAGACAAGTTAAAAAATGATGTTGTAGAGAGAATAATAAAACCTACAGCACCTGAAGGTATGTCAATAGATCAAACCCAGTTTTTGATTAATCCCTCTGGTTCATTTGTGCTTGGAGGTCCACGTGCGGATACAGGGTTAACCGGAAGAAAAATTATTGTTGACACTTATGGTGGATATGCACGTCACGGTGGAGGGGCTTTTTCTGGTAAAGATGCAACTAAAGTTGACCGAAGTGGGGCATATGCTGCTCGTGCTGTTGCTAAAAGTATTGTTAAAGCAGGGCTAGCTTCACAATGCGAAATTCAGGTCGCATATGCAATTGGTGTTGTAGAGCCGGTTAGTTTAAATATTCAAACCTTTGATACGAATAAGGTTGATGTAGAACAAATTAAGAGAGCTGTTAACGAAATTTTTGATTTACGCCCAGGAGCTATTATCAATAATTTTGCTCTCCTCGAGCCACGGTTTAGGCCGACAGCCTCATATGGACATTTTGGCAGGAATGAAGAGTCCTTCACTTGGGAACATGTAGATAATTATGTTGATGAACTGAAACGTTATTTTTCTTTACCATAATTTTCTATAGATGTTCGTAAGAGTAATTCCAGACGTCGTAAAAGTAGAGAAGTCCTATTGGTATCGAGTGTCTAAGGCTACAAAAAAGCCCAAAAGAATAGTTGTAGGTTCTATTGTCCGAATAAATTTTAATGGGCGAAGAACAAAAGGTTGGGTTTGTGAAACTAAAGAGACTTTAGTTTCTTCGATTAATGAAAACTCTAAACCATTAGATCCCGAGAAGCTAAAAGATGTTATTGAATATGTAAGTGATGGTCCACCTTCTCATATGATTGATTTGTGTGAAAGCCTTTCACAGCACTATCTATCGTCTCCGGTAACCTTTTTAAGGTCAAGTTCACCAAAAACTATTGTTAATGATTTACGACACGAAGAACTGGAATGTGGTGAAAAATATTCTAGAAAGCTTATCCTTGTTGATCCAAGGGCAAACAGGAGAGAGATTATTGAATCTCACTTAGCTCAATCGGGTTCTACCTTGATATGTACCCCCGAACAACAATCTAGATTTTCCATGTGGTTAGAAAGCCTAGGTAAGAAAGTTGTTAATTATGGATTGGACGAAAACGTCACATCTATTGTTTTCAAGAATGCAACAGTTAAGAATTGTGTTGTTCTTGGTGGGCGTAAATCCTTGTTTGCCCCAATGAGTGATTGCAAAGCGATAATTATTCTCGATGACTCTTATGAACAGTTACACGAAGAACGGAGCCCATATTGGAATGCAGTTGATGTTGCAAGTAAAATCTGTGAAGGTCGATCGATTGAATTAGTAGTTATTAGTTCTGTTCCATCAGTAAATACTAAGGATTTTGAAGTTGTAGATAAGCGTGCTGAACAAAAAACTTGGCCAAATATATTTCTTGATGATAAAACGAGTGCTGATCCTGCATTGGGAATATTTTCAAGAGAAATCGTTGAAACAATACATCAGACGATTCATGCCAATCTAAATAGCGCTATTATTTTAAATAATAAATCTGCAGCAAGCTTGCTTAGCTGTCAAACGTGTCAAACTATTGCTCAATGTGAAATATGTAACCACAGCGTTAGCCTGATAGCGGATATCAACGAGGAACTTTACTGTAAGAACTGTAAAACTAGTAGAGCTATAGTTTGTCTTGAATGTAGAGGTACGGCTTTAAAAAAACTAAGGAAGGGTATACCTAGTATTATAAATGAATCCATAAAGATGTTCCCAAACTATCGGGTCCAGGAATTGAGAAAAGAGACAAGGTCAGATTTAGATAATCTGACAGAGCCATGTTTATTTGTTGGGACGGAAGCGATTCTCCATGACAGAAAGATAATTCAATCTACAGGGAGCTATATTTTTATAGATTTTGATTCTTTACTTTTTAGGAATAGTCAAAGTGCATTTAATCAAACATTAGTGCTCGTAAATCGAGCGGTAAGGGCACTACAGAAATCAAATATTTCAAAGCCAGTGATACTTTCAACCCGAGTGCCTAAAAACCAAATTATTCAAGAGCTCCTCTTAAGTGATTTTGTTTCAAATACTCGTAGGGATTTGCTTTTGAGGGAACAATTGCAGCTGGCTCCATATTTTGCAACAGCTAAAATACTGTCAAGCAGTGATGCCATCGAAACGTTATATGAATCAATTAATAAAGATAATATTGTAGGTGTTGAAACTGGTGATATACAAAGTTCCTTATTGATACGCGCAAAGAGCCACGAAGATCTTTATGATAAATATAACGCTGATTTACGTCATTTTATGTCTCGAAATAAATGCTCCGTCTATATAGATAGATACGATTAGGATATTTCTATGGGTACTCTCCAGAAATCAAGCTATGAAGAAGGAACAGGTTCAGACCAAGGATCAAATGTTTCTGAGAAAGAATTAAAGACTTACCGTAAAAATGAAAAGAAATTAGAGAAAGAATATCAAAAGATTCGTGGTGAGCTTGAAGATATTCGCCAGGCGTTTAGATACTTAGAGGATGCAACACTTTATGATGATATCTATTTCCGTTTGTTGCAACTAGAAAAAATCACTAGTCAAGTACGAAAAGGCCGACTTTTATCGCATGGAGCGAAGCTACATAGAAAACTTTTACGCAAATTAAGCGAATCTCCAATAGAATAGATATATGAAGACTATTCGAATCGCAGGGGATCCAGTTCTTAGAGTTGTCGCAGATGACGTTGAAGATATTGACGGAAAACTAATAACTACCTGTGAGTCGATGCTTGAAGCAATGTATGATGCTCCAGGGATTGGTTTAGCTGCCACCCAAGTTGGAATTCAAAAGAATTTCTTTGTTTACGATGAGGATGGAGAACCTAAGGTTTTGTTTAATCCTAAGTTGGTAGAGTCTTCAGGTTCTTGGGACTATGAAGAAGGGTGTCTTTCCATTCCTGGTATTTATCTAAATTTAACACGACCCAAAAAAGTAACTGTTACAGGTATTGATATTAACGGGAATGAAATCATTATTGAGGCTGACGAACTATTGGCGAGACTATTTCAGCATGAGCTTGACCATTTGAATGGAATTCTTATGCTTGATCATTTAGAAGCGGGCGCACAAGATGAACAATGGAATGAGTTTAATAAACTTAAAGAATCAGGAAAAATAAAAATTGCCAAAAAAGGCTCTACTCCTTTTGATTGATTTGAACATATGAGCTACCCAGTAAAGATTGTCTATTTTGGAACACCAAATCCTGCGATGGAAATTTTGGATGCTTTAATTGAATCAAATCATGAGATAGTTGCGGTTATTACTCAGCCCGATAAGCGCCGTGGTCGAGGTAATAAACTCTTACCAACTCCTGTAAAAAAACGTGCGCTAGACGCCGGAATCACAGTTTATGAACCAACGAACAAAGTAGAACTTAGTGATACGGTATTAAAATTGAAAGCTGATGTTGGGGTAGTGGTTGCATATGGGAGGATTCTCCCAGTTAACATATTGGAACATTTTAAGTTTGGTTGTATAAATGTGCATTATTCTTTATTGCCAAAATATAGGGGAGCTGCTCCTGTTGAGCGGGCAATATTGGAGGGTGAAAAACTTACTGGCGTATCTATTATGAAAATGGATGAAGGGCTAGATACAGGAGAGGTTTTTGCTTCTAGACAGGTAGACATTGGAGCTAAGACGAATACTGAATCGTTATTTAAGTCTCTAAATTCGATTGGAATTGATTTATTGGGTTTGGTTTTAGGCGATCTGGACAGTCAGAGTCCATATCCACAAGTTGGTGAGCCGAGTTATGCGCAGAAGTTGGGACCTGATGATTTCTATTTTGATTCAACATCTACGACTAATGAATTAGATTTAAAAGTACGTGCTGGATCGTTAGTTAAAGGTGCATGGACCTTTTTTAATAATGAACGGTTGCGCGTACTATCAATATCTGTGTCAAAAGAAGGAAGTAATTATTCACTTGAGCCTGGCATGATAACTAAACGTGGAGAGATCACGCTAAATGATGGAGTATTGGTTATCGAGGAGATACAAGCTCCAGGAAAAGCAGCAATGAAGTTCAGCGCTTGGGCTAACGGTGTTGGTGTAGATAATTTCCCAATAAAGATTGATAACTAGGGAAGATGTCTAAAAATCTAAAGATACATAATGTAGGCAAATCTACACGGGCAACCATAGTGGATATTCTTGTTTTATGTGAGCAGGGCTCTTATTCAAATGAAATTTTACCTGTACGACTTTCTAGGTCCAAATTTAATGATTCAGATAAAGCATTGATAACTAAAGTTGTGTATTCAACTTTGAGACAACAAATCAGGATTGATTATGCTCTAGAAAAGATATCGACACGCAAATTGAAGAGCATTGACCAAATTGCACGCGCAGGGTTACGTTCGGTTATTTGTCAGCTTATTGACGGTTTTGATATGCATGCAGCTTTAAACGAAACTATAAAAGTTCTCCCATTTTCACTTAAAGGTTTCGTGAATGCCATATCTCGTAAAGCCATAGAGCTACATAAATCTGAAATGCTTTTTGTAGACGAACCTGACAATATTAAATTATCGATCCCAAAATGGATTTTAGAAGAAACTCAACAAGTCTTTGGCTCCTTATCTGAACAAGTTTCGCATTCATTTAATCAAGCCTCTTTGGTGACATTGGCTCCTGTGAAAGTTAATCCTATCCAGGTAGAGCAATCTCGCTCCGGCGAAATTGTGAAAGAATCGCGTCTGTTAACAAATACCGGTGATCTGAAAAATGCTGAATATATAAAATCAGGCGACTACATAGTTGCAGATCAAGGAAGCCAACTAGTGGCAAGTGTCATAACTGCGAATAGTGAAAGTCGTGTACTTGATGTGTGCAGTGCCCCTGGGGGAAAGTCAGTAATGATTTCGAGAAAGGTACATGATGTTTTCTCTAGCGATATATCGCCTCGACGTTTAGAAAAACTGCTTCAAACAAAAGAGCGAGTGGGTGCAAAAAATATATTCTGTTTTGCAGCGGATGCCTGTAAATTGCCTATCGACAGAGGAATGAAATTTGATTCAATTTTAGTAGACGCGCCTTGCTCTGGGTTGGGGGTGCTCAGGCGACGACCGGATGCGAGACACAATATATCTTTTGAAGATATGCAGAAATTGAGTGTATTACAGAAACAAATCCTACAGAGCATCATCCCATACGTAAAAGATCAAGGGGAGCTTGTCTATAGTGTATGTACTTTTTCCAGATCTGAAACTATTGCAATTGATGAGTGGCTTCAAGTTGAGTATCCACAATTATTGGCACAAGAAATAGAGTTAGATTCTCCTTTGATATCGAAGCTGGGTAGGGGCTATTTATTAGCAGGAAGCGAAGAAAATGATTCGATGTATATCTTGAAGCTTAAAAAGTTCTAGTATGTAGGTATGGCCTCTGTATTTTCAAAAATTATAAGTGGTGAATTTCCTGGGCGATTCGTATATAGAGATGATGATGTAGTTGCATTTCTTACTATCAATCCTGTTGCCCCTGGTCATACTTTGGTGGTGCCAGTTAAAGAAGTCGAACATTGGCTCGATCTAGATGAAGAATTGTTAGCTAAAATAAATGCGGTTTCTAAAAAAGTCGGGAAAGCCATATACAGAGCATTTCCCTGTGAGAAAATCGCATATCAAATAATCGGCTTAGAGGTACCCCATGTACATATACATTTAATGCCAATTAATAAGATGGAAGATGCTGATTTTTCTAAGGCTAACCCAAGTCCATCGCCTGAATTCCTTGATGCGGTCCAGGCCAAGATTATTTCTGAACTAGGCTAGAGCTGTGACTAATACACAACCTCAGTATCCTATAATTTCTCCCAGTATCCTTTCAGCTGATTTCGCGCATTTAGCCAATGCTGTAGATGAAGTCACTCCTGCAACCAGCAGAATCCACGTCGATTGCATGGATGGACATTTTGTTCCTAACCTAACAATTGGCCCTGCGGTTGTTAAATCTCTAAGGCCTTATACAAAAAGTTATCTTGATTGCCATCTTATGTGTTCTAAGCCAGAAATTTTGATCGAGCCGTTTGTAGAGGCTGGTGCAGATGCCATAACTGTCCATGTGGAGCTGGAAAATGTTGGCGAAATGTTGAAGAAAATTAAAGATTCTGGCGTTGATGTTGGACTTACTTTTAACCCAGATACCCCATTTTCAGCTGTTGAGCCGTATATGGAAGATATCGATATTTTGCTATTTATGAGCGTTTTCCCTGGATTTGGGGGGCAAAAATTTATTCCAGAAGTTCTAAACAAAGTTTCAGAAGCGCTTGAATATAGACGAAAACATAATCGAGATATCGTTTTCACTATTGATGGCGGTATCAATAAGGAGACAGCTGCTCAGGCCGCCAAGGCGGGATGTGATGTGCTGGTGGCAGGTAGTGCAGTATTTGGTTCGCCAAATCCTTGTGTAGCTGTAAAGGAACTGGAAGAATTAGCAAAAGCAGGCCTAGCGGAGAATTGAAATGAGTAAATCGATAATCATCGCCGACGACGATGAAGAATTTATTGAAGAATTTGAATCAGAACTGTCATTGCTTGGCTATGTAATTCATAAAGCTACCAATGGTCAAGAAGCTTTTGACTTAGCTTTGGAGATAGAACCAGACTTGATTGTTCTTGATATCGTAATGCCCGTACTTGATGGATTTCAGACTTGTAAAAAAATTCGAGATAATCCAGCGACGAGTGCTATCTCTGTTATCTTGCTTACTGCTCAATCTTTGGGATCTGAAAAAATACGCGGTTTAGAAATTGGTGCAGATGATTATATTTCAAAGCCTGTTGAGTGGGATGAATTTAAAGCTCGAGTTTCTTCTGTTCTTCGTAGAGCAGAACAGCTTAGAGACCTTTCTGCTTTAACGAATCTTCCTGGTGCCTATAGGGTTTCAACCGAGTTAGCTAAGTTAGTTTCTGATTCTTCTAATAAATATGCAGTTTTTAATATCGAAATAGATGGGTTTAAATCCATAAATGATAGATATGGTTCAGGTCGTGGAGATAAGGTAATCAAATGGCTAGGTTCGACGTTGGCAAACATCATGTCTACAACATCAGGCCAACCTTCTCTTCTTGCTCATATTGGTGGAGCTAGATTTGTGATTATTTCTGTACCAGAAAATGTAGACTCGCTATGCGAAACAATTATCAAGAAGTTCGATGATGGAAAATTGGATTATTATGATGAAGAAGCTCGCGAAGTTGGTTATATCGAAGTTACAAATAGGCAAAATGAGATTATTAAACTGCCTATATGCAAATTAGGCATTGGTGTTGTTTCTACCGAATTTAGAGAGGTCCGGTCACAGTGGGAAGCTACAGCTACGGCAACTGAGATGTGTGAACATGCTAAAAGGGCAGAAGTATCTTCATATGAAGTTGACCGTAGAAGTACAGATGATCAATTCTTAGCAATGCTTAACAGCGAATCTTAAAAGATAATACTTTTGATCTAATCTAATTGTATGTTCACTGGAATAATTTCTGCACAAGGAAAAGTAGACGAGTTAAAAAAAGAAAATGATTCGGTAGAGATCAAACTCAGTTCTGCAGGATTTTTTAAAGACTCAAAATTAGGTGATTCGGTTGCCATTAATGGTGTTTGTTTGACGGTTACAGATTTTGAAGACGATTATGCAAAGTTTTTTTCTCAAATCGAAACAAACAACAAGACTACAATCGATAATCTAGAAGTTGGAGATGCTGTTAATTTAGAACACCCGTTGAGATTGAGCGATCGTCTTGGGGGGCATTTAGTTCAAGGCCATGTTGATGGTGTTATAGATGTTGTAGTTCGATTGGAAAACAGTGACGGTTCTGTAAAGATGGAATTCTCTATAGATAGTGAGCTTTCTAAATTTATTGCATTACATGGTTCTGTGTGCATTAATGGAGTGAGTCTTACTGTCTCGGATAAAACTGAAGATACTTTTTCGGTTGCATTAATTCCATCTACACTTGAAAATACTACACTTGGAATAACCGTAATTGGAGATAAGGCAAATATCGAAGTTGATTGTTTGGCTCGTTACGTATATCAATTAATGCAAAGTTAAGAAGGATGAAATGGGAAAGTACTCTAATATCACAATAGAAAAAATTGAAGATGTCAAAATTGCGATAGTTGTCTCGCGATTTAATGAAGATATTACTAATGCGCTTCTGGACGGAGCATTAAATGAATTTGATGCTTTTGGTATCGGTCGAGATCAGATAGATCTTTATTATGTGCCAGGATCGTTAGAGTTAGCTGTTGTTGCCCGAGAATGTGCCAGCAACGAAGTTGATGCCGTTGTTTGTTTGGGCGCGGTAGTAAGAGGGGATACTCCTCATTTTGAATATGTTTCAAACACGAGTGCGCTCAGTATCGCAGGTGTAGCTAATGCAACAGGTGTCCCATGTATTTTTGGTGTATTAACAGTGGACAATGAGAGCCAAGCTAGAGAGCGGATTGGTGGTGCTCAAGGTCATAAAGGAATGGAAGCGGCTCAAAGTGCAATCGAAACAATAAGTACATTGCGCGAAGTTCGAAACACAAAGAAGAAACAAAAAGTTTCTACAACAGGATTTACCGGGTAAAAAGGCCTTAAACGTGGTATTAGAAGTTGGTCAAATGCTACAAGGGCAAGTGGTCCAGTTTGATCAACATGTTGGTTTAGGTGCGATATCCGTTGCTGATGCACAATACGGAGAATCTTTACCATTCCATTGTGTGAGTATTGCAGATGGTAGCCGCAATATAGACATTGGAGTACAAGTCTCTTTTAAAGTTGCTTGGCATCCTCGTGGAAGATTTGAAGCGGTAGATATTTCGCTTATTCGAGTAACGTCGAATTAACTCTGTTGAACTTCTCCACTTTTAACTTGAGAAAAAGCTAATTGCATTTGAGAAAGTGCAGCGTGAAGTGGCTGGGCATGTTGACCCATACGATCTCCTAAACCTAAGACAACGCTGGACATTGCGTCTATGCATAGCGAAGCTTGAGCTAGCCGTTCTTCCTTCTCAGTTCCGCTAGCACTTGCCGCTTCGCTTAAATGTACGCTCGCGAGCTCGTAGAATCCAACGATATGGTTTCCAATGATATCGATGGCTGGCGTAGCTAGCAGGTCAGCTCGCATCTTGGTGATTTGCTCAAGTGCAGCTTGCTTTTCTTCTTCACTCATGCCTTCGAATACATCTTCCATGCCTGCAGGAGTTTGTCCAGATTGTGGATCACTCTTATTTTCGTTATTTTCGGGGTGAATTTCCCCGTTTGGTGTCCACAAGCCTGTCATATGCTAACCTTTCTAGTCTTAAATAAAAGAGAAAGTGAACGCCTTTACGTTCCACCTCACAAAACTCTGTTATTTACGTTACATCTTAGCGTGAATATGGTCAGAGACTTTCGTCGGGGTTGATGGCACGAAGTGTATGCAGGATTCTGCAAACAGTGGCTTTGCTTTCTCGGCTTGAATAGAAAGTTCAAGTAACTAGAGAAGGGGTGATGGCCACATCGCAACAATAGAAACTCGTATAAATGATCAGATTCGTGCACGCGAAGTAAGAGTGATTGGTGACGACGGTTCACAGCTAGGAATTAGGTCTATAAATGATGCTATTGCTTTAGCTGAAGAAGTTGATCTTGATTTAGTAGAAATAGCTCCAGGCTCAGAGCCACCAGTTTGTAGGATCATGGATTTTGGTCGGTATAAATACGAGCTAGAACAAAAGAAGAAAGAAGCACGAAAAAAAGCAACAAATATTGTTATCAAGGAAATGAAATTTCGACCAAAAATTGATGAGAATGATTATCAAACAAAGATGAATCACGTTCGTAAATTTCTTGGTGAGGGCTCAAAAGTAAAATTAACGATCATGTTCAGGGGTCGAGAAATGGCTCATCCTGAATTTGGTAGAGAATTACTTCAAAGAGTTGCTAGTGATTTAGAAGAAATTGCTCTAGTGGACCAAGCACCTTTGCAAGATGGAAGAAATATGACGATGTTGCTTAGCTCAACTGTGAAACCGAAAAAGGGTACAGAGAAAAAGCAGCTAGAAAGAGGAGAAAAGGTTTATAAAAACCTTTCAACCCTAGACAGGATCGAAGGGAATGCTGCTCCTTTAGATGAAAAGGAAAAGCAAGAAAAAGCGAAAGTAAAGAAAAACGAAGCGTTAACGAGGCACGAAGAACTAGATGGTATAGATCTAGATGCCGAATCATAATTGCGTTTGCGTGAACAAGGAGAGAAATGCCAAAAGTAAAAACAAATAAATCAGCAAAAAAGAGATTCAAAATATCAGGTTCAGGAAAAATATTGCGCCGACAACATGGTCGAGCTCACTTACTTTCTAAGAAAACATCTGCACGTAAGCGCCGATTAGCTGAAGAGAGAGAAGTAGTAGGCAAAGACGCACAAAAAGTTATGCGTTTACTTGGTAAGCGATAAGTATTAGTTAGATAGAGGAGACAAGAAGATGGCACGCGTAAAAAGATCTGTTCACGCGAAAAAAGGACGTAAGGCTATTTTGGCTAATGCCAAAGGTTACCGAGGTGCACGTCACCGCACGCTAAGAGCTGCAAACGAAGCGGTAATGAAAGCCGGACAATATGCATATCGGGATAGAAGAGCAAAGAAGGGTGAATTTCGTCGACTTTGGATAGTCCGAATCAATGCGGCTTGTCGACTAAATGATATTAGTTATTCACAATTTATTGCTGGATTGAGAAATGCCCAGATCGAGGTTGATCGTAAAATGCTTGCTGAGATAGCAGTTAGTGATCCAAATGCATTTGCTGGACTAGTGGGACAAGCTAAAGCTGCACTTAACGCTTAGATCATCTATTTCTGATGACAGAGCCACAGCTGAGTCGTAACCGGATACTCGAACTTGCGCGATTAGGCGTAAGCTCATCGGCACGTGATGAGGCAAAACTAGTTCTAGTTGAGGGATACAGGGCCATTGCCGGAGCTGCTAGTGCCAGAGCCAAATTTGAGAGCATCTTTGTTCTAGATGACAGCGATACGAGATTGCAGAACATTGATGCCCAAGTTGTAAAAATCGATGACAAAACAGCTAAGAAAATCGCGACAACAACTAATCCTCAAGGTGCAATCGGCATATGTAAAATGCCGGTATTTAACCCGGAAGAGCTAGCTAAGGGTGTACTTTTCAATAAGCCGGTTATCGTCCTTGATAATGTTTCAGATCCAGGCAATGTAGGAACGATTATTCGTTCTGCGCGAGCATTTGGGATTGGAGCGGTCGTTATGGTTGGCGGATGTGATCCTTTCCATCCAAAAGTCGTTCGTTCAAGTGCTGGAATGATTTTTGGTATTCCTGTTGCTAGCATCGAGCCATACCAATTAGAAAGAATTCTTGATGGCAGAAAGATATATAAGGCGCAAGCCTCAAAGGAAGATGAGCTACAAACTATCAATTTCGAGAAAAACCCTGCAATTGCATTTGGCTCAGAAGCAAATGGGTTTGTGACAGAATTTTTTGAAAATAATACACTTGGCGTATCGATTAATATGGAAGAATCGTGTGAATCGCTAAATGTAGCAATGACAGCCACGATCATTGCCTATCATCTTTCGGTTTTACAAAAATAAAGAGGGACTAAAAGTACAATGAATGCTTCTGAGATATCTTCAAAACTCGAATCCGCGAGAGATTTAGCAACCGAAGAATTAGCACAGATTACTGATAGCACTAGTTTGGCTGAGCTCGATAATAAATATCTAGGAAAAACTTCAATATATTCTGAGATAAAACGAGGAGCAAAAGATTTAGCGAACGAAGATAAACCAATAGTTGGCAAGGCACTTAATGTTTATAGAGAAGCCATGTTGGAGATCATAGAAAAAAAATCTCAGGAAATTCAAGAGAAAGAAAATCAAGTAAAATATGAATCTGAAAGATTAGATTTATCATCTGGTACACATGGTCGATCTCACGGACATTTGCATGTAGTGACACAGATGAAAAGAGAATTAGAAGATATCTTTTTCTCTATGGGTTATTCCTTAAGTGAAGGTCCTGAAGTAGAAACCGACTGGCATAACTTTCAGGCACTCAATGTTCCTCCTGCTCACCCTGCTAGAGCTATGCAGGATACTTTATATGTTGATGCGGGAGATGGAGAGCAATCAGTGCTGCGTACGCATACCTCTCCAGTGCAAATACGTAGGATGCTGGCAGGTCCACCGCCTATATACACGATTGCTACAGGACGCGTTTATCGTAATGAAGCAATTGATGCCAGACATGCAGCAGTGTTTCATCAAATCGAAGGTTTAGCTGTCGATACGAATATAACTCTTAGAGACTTGCGTGGAACGATTGAAACATTCATGAAGCGTTTCTTGGGTGAGAGCACTCGTACGAGACTGATCCCATCATTTTTTCCTTTTACTGAACCGTCGGCTGAATTCGGTGTATCTTGTCCATTTTGTGAGATGAGCGGATGTCGAGTTTGCAGTCACACTGGGTGGATAGAACTTGGTGGTTGTGGAATGGTTGATCCAAATGTTTTTGAGGCAGTCGGATATGATGCTGAACAAGTACAAGGTTTTGCTTTTGGTTTTGGAATAGATCGAATTGCAATGTTGAAATATAACATAGATGAAGTTCGGCTCATTTTTGATAATGATGTTCGGTTCTTGGAACAATATTAAGAGGGTAATGTAATGAAGATACCTATTTCGTGGCTTTCAGATTTTATGGACATCAATAATTCTATTGAAGAGTATGTAGACATGCTAAACCAACTTGGCTTTGAAGTTGAAGGTGTTGACCGGCCTGGTGATGAGATCCGTGGAGTGATAATAGCTAAGGTTCTTAACACCTATCCACATCCCGATGCAGATAAGTTAAAACTGGTAGATATTGATACGGGAAGCGAACAAAAACAAATTGTTTGTGGAGCTCCAAACGTTCGAGCGGGGTTAACCGTTCCCTATGCACCTAGTGGCTCTACATTACCTGGTGGGTTCAAGCTAGAAGCAAGAAAAATTCGCGGAATTATTTCTGATGGGATGCTCTGTTCTGCAAGAGAACTTAATTTAGGCGAAAATCATGATGGAATAATGGAGCTAAACAATGATTTAGTTGCGGGTACGGATGCCTTAGAAGCTCTTGGACTTGATGACTCGATAATTGATTTGTCCATAACGCCCAACCGACCTGATGCTATGTCTATTGTTGGTATCGCACGTGAACTTTGTGCAGCATTTTCTCAAGAGCTAAAGCTTCCTGACGTTACAAAGTTTCTGGATGATGTAGAAGTTGATTCTTCATTACCAAAAGCCCAAGTCGAGGTTCTAGATCCCGATAACTGTCCTCGTTTTGTTGGGCGTACTTTATCGGTCGAAGTTGGCCCATCTCCGGATTGGATGGTTAACCGTCTTGCAAAGTGTGATCAAAAATCAATAAACAACGTTGTTGATGTAACGAATTATGTGATGCTTGAATGGGGTAGGCCGCTACATGTATTTGATTTAGATCATTTTGGTACAAATAAAATTGTTGTACGACGGGCAAACCAGGGTGAGAAGATTGTTTTACTCGATGAAATAGAAAGAGAATTATTAGAAGAAGATTTAGTTATAGCAACAGACGATGGCCAAGCACGCAGTGTTGCTGGTGTCATGGGTGGTCTGGATTCTGGAACATATGAGACCACAAAGACTGTATATTTAGAGTCTGCATATTTTGCTGCTGATAGTATTTCAAAAACATCTAAAAGGCTTGGGTTGAGAAGCGAGGCTTCTGCAAGATTTGAACGAGGGGTTGACCCGAATTTTGTCGAACATGGTTC
>CAUJDU010000087.1 GCA_963169585.1 Actinomycetota bacterium | reverse complement strand
TCACCATATGCTGGGGCAGTATCGTAGAAGTTAATCCCACAATCAAATGCTGTGTCAAGCATGAGGGTTGCATCTTGAGCTTGTCCCCACCAGTTGGTAGATATGGTCCACACGCCAAATCCAACTTCTGATACGTCTATTGAGCTATTTCCAAGAGTTCTTTGTTTCATGGGTTCTATTCTATGGAACATAGATTTATCTCGTAGAATGGAAGCAATGACAAAAAAGTCTGATCCTTCTAAACATGTGCTAAGTGTCGATGATTTAAGCGATTCTGTGGTGTCAGATATTTTTGCGAGAGCAGCTGAATTTAAGGAAAAAGGTTTTTCTTCTAGCTCTATTTATTCTAGATCTCCAGGCAATGAACCAGTTGTTGCACTTGCTTTTTTTGAACCATCTACACGAACAAAACTTTCTTTCGATACAGCTGCACAAAGAATTGGTGCAAAGACAATTGGTTTTGATAATCCAGAATCAACTAGCTCTGCGAAAGGCGAACAGCTAAGCGATACTTTGCGTGTAATAGAAAAATATGCGGATGCAATTGTTGTACGGCGTAAAGCACACGACACTGTTGATATCATTCGTGAGCATGTAACCGTACCTGTGATAAGTGCTGGTGTTGGTTCGCAAGAACATCCGACCCAAGGATTATTGGATGTTTTCACTATTCAAGAACGCAGGAGTCTAGATTCCATCTCTCATGTGTGTTCTTATGGCGATCTAATAAATTCTCGAACAATGTTTTCTCAAGTACGGTTAATGTTGAGGATGGCTAAGCCGGGAATTACGTTTTCATTCGTTGCTGATAAGACAATGCAAATTTCTCAAGATTTTAAAGATGAACTTGAAGCTAAAGGTGCAACAGTTGTTACAACTAATAAGCTTGGAGATGTAATTTCTGACCTAGATATTTTGCATGTGATTCGTCCTCAAAAAGAGAGATGGGAAGGTCTTGAGTTAGATGTGTATTCTCCCGTTGGTGATCGTGAGCTTTCGAAAATGAAGTCTGATGCAATTCTGTTGCATGCTTTGCCTCGAACGGGTGAACTCGATCCGGCAACGGATGCAGATCCGCGGAGTGCAATTTGGGATCAGGTAGAAAACGGATTGTATATTCGTGCTGCGCTACTCGAGCGCGTCCTCTCCTAATCCTCTCTCGCGTTGGGTGTGTTTTAACTGTTCTGAGTGGGTATATCACGCCCAACACGAGGTTTTTGTCGTAGGTTGCCAGTAACCTGAAGTTGCTTCCCACAATTTTTATAGGTGGGAAGAACATGTCTTATTTAGAAACAGTCTTTGATGTAGCCACACCACAGCATGGAATATTTGCGGTCTTTCAACTAATTGATCGAGGGATCCCTCGTGGTTCGCTAGACAATCTTTTGAAGAACAATCATTTTTTCAAGTTGGATCGAGGAATTTTTCAAGTTAAATCATTCGACAGTACATGGCGTTCAAGAGCAATAGTAGAAGTGTTACATTGCGGCCCCCGAGCTCTACTTTCACATGAATCTGCACTTATAAATTCAGGGTTGCTTACTGAAAAGTTTGTTTCCTTTCGGCAACGGATACCCATTCCATTTCATGTGACCCTTCCTCGTTCATCGAATCGTAGAACATCGCTAAGTTTGCATCGTTCTATTTATAAACATCCATTTTCTAGGCGTGAAATAGTAAACGGAATTCCTCAAGTTCCTTTAGAGGTTGCAATAATAGAAAGCGCAATGCACCTTCCACCCTCTATTTTGGCATCTGTTATTGATGAAGCTATAAGAAAGGAGATGACGTGTAATCAGAAGATTATTTCTGCGCTTGAATCAGTAAGTCCTGCTCCTGGGCGCTCAAAAGCTCGAGTAGAGGAGATCATAAAGTTCTATCTTCATGTTGATAATGAAATCAAAAATGTAGATAGTGCATTGGAAGTTCGTGTTTTGAGGCAAATTAAAAATGTCTTTAACGGTAAAATAGCGTTACAACAAGCGGTTGTCGCTAACAGGAATCATTACCGTATTGATATTGCGTTGTTAGAAAAAAAGATTGCAATTGAAGTTGATGGATTCCAATTTCATCGATGTCGTAACATCTTTGATGATGATCGTAAACGTCAAAATGATCTTGTTTTGTCTGGCTGGACGGTTTTAAGATTTACAGCAAGTCAGAGTGATCAAGAGATCCGCGAAGCAATTTCCCGTAGCGTTGGGCGTGATATACCCACTCGGAACAGCTAAAACAAGCCCAACGGTTAGGCGGTTAGTTGAATCCGATTTTTCGATCTTCTTTTTCGGCAGCTTTGATCGCGTAGCCAAAAATAATTGGCAGCGGTAGCACAATACAACTAAGAGTAAAAGTAACCATTGAAGTTATAGTTAGAAAAGCTGGCCAGCCAAATGGGATACATAAAAACATCGCAATGATCGAAATTGTCATTAACGAATAGCCGACACGTTTCCCAAGCTTTACGCGTGCGCGAATTATTTCTCGTCTAAGTAAAATAGGATCAGCAGGTTGATTAGGCGCTTGGCTATCCATGTCAACCATATTAGGGAAGAAAGCCTTTAATTTACGAAAAGTTCTACCCTAGTTTTGCTTGTTTACAAGGATATTGAGACGGCGGTTTGTCGCATCGAGGACTGCGCGAGCAATCGCGTCAGCTTCATTGTTTTGGCGAACAATTGCGGATCCAGATACTATTTGCTCATCAGGTGGCAAAACAAAGATCACTGTTGTAACTGCAACATCTGCACCACCAATTCGGACAACCTGTGCCGCATCCACATCCAAAGATTCTGCGAGCGGCTCTAATTGTCGTAGCGCATCGAGGGTAGCTTGTGCGATTAAACGGTGTCGCGCTGCTGAAGCAACGGAACCTTCAGCAAATCCGAGTGCTTGTGTATCTTCATATTGAAGCGAAACTTTTACGGTAGAACGCAAACCGGTAGTTTCAGAAGTAATACCCAAAATTAGTGGTCGGAAATCGCGGTCTAAAATAAAATCAACTTCAGGTGCATCAATTTGTACAATTGAAATCCTTCGGCGGTCGATGTCGAAACCAAAACTAGCAATAGCAACAGACTGAATATCACGAACTAATTGTTTCGGTGCTTTGTTAGGTGAAGCCACAATATGAACTTCGCTAGGTTCACCATCGTAACCTGCCACCACGCGAGCAGCTTGAATGTCGGGGAGTCTGCGGAGTTCTTTTTCGAGAAGAATAATCGGGTCGTTGCCGTCGTATTCGATAACCGATATAACGTTTTCTTGCTCATCCATAAATGTTCTCCCCTGAACTATCTTCTACCCGAATAGCTAATTGGTACATTCTACACCAAATCGGTATATCCATGTAAAGACTTTCCAGGGTATTTTCTAGATAATTGCCATTTTTCCGATTTT